>JALSKD010000038.1 GCA_026989015.1 Gammaproteobacteria bacterium
GTCTGCGCGTGCAGCATGCCCTGCGCGCCTTTACGCCCAAAGACAAGAAGGCGATCAATACCGTGGCCGACACCTTCAGGCCCAATCCGAAGATCGACATTCGCAAGGTGATCGGCCAGCTGGGCACCGGCGAGGCGCTGGTCTCCGGCCTCGACGCGGAAGGCGTGCCGACTCCGGTGGAGCAGACACTGATCCGCCCGCCGGTGTCGCAGATCGGCCCGGTGGATGGCGCTACCCGCACGCGGCTGATCGAAAGCTCGCCGCTGCGCGCCCGCTATGCCGAGGAACTGGACCGCGAATCCGCCTTTGAACTGCTCAGGGAGCGGGCCGAGCAGCGCCAGGCCGAGATGGAACGCCAGGCTGCCGCCGAGGAGGCCGAAAAGCGGCGCCTCGCCGAGGAGAAGGAACGGGCCAGGAAGGAACGCGCCAGCCGCCCGCGCGGGCGCTCACGCCAGAGCTTCGCCGAGGCCATGATCAAGAGCACCCTGCGTTCCGTCGGCAGCTCTCTCGGCCGGCGTCTGGTGCGCGGCATACTCGGTTCGCTGATGGGAAAATAGGCACCCGCCCGACGGATTGCCGGGCCGTTTCTCACCGTTCGTCCGGACCCGGATCGAGGCTCCGAAAAAACACTTGCCAAGGCGTTTTTTCTGACTAGAATGCGCGCGTTTTCACGCCGTCGCAGGCCCGGACGGCGCGTAACGCCAACCCGCGTCCGGCCGCCGCCGGGCACGATTTTTCTCGAGATGTGTCAGATTGAGGGTAATCGAATGGAGCAGATGGCATCCGAAGCGCTGGACTGTGTCATCCACATGCCGGGCCACGAGCGCCTGCCGCTGGCCGGCCACAGCGAGGGCGAGGAATCCGCGGATCATTTCATTCGCCGTGACGGCATCGAATTCGCCGGCACCCACCTGATTCTCGACCTGTGGGAAGCCAGCCGTCTCGACGACCTGCAGCGCATGGAACAGGCGATGCGGGACGCGGTCGATGCCGCCGGCGCCACCCTGCTGCACATCCATTTGCACCATTTCACGCCCAGTGGCGGCATTTCCGGGGTCGCGGTGCTGGCCGAATCGCACATCAGCGTGCACAGCTGGCCGGAACGCGACTTTGCCGCCTTCGACATCTTCATGTGCGGCGATGCGCGGCCGGAGATGGCGATCCCGGTGCTCAAGCAGGCCTTTGCCCCGGGCCGCATGGAGGTTCGCGACCTGATGCGCGGCGTCGTGCGCTGAGCACGGCCGCGCTGCAACTTCGATACGCCGGCGCTACACTGCCGGTATCGGCATCCCAACCCGCAAGGCATCCGACGATGAAGGAATTCCAGGAAACCCTTTACGACTCCATCGCCCAGTGCTTCCGCATCGACAAGATGTATTTCGAGCACAAGACGGAGCACCAGCACCTGATGATCTTCCACAACGCCTTTCTCGGCCGTGTGATGACCCTGGACGGTATCGTGCAGACCACCGAGAAGGACGAATTCATCTACCATGAGATGATGGCTCATGTGCCGATCCTGGCCCACGGTCACGCGCGCCGTGTGCTGATCATCGGCGGCGGTGACGGCGCGATGTTGCGCGAGGTCAGCCGCCACCGGGCGATTGAATCCATCGTCATGGTGGAGATCGACGCCGAGGTCATCGAGATGGCGAAGCAGCACCTGCCGAGGCATTCCGCCGGGGCCTTCACTGATCCGCGCCTGCAGCTGGTGATCTCCGATGGCATGGAGTTTGTGCGGGGTGCCGAATCCGGGCAGTTCGATGTCATCATTTCCGACAGCACCGATCCGATCGGGCCAGGGGAAGTCCTGTTCAGTGAAGACTTCTATGGCCAGTGCAAGCGGATACTCGCGCCGGGCGGGGTGATGGCGACCCAGAACGGTGTGCCGTTCTTCCAGCTCGACGAGCTGATCCAGACCCGTGAGCGGATGGGTCGGCATTTCGCCGACCAGAGTTTCTACAGCGCCGCCGTGCCCACCTATTACGGCGGCATCATGGCCTTCGGCTGGGGCAGCGATGACCCTGGGCTGAGACAGGTGGACGAACAGACCCTTCAGCAGCGCTTCCGTGAGGCCGGGCTGGAAACCCGTTACTACACACCGCAGATCCACCGCGCCAGCTTTGCGTTGCCGGCCTGGGTGCAGGACGCGCTCGACGGATACGGGCAATGAGCGGCGAGGCGGGCTACCGTCCCGGCCCGCGACCCGTCCGCTACGGTGCCAGCCCGGAGGAACGGCAGTTTTACGAGTCTCTGGTGGCGGAACACGGGTCGCCGTTGCTGGTGGTGCGCCGTAGCCGCATCGAGGCACAGTACCGCCTGCTGCAGCGGCAGTTGCCGGGGGTGGCGCTGTATTACGCGATCAAGGCCTTACCCCATGCCTCGGTGATCGAGACGCTGGCCGCGCTCGGTTGTCATTTCGATGTCGCCTCGGAAGGGGAACTCGAGCTGCTGCGACCGTTGCGCATCAGCGGGCGGCGGACCATCCACACCCACCCGGTGAAAAAGCCCGAGCACATCAAGGCGGCGCTGCGCGGTGGCTCGACCACCTTTGTCGTCGACAACCTGGAGGAGATGAACAAGCTGCTGCCGTTCCGTCACCGGATCGGCGTGTTGCTGCGGGTGAGCTTTCGCGGCGACAGCGTTGCCGTTGACCTGTCGCGCAAGTTCGGCTGTGCGCCGGAACAGGTGCCGGAACTGGCGCGCGCGGCCACGGCCCAGGGCATCCACATCCGCGGGCTGTCCTTTCATGTGGGTTCACAGAGCGCGAGGCCCGACAGCCATGTGGCGGCCGTCGAGCAGTGCGCGTCGCTGATCGCAGCGGTCAATGCCGATAACGACAACCCGATGTCCACGCTCGACATCGGCGGTGGCTTTCCAGTGGATTACGACGGCCAGGGGCTGGATGCGGATCGCTGGTTCCGCCCATTGCGCGAAGCACTGCAGCGCCTGCCCGAGGACCTGTCGGTGATCGCCGAGCCGGGTCGCTTCCTGGTGGCGCCGGCAGTGACCGCCATCGCCACCGTGACCGGACGGGCGCGTCGCGGCGACTGTCAGTGGTACTACCTCGACGATGGGGTCTATGGCTCCTATTCCGGACAGCTCTTCGACCACATGCGCTACCCCTTGCAGGTCTTCAACGACGATCCGCAGCGGCAGCCCTCGGTTCTTGCGGGACCGACCTGCGACAGCATCGACATCATTGCCGAGGATGTGCCGATGCCGGAGCTCGGGGAAGGTGATCTGGTGATCGGGCACATGATGGGCGCCTATACCGCGGCCACCTCGACCCGGTTCAATTCCCTCAACGCGGCAAGGATCATCACCATCGATTGATCTTTTGCAGGGAGTGCCTATGCTGGGCGCTTCTCCATTACGCCGGCCTGCCATGGAATCCCAGGACTTTTTGCTGACCCTGTTGCTGATCCTGCTCTGCGCTCGCCTGTTTGCCGAGCTGGCCATGCGCCTCAAGGCCCCGTCGGTGATCGGTGAACTGCTGGCTGGCGTTGCCCTCGGACCCAGCCTGATGGGCTGGATCGAGCCCAACGAGGTGCTGCGACTGCTGGCCGAGATCGGCATCATCCTGTTGCTGTTCGAGGTGGGTCTGGAAACCGATATCCGCCAGCTGGCGCGAAGCGGTCGCAAGTCGGTGGTGGTGGCGGTGGGCGGTTTCCTGGCACCGTTTCTGCTTGGTGCGGCACTGGCCTACTGGGGCTTCGGTCTGTCCCTGCTGGTGTCCCTGTTCATCGGCGGCACGCTGACCGCCACCAGCATCGGCATCACGGTGCGGGTTCTGACCGACCTGCGTCGGCAGAACTGCGAGGAGGGGCAGGTGGTGCTGGGCGCGGCGGTGCTCGACGATGTGCTGGGCGTGATCCTGCTGGCGCTGCTCTACGAGTTCTCGACCCAGGGCGGCATCAGCCTGGCCAACACCGGCAAGGTGCTGGTGTTCATCGTCGCTTTCTTCGTGCTGGCGCCGATCGCCGCCAAGTTGCTGTCGCTGCTGATCCAGCGCTTCGACCGCAGCAGCGATCTGCCGGGGCTGATCCCCACCTCCATCGTGTCGCTGGTGCTGTTCTTCGCATGGCTGGCCCATGCGGTGGGCGCGCCGGAACTGCTCGGCGGGTTCGCCGCCGGTCTTGCCCTGTCGCGCCGCTTCTTCCTGCCCTTCGGCATTGCCCTGCGTCAGGACGATCACTTTTCCGACCGCATCGAGCGGCAGATGGAGCCGATCATCCATCTGTGGACGCCGCTGTTCTTCGTGATGGTCGGGTTGTCGCTGAATCTGCGCGAAATCGATTGGGCTTCGCCGTTCATCTGGGGCTTTTCGGCGCTGTTCTTCGTGCTCGCCCTGTTCGGCAAGCTGGTCGGCGCGCTGATGATCCGCGAGCACTGGACCCAGCGCCTGATCATTGCGCTGGCGATGGCGCCACGCGGCGAGGTGGGGCTGATCTTCGCCGAACTGGGGCGCACCAGCGGGATCTTCGATAACGAGATCTATGCCGGCATGATCATCGTAATCGCCCTGACCACGGTATTGCCGCCCTTGTGGATGAAACGGGCCTACCGGTTGCGGGATGCCTGTATGGGCGCGGATCAGAGCGCCTGAGCGAATCCCAGCAGGCAGATCAGTGCCAGCACGCCGCCGAGGATGCGCTTGAATCGACGGTCGTTGGCAATCAGGAAGTCGTGGGCGCGCAGGCCGATCACATGGCCGATCCATACCACCGGGATCAGCATCAGCGAGCTGAGCACATGCAGATCCACCGAGAAGGCGGCAAAGGTGCCCATCTTGATCGTCACCAGAATGAACCAGAGCACGAACAGGGTATCGCGCAGGCGTGATGCCGATACATGATGCGCATAGACGGCGACGATCAGCGGCGCGCCGGTCAGCGAGGTGCCTGAAACATAGCCGCCGATGAGCAGGATCAGCTTGTCGGTCCAGCCGCTCTTGCTGCGGATGCTCTTCTGCAGCATCCACAGAATGGCATAGAACAGGGTGATGCCGTAGATGATGATCACCAGCAGTTGATTGGGCAGGTTGAGCAGCCCGAGCACGCCGACGATCTTGCCCGGGAAGATCCACTTGAAGGTGTGCCGCAGGTAGGGCCAGTCCACATTCGACAGCCGGTTGCGCAGGGTCAGGCTGGTGAAGAACAACAGGTGCAGGCCGATCACCGGCAGCCAGAACAGCGGCTGGTTGTCGATCAGAAGCATCAGCGGCAGGCCCAGTGCCGCCCCGCCAAAGCCGAGCCCGCTGCGCACGAAACCGGACCAGATGAACACCAGCACCGTCAGCGCGAGCTGAACGGGAGTGAATTGCAACAGGGTGATCGAATCCATCAGCGCGGACATGGGCGGCTATCGGGAGCAGGGGTTGCGGGTTCAGTAGAGCTCGGAAAGCTCGCGGGCGCGCCGCGCGGTCTCGTCGATCAGGCACTGCAGTTCATCGAGCACGCCTCCGCTGCCGCTCTCGGCATGATTGAAGAACCCGCAGCGGGCGTCCCGGTAGGCAATCCACAGTCGCTGAACCCGACGCAACTCGGGCCGGCGGAAGGGCTGGAGGGTCTTCATCGCCTGCCGGTAATAGCGGTTGAGCAGACCGTCCACGCGCTTCAGTTCCTGCTGCATGCAGTGGCGGAAGTCGGCGCTCGAAAAGGCCTGTCGCTGGCACTGTTCATAGGATAAAGGGGCAACGCTTTGGGCCTGCAGGCCGGTGGCCCACAGCAGCAGGATGATGAAGCTCAGTCGGTTGGAGATCATGCCGTTTACCGCAAAAGGGCGTTTGTACCACGGGCGCGCGAAAAGACAAGAAAAAAGGCCGCCCGAAGGCGGCCAAAAAATGCCCCGTCAAGGGCAGGGAACACAGCGGAGCCTACAGTTCGTTCTCGTGGCAGAGGCTGCAGGTGACCGGCTCACCACGCGAGACGCGTACCGTGCCATGGTCCTCGTTGCGCAGCACCCGGTCGGCGGCGGCACGGGACAGCACGCTGCCCTCACCGTTCTGGCCGTGGCAGGCACGGCAGGCATTCTTGTTGTGTTCGGCCAGATCCTCATGCCCGCCATTGGAGAAGCGGGTATCGCCGACCGGATGCATGCCGTGGGGACCGTCCAGGGTGACGCCCAGGTCGCCTTCATGGCAGGTGGCGCATTCGATGATGACGCCGGAGTGGCCCTGAAGGTCGAGCGCGGTCTTGTTGTCGTTGGCATAGGGGTTCTTGTTCGGCCAGATGGCGTGGGTACTGCCGTGACAGCCCTCGCAGCTCAGTCCGCCGTGGCCCTGGTCCTTGCCGCCGCCGCTGCCACTGAGGCGGTACAGGGCCTGGGTCACCGCAAAACGGGACTGAGGGAAACGCATCAACTGGAGCTGATCCGGGCCATTGTTGGCCTTGTGCTGGCTCAGACGGTAGGTCATCAGCAGCCTCAGACCGTCGCTGTTGCCGTGGCTGTCGCTGCCATTGATGACGGTATCGGCGAGCGCTCCCTGTTGCCGCAGCTGGCTGACCTGCAGCACATCGCCCACATGGCAACTGTCGCAGGCGGGCTCATTGGCCCAGGGCACGCGCTTGCCGAGATCGGCGCCGCCGGGGAATCCGGCCTGGGTGAAGCCGGCGCTGAAGTCCTCGCCCACCTGGGTCAGCTGGCCGTGGCAATCCTGACAGACCGTGCCGGAACCGCCCATGGCGCCGCGCAGACACTTGGCCCGCTTGCCGGGGTGGCAGTTGTAGCAGGTGTTCATCAGTACCTCCTGGGCCAGCGCCGGGTCGCGGGACGGGCCGGGCGGCGGCATGATCGGGAACAGATGACCGTAGTTCGCCGGATCCTTCTGCGGCAGGCTGCCGTGGACCTTGTGCATGGCGCGGGACATGCTGACATGCCGGGTCTGTTCCTTGCCGTTGTCGTCGTTGGGGCCGAGATGGGCCAGATCCAGCGCCGGGGAGTAATGGCAATTGGCGCAAACCACATTCGGCGTGGTGGCGCCGTTGCTGCCGTCGGGCTCGGTGCCGGCCAGCTGCGTGCCGTGTTTGTAGTCATGCAGGCGCAGGATGTTGGTCTTGGCGCTGTTGATGACTTTTTGCTCCAGGGTGTCGCCAATGATGTTCAGCGCCTGGGCCGCGGTTTCGATGAATTCCAGCGGGCGATTCGCCGGGAAACCGGGCTTGGGGTACTGGCTGTTGGCGATGTCGTCGCAGACCAGCGGGTTGCTGCTGTCGATGTCGCAGACTTCCTGCGCGGCATGGCAGACCGCGCAATCGGCTTCCGAAGCCACCGGGACCACCGTATCCACCGAGGCCAGCAACCGGTCGCTGCCGTCACGGGCTTCGACCCGCATCAGCGGGTAGGGGTTGGAGCGTCCCGAATCATCCACCGGGGAGATGGGCACGCCCTCGGCGGTAAAGCGCCTGAAATCCTTCACCGTGTAGCCGAACGGGAAATCCACGAAGAACGGGAAATCCTGCACATAATTGTTGAAGGGCTGCGGGCTGTTGTTGCTGCCCGGCATGGCCGACTGTTCGGCAAGCAGCGCACCACTGCCCAGGTACAATTCTTCAACCTCGGGCGCCGGCAGGCCGAGATCAGGCGTGGAGGGGAACTGGGACAGCACGCCGGCCGGGTACAGCGGTTCATAGGCCTGGAAACCGATGGCGTCGATACCGCTGGGCGAGGGCAGGGTGGCCTCCCAGAAATTGCTTTTGAAAACACCGGGCAGATTCAGAGAAGTGGTGGTGATGGAGGCGGTACTGTCGGGCATCCGTGTCGGATCAGTGAGGTCCGCGAAGTAATTGGACTCGACCGCCTTGTAGGTGATGCGCACGCCGTCGGCCGGAGACATCAGCTTCGGCTCGGCGCCCTTGCGGATCAGCTGGGCGTTGAGCACATTGTAGGGAGGCAGGATGCTGAAGATGCGGAAATCCTGATCCGCGCAATGCATGCCGAGGTCGTTGGCGGCAAGCAGTGTGAAGGCACCGCTGACGGCGCCGCCACCGCCGCCGGTTCCACCACCGTTACCACCCCCGGCGTAGCCGCTGCAGTCGGTCGGTGCGTTGTTGACATCCCGTTCGGCGCTATGGCCCTGTTCATCACTGGCACGGACGCGGCAGGGCGCTTTGTCCAGTTCCTTTTTCAGTTTCCATTTGTCCTTGTCCGATTCGCTGCGGCCGATGACGGCACCGGTTTGGGCGTCGGCGACGGTAATGGTCTGCTTCTTCGGGCCGTGGCCCTTGACTTCGAGGCGCTTTTTCTCGCGATCCCATTCAGCTGTGTCGATGGTCAGTGCGGCGGACGATTCGTCGCCATCCTTCACCGAGCTGTAGGCATCGGAACTGCTCCCGGAATCGCCGGAACAGGCGGCCAGTAGGCCAATGAACATGAGCAAGAGCCCGATCTGTCGGGCACGGTCGATATACGTGTGTATGCGTGGCATGAAACACCCTCCAGTGTCTGTGCGGTTCAAGGGTGCGGGGGAGGACAGCGAAACTCTGGCCGTGCGGGAGGCGGGTTTCAGTCCCTCGACAGGCTGCACTGTACCAGATCGTTGTTAGGACGGGAAATAAATCCCAACCTAGTGGGCATAAAATGGGATTATGAGCCCAACGTGTCGGTGCGGATTCATGCTTGCGCTGATGCCGTGCCGGGGCTATTGTTCCGGGCCGCAAAGGTGCCCGCCGAGCGTCGCTCGGCAGGTGAAACGGGAAGCCGGTGCGAACACTTCGTGTGTTCAATGCCGGCGCTGCCCCCGCAACGGTAGGCAGGGTAAGGATTCGGCACTGGCCACTGGGAGTACATACTTCCCGGGAAGGCGCCGTTTCCCGGCCGCATGGCCACCTGCAAGCCCGGAGACCGGCCTTTGCCTTGTTCATCAATCATGCAACAGGCGCGGTGGGCGCCGGAGGTTCTACATGCAACGCACTGCTCTGTGCGCCGCTCTTGTCGTGGCGAGCGCATCCCTTTCCGTTTCAAGCCTGTCGCTGGCGTCGCCAGAATCGTCGATTCCGGTGATCGTGGTGACGCCCTCGCGCGTCGAACAGCCCCTGAGCGATGTGGGCTCCACGGTCTACCGTCTCGATGTACCCGAGTTGATCGACCGCGGCGTACTGTTCGTGGAGGACGCCTTGCGCGAAATCCCCGCATTGACGGTCACCAGCTACGGTGCCCGTGGCAGTCAGGTGCAACTGTTTGCGCGTGGCAGCGAAGGCAACCATGTGCTGGTACTCATCGATGGCATCCGGGTCTCCAGCGCCGCCACCGGCGAATATGATTTTTCCAACCTCAGCCTGCTCGGCATCGACAGCATCGAAGTGCTGATGGGCCCGCAATCGACCCTCTATGGCAGCGAGGCGATTGCCGGCGTCGTCAGTATCACCACGTTAAAGGGGCGGCAGGGCCTGCAGGGACTGATTCAGGCCGGTGTGGCCAAGCGTGGGGAACGCAGCCTGGGAGGCCGTGTGTCCGGTGGACGGGATGCCTTCGACTATGCCGTGTCGGTCGAGGATTTCCGCACCGACGGTATCTCCGCCGCTGCCGAACGCAATGGCAATACCGAAGCGGATGCCTACGACAATCAATCGGCCCGGCTGAAACTGGGTTACAGCCTCAGCGGTCTGCGCCTCGAGCTTTCGGCGGGGCATGGCGAATCCGGCTTTGATTTCGACGGCAGTGATCCGGCTACCGGTCTGCCCCGGGACGAAACGCTCAATCATCAGGATGTCGAACGCGATGAGCTGCGGGCTCAGATTCGCTACACCGGAGCGTTCTGGACTCATACCCTGACGGTGGGCGAATCACGGGAGGACTACAGGACCGCGTCGGTGTTCTTCGGATCGCTGTCCGATTACCGGGCAAAAACCCGGCGCCGCCAGGCGAACTGGGAAGCGGATGTCCCGCTCGATGAGCGCAACCGGTTGCTGTTCGGCATCGAAAGCACGGAAGAGGCGCTGGAAACCGCCAGCAGCTGGTCGTCCTTCGATGGGGATGCGCGTCTCAATGCCGCGTTTCTGGAGTGGCTGCATTCCTCGGGTCCGCTGAACCTCACCCTGGGTGTGCGCGCCAATGACCATGAAGCCTTTGGTCGCTTCAACACCTGGCGCGTGACGGCCTCCTACCGGCTGGACGCGGCCTGGCGCCTCAGGGCCGCATCCGCCACCGGCTTCAAGGCCCCGAGCCTGCAGGAACTCTACGACACAACCTTCGGTGCCAACCCGGATCTCGATCCCGAGGAATCGGACAGCAGCGAAATTGGCCTGGAATACCGCTCATCGGGCTATCGGGCGTCGATCACCCTCTATGATCAGTCCGTTGACAATCTGATCCGCTATACCGGGGTCTGGCCCAACGCACGCAACGAGAATGTGGGCAGCGCCACCAGCCGTGGCCTGGAACTGTCCATGAGCAAGTCCTGGTCCGCGCTGAGCCTGGATCTGTCGCTCAGCAGGACCGACGCCGAGGAAACGGTGAATGGCGTGACCGATACCCGCCTGCGCGTGCCCCTGTGGGCCGCCGAAACCCGGCTGAGCTACCGTTTCGACAAGGGGCGGTTATGGCTCCAGGGCCTGTACCGGGACGAACGGCGCGACTACAACTGGACGACCGGGAGTGATGTCACTCTCGATGCCTACACCCTGTGGAATCTGGGTGCCAGTGTGAATCTGAGGGACGATCTGAGCTTGACCGCCCGCATCGACAATGCAAGCAATGAAACCTATGAGCAGGTTCTGGGTTACGGTGTGCCTGATCGCACCGCTTCTTTCAGCCTGCGCTGGATCTTCTGATTCGGCGGCGGACGGGACGGCCAGCACCGCCCCCATCGTCTCCCTCGACCTGTGCAGCGATTGGATGCTGATCCGGCTGGGCGGACAGGGGCGGGTGCGCGCCTTCTCGCCCTTGCTCTACCGTTATCCGGCCGCCTGGGTACCCAAAGGTCTGCCGCGCCACGACGGGCGGCTGGAAACCCTGCTGCCCTGGCGGCAGGCCCGCTTCGTGGCCGGTGAATACAATGCCCTGACCCTGCGCCAGCGTCTGGCCCGGCTGGGGCGCCGTGTGACGGTGATGCCTCTTCCGCAACGGCTGCAACAACTGGGTCGCTATATCGAGGGCTACCGCGGTCTGCTGGGGCTTCCGTCCGCAGGTGCCGGAGAAGGCGTGCTACAGCACCCCGGCAACGGGCGGCGTCTGCTGCTGCTGGGGGCCAACGGCATCGGTACCGGCACCGGGACGCTGGAGCACGACATCATCGAGCACGCGGGATTTCGCAATTACCTGGAAAAACCGGGCTTTCAACGGCTGGATCTGGAGCGTCTGATCGCCGACCCGCCGGACCGCATCCTGTGGTCGGCCCCGACATCCCGCGCCCTGGCCTACCGCATGGCGGAGCACCCTGTGCTGCGCCGCCTGATGCGCAGACCAGCGCCACGGTCCGCCAGCGACTGGCGCTGGCATTGCCCCGGCCCCTGGACGGTCGGGCTGATCGACGAACTGGCCGCCTGGGGGGCTGAAGGATGAAACCGCTGCGGGTTCTGACCCTGCTGCTGTTGGGCCTGCTGGCCCTGTCGCTGGGCGTGGGCAGTGTGGATGTGCCCGTGGTCCAGGGCCTGATCGACGCCCTGCAGGGGCGTGACAGCGCCGCCGCGCTGATCGTCGGCGAGGTGCGCCTGCCGCGCAGCCTGTTGGCGCTGGGCGTGGGTGCAGCCCTCGGACTTTCCGGGGCCGCGCTGCAGGGCTTGCTGCGCAACCCGCTGGTGGAACCGGGGCTGATCGGTGTCAGCTCTGGTGCCGCGCTGGGCGCGGCAACCGTCTTTTATTTCAACCTGCTGGCCTTTCTCGGCGCCCTGGCCATGCCGGTTGCCGGCCTGACCGGCGCCGCCCTCACCCTCTGGTTGTTGCTGCTGCTGGCCGGGCGCCACGGCCGGCCGGCGGTACTGATCATGGCCGGTCTCGCGCTGTCGACGCTGGCCGGTGCGCTGCTGGCCATGGCCCTCAACTTTGCGCCCAATCCCTACGCGATGCAGGAGCTGGTGTTCTGGATGCTGGGCTCGGTCGCCCTGGGCGGCATGGATCAGGTTGCGGTGCTGGCTGTCACACTGGTGCCGGGGGCGGTACTGGTCTGGCGTCAGCGCCGCCTGCTGTGGGGCCTGAGCCTCGGCGAAACCACGGCCCTGAGCCTGGGCCTGCCGCTGGTATCCGGTTCCCGCCAGGTGCTGATCGGTTGCGCCTTGATGGTGGGCGGCGCGGTGGCGGTGGCCGGCAATGTGGGCTTTGTCGGGCTGCTGGCACCGCATGTGCTGCGGCCCCTGGTTGGCCACCGCCCGGACCGGCTGTTGCTGCCCGCGATGCTGATGGGGGCTCTGCTGGTGCTGGCGGCGGATCTGCTGTTGCGGCTGGCACCCGCGGATCGCGAACTCAAACTCGGCGTACTGACTTCGCTGATCGGCGCACCCTTCTTCCTTTGGCTGGTGTGGCGGGAGCGGCGACGATGGCTGTGATCGAATTGTATGAACTGGCCGTGCCCGGACGCCTGGCGCCGGTCAGCCTGACGCTGGAAGCGGGCCGGGTGCTGGGCGTCATCGGTCCCAACGGCAGCGGCAAATCCACGCTGTTGCAGGCCATCGCCGGGGTGCTGCCCTGTTCTGGAAGGGTGGTCTACCGGGGACAAGTGCTTTCGGCAATGAAGTCGGACGAACGGGCGCGGCGGATTGCCTTGCAGCCCCAGTTCGTCGAGGTGGCCTGGTCGTTGCCGGTGCGCTCCGTGGTGGCGCTCGGGCGTTTGCCCTGGGGTGATGAGGATGAGGAGCGGATCGACCAGGCAATGACGGACGCCGGCGTGTTTCATCTGGCCGACCGTGCGGTGGACCGCCTGTCGGGCGGGGAGCAGGCGCGGGTCTGGCTGGCCCGCCTGCTCGCCCACGAGCCGGAACTGTGGCTTGCCGATGAACCCATCGTCAGCCTCGACCTGAAATACCAGCGCATGGTACTGGATCGCCTGCGCCGCTATGCCGACGACGGCGGAAGCGTGATGCTGGCGATTCATGATTTGGCCCTGGCCGCGCGTTATTGCGACCGCCTGTGCCTGCTCGACGGCATGGGCGGTGTGCGCACCGGCACCGTCGAGGACGTCATGCAGGAATCCGTGCTGAGCCGCGCCTTCGATGTCCCGCTGCGGGTGGATCTGGGTGTGCAGCCGCCGATCGTGATGGCGCGCTAACCGATGCGGAATCCTTCGCTGGGTGTTGCCTCGGTTTCCTCGACGACGACCCGGTCCACACGGGCCAGTTCCGGACCCTGGTGCAGCCAGTCGACGAGCTGCTGGAGTCGTTGGGCCGGCCCGCAGGCCAGCACCTCGACCCGGCCGTCCGGCAGGTTGATGGCGTAGCCGCTGAGGCCGAGTTCTCGGGCCAGGCGGCGGGTCGAATCACGGAAAAACACGCCTTGCACCCGGCCCGATACCCATGCGCGCAAACAGTTCATGCGGTAATTATGACGGATTAAGGGAATAATCGAACCCCTTTGATGCGTCTATCCGAATCATGAACGGGACTTTCATCCGCCTGCTGATGACCGCCGGTCTGCTGACGCTGGTCTCTGCCGCGGCGGCCCAGCCGACCGTGCGCATCGGCGTGCTGGCCTATAACGGTGCGGAGCGGGCCCTGCAGCGTTGGGGACCGACGGCGGAATACCTACAGGCATCGATTCCCGGATACCGGTTCGAAGTGGTGCCGCTGACCCATGAAGCCTTTCGCAACCGCATTCGCAAGGATCAGCTGGATTTCATCCTCACCAATCCGGCCCATTATGTGCAGCTCGAAGTGCAATTCGGCGCCACCCGTATTGCCACCTTTCGCAACCGCTTTCAGGACAAGGTACTGACCCGCTTCGGGTCGGTCCTGCTGGTGCGTGACGACAGTGACATCGAGACGCTTGAAGACCTGCGCGGGCACACTCTGGCCGCGGTCAATGCCGAAGCCTTCGGGGGGTTTCTGCTGGCGCGCAAGCTGCTGATGGATGCCGGTTTGGACCCGCTGAATGAGATGAAACCGCTGTGGCTCGGCTTTCCGCAGGACGATATCGTGCAGGCTGTGCTCGAGGGCCGCGCCGATGCCGGAACCGTGCGCACAGGCATTCTGGAACGGCTGATCGCTCAGGGGCGTATCGATGAACACCGAATACGCGTGCTCAATCCACAGCGGCACGCGCGTTTTCCGCTGCGGGTCAGCACCGGCCTGTACCCGGAATGGCCGCTGGCACGGCTGCCGCGTACCGATGAAGAACTGGCGCGGTCGGTTGCCATCACCCTGCTGCAGATGCCCGCTTCCTCCCCGCCCGCAGAAGCGGCCGGCGGGGCAGGGTGGACCATTCCGCTCGATTACAGTGGCGTACACGAGGTATTGCGGCAGGTGGGCGCAGACCCTTACCGGCCGATACCGATGACCTGGAGCGACCTGTGGCAAGGCTACCGAAACGGGTTGATCGCGCTGTTTATGGCCTTTGTCGCAGTGCTGATGGCCGCTCTGGCCGTGGCCCGCATCAACCGCAAGCTCAAGCGATCGGAAAGTGAACTGACACGGCACCGCAAGGATCTCGAAAAGCTGGTGCAGCAACGCACCGAGGCACTGATCGCTGCCAACCAGGCGCTGAAGGAGGATATCGAATCCCGCATCCAGTACGAAGAAGCCCTGCATGGCGGCTGCGAATGCCTGCAGAATTTCCACGACCTGATCACCCGCAGCGACCTTGATCGGGATCAGCGCTTGCAATCCCTGCTCGACCTGATGCGCCAGTTCTTCGGCGCCGAACAGGTGCTGCTGACCCGAGTCGTTGCCGGCCAACTGACGGGCTGCACGCAGAGTCCGTATTCCGATGCGATGCCCGACAGCCTGCAACCGGAGCTGGTCCGGCGCTGTCTGCACTCTCAGTCCGTGGTTGAAGCACGGCTACAGTCCGCGGACGGTGAGGCGCGCCGCTACCTCGCCTGTCCGGTGATGATGGAAGGACGGCCGGTCTGCGTGCTGGAATTCCGCTCCCCGGCGATCGGTGAAGACAGCCCCGCGGAGCGGCTCAGCGCCTCGAATGAGTTGAGCATGCGCATCCTCCAGCTGATGGCCCAGTGGCTCGGCCATGAGCGGGTGGAACAGCAGCGTGACCGGGCGCGTGCGCAGGCGGCATCGCGGCTCAAACAGCTGACGCGGCGTGAACGGCAAGTGCTGGAGCGGGTCGTTGCCGGCCGTTCCAGCAAGGAGATCGCCCGCGACCTCGGCATCAGCATCAAGACCGTTGAACTGCACCGCTCCAACCTGCTGCGAAAGGCCGGTGTGCACGGGTCGGTGGAACTGGCCCGGATCGCCGTGGACGCGGGTCTGATTTCAGAAAATCACGAAGAATCAGTGGGTTGAAGCCAAAACCTGGGGTAAACCCCAGAAGGGCACTGGTGATCGGTCCTATTGTTGCGTGCGGGTGATCCGGTGATGATCGAGGCTCCAACGACAACAACAGAGGAGCGATCGACATGAACATGCATCACTGGGCCCTGACCCTGATCACATCCACCGCACTGGCCTTTTCCTCAGGCACCGCACTGGCCGCCAAGGACAAGAAGGACGCCGGTCTCGGTCATGACTACCGGACCTTCCACAGCGATGGCCGCATCGATTACGGCAAGATCGGCGATTCCTACACCGCCGACCTGGTCATGTACCTCGCGGGCAACCAGTTCATGGTGATGGAAGACCTGATCAGGGACTTCCAGCGCAAGCACCCGAACATCAAGACGGTCTATGTGGAAACCATTCCGCCCGGTCAGATCCTCAAGAAACAGTTGCTCAAGCAGGGTGAGATCGAAGGCAAGAAAACCTCGATGAACCCCGACCTGTTCGCCAGCGTCAACATCAACCACCTCAAGAAACTCAACAAGAAGGGCCTGATGAAGGACCACATGATCTACACCCACAACAAGCTGGAACTGATGGTCGCCAAGGGCAACCCGAAAGGTATCAAGGGGCCGCAGGATCTGGGGCGTGACGATCTGGTGCAATCGCACCCGAATCCGTTGACCGAAGGCATCTTCAAATTCTACGGCAGCGAGATGCTCAAGGATTTGGGACTCTACGACAAGGTGACCGGCGGCAAGAAGTGCAAGAGCTGCTGGGCGGTACCCGGCAAGACCTGGTTCACATCCCGGCACCATCGCGAGACGCCGTTCCGCATCGAGAACGGACAGGCCGATGTCGGCATCGTCTGGACCACCGAAGTGGCTTATGCCAAGCGTCAGGGTCGTCCGGTCGAAGGGGTGGCCATACCCGCGCCCTACAACAAGCAGGACAAGGTCGGGTACGCGATCGGTCCCATGATCAAGGGCCGCAATCCCGAAAACGCCCGCACCTTCATGGAATATCTGGCCACACCGGCGGCACAACGGATTTACGCAGGCTACGGCTTCGTGCCGGCCAGCGCCGAGGAGCTGAAGATCAAGCCCCTCAATTGACGGAATGCCCGCTTCAGGAACGAAGCGGGGGGGAGGCAGTGATTGACCCTGCAGGGATGCACAACCGCAGTTCCGGCCCATCGGCCGGAGTGGTTTCTCTCTTTGCGGCCGCGCGCCAGGCGATTCCTGGCAAGCGGCCGTTTTTTTGTTGGGTCAGGGTGAGCGAATGACTCACTCACCTGTACCGGCGAAACGGGCGTGTTGTCGCCGTAAGGGCTCGCCCCGTAGCCGGAATGCGGTCTGCTGCCTTTATCGGGACGCTGGTCGGCCAGGACCCGCGCCCTGGCTCCGGCAGACGAATGTAGGCATGAAATTAAATGTCCGGGCCTCTGGCGGTTTGAATCTGTCCTGATATAATACGCCGGCTTTCGCGCCAGCCCCCTCAGCGGACTGGCCGAATCACCACAATTCGCGGGCTTCCCTCCGCGATACGCAACACGAGCACGGGGTGTAGCTCAGCCTGGTAGAGCACTGTCTTCGGGAGGCAGGGGCCGGAGGTTCGAATCCTCTCACCCCGACCAATTCCGGAATCCTCTGATTCAGCCAGACGACTCGTACTGTATCGAAGCCGCCTGGTGAGAGGGTTCGAACCGTTGGAGGTACGACGGATTCGCCGGGAGCGAATCCGCGCCGCGCAGCGGGCCCGAAGGGCCGAGGGCAGGAAGCCCGAGTCATCCTCTCACCCCGACCCATTCCGGAATCCTCTGATTCAGCCAGATGACTCGTACTGTATCGAAGCCGCCTGGTGAGAGGGTTCGAACCGTTAGAGGTGTGATGAAAACCCTCCATGGTTTTCACCCTTTGGGCGCCTGCGGCGTCCAAATCCGCTCCCGGCGGATTTGTGACGGAACACCTCGCCGGGAGCGAATCCGCGCCGCGCAGCGGGCCCGAAGGGCCGAGGGCAGGAAGCACGAGCCATCCTCTCATCCCGACCCATTCGGAATCCTCTGATTCAGCCAGGCGACTCGTACTGTATCGAAGCCGCCTGGTGAGAGGGTTCGAACCGTCATCGGACTGATACACCTCCAAAATTTGCGAATGCTATACTGGCGACCGTCCACCCGGAGTGTATGCGGAACGCGGCCCGCACACTCCGGTTAAGATCCGCCTAGCTGTCCAGAAAATCGCAAAATACCATGGCGATAGAGAACGAACTGCCCCAGCCAGAAATCGAGCTTTGGCCGTCGTGGGATGACAACAACGCATACCGGTTGGTTTGCCACTTCGGGTGGAGCGAGGAGGCAAGCCATGCATTTGAGAACGAAGAAATCGAAACACTGGAACTGTCTGGCGGCAGCTTTCTGATACCTCGGCTCGGCAAAAAGGCACTTGAGCTGAAAAATCTGGAAATCAGAACTTCAGGTATTGTCGAAGGCTTGGAGCAATTCGAGAACATCGAAGAGCTGACTGTGGAGTTCCTGCCGGAAAATGGCCTGGACCTGTCCCTGTTCCCAAAGCTGATTGACTTGAGTTTTGAAAGGGAAAAGTCCCTGGAAAAACAGCTCGATAATTTGCAGGGCCTGAGAAGAATCCTCATTACCGGCTACAGCGGCACAGACTGTTCGGTATTCCCCTCGATGCAGCAGTTGGAGTCCCTTACCCTGATACAGGGACGGCTCAGGAGCCTGCAAGGGCTCGAATCCTGCCACAGGCTTCAGGAGCTGGACCTGGCACTTATCCGCGGACTTGAAGACATTACGGCCATTCATACCCTGTCCGGTTTGAAGAAGCTGTCGCTGGCCAACCTGCCAAAGGCTGAAGGAACATTGAAGATCAGCCGCTACCCTGAAATTGAATTTTTCTACATGGTTAAATCTGCAAACCTGAGTGTTGACATGTCAGGTCTTCGGGGCCATATGGGGCTTCGCAAGCTGTGGCTTGTGGGCTCGGTCAAAAAACTAGACTGGCCCGATGTCTTCACGCTGCCAGAGCTCGAGATGGTGTCTTTGCCGGAAGGTCCGACTCCACTGGATGATGACATGCTCAGGTCGCTTGCTACACGGCACGGAAAGATGATGAAATCGATACAGCGAACCGGCCCGAAGCGTGACCGGAACATTCTTATCAAGTTCCATACGGTTTAGGAGTGCCCCCCCATTGAAGTAGATGAACCGCCTCGGTGACGGTGGCTGTACCCCATAAACAGAGCCACCCCGAATGTGGGAAAACCGTATCAGGTATACGTTTCCATCTGTACACTGAGGTATCAATACGTCCAGCCACCCGCTGGGCCGGTGCCCACGTGTCATTGCTCATGGCATCCTGGGTGTTGCCGGCGTATAACTACGCTTTTTGCGGAGCCTGAAGATGACCACGCTGAAAATCCGTCCGGTTGCCATCGATACCTACAAGGAGAATGTGGCCTATCTGCACCGTGACTGCCCGCTGTACCACAGCGAGGGCTTTCAGGCCCTGAACAAGATCGAGGTAAGGGACGGCAAGGGCAAGCCGCCGGTGGTGGCGGTGCTGAACATCGTCGATGACGCCACGATTGTTTCGCCGGAGGAGCTTGGGCTCAGCGAACAGACTTTCGACCAGCTCGGAGTCGAGGCGGGCTGCCCGGTCAGCATCGATCATGCGGCGCCGCCGTCGTCGATCTCGGCGGTGCACGCCAAGATCGGGGGCGAGATTCTCGGCCGCGAGGACTACCTCCGCATCTGCGAGGACATCGTCAACAACCGCTATTCCAAGATCGAGATCGCGGCCTTTCTGGTCGGCTGCGCCGAATCGGGCATGGAACGCGAGGAAATGCTGTACCTCACCGAGGCCATGGTGGCGACCGGAGACCGCCTGGACTGGGGCGAACCGCTGGTAGTGGACAAGCACTGCATCGGTGGCATCCCCGGCAACCGCACGACCATGCTGGTGGTGCCGATCGTCACCGCCCACGGCATGCTGATGCCCAAGACCTCGAGCCGCGCCATCACCTCACCGGCCGGCACCGCTGATACCATGGAAGTGCTGGCCCGGGTCGATCTGGAGCCGGCACAGCTCAAGGAGATCGTCAAGCACCACCGGGGTTTCATCGCCTGGGGTGGCACCGCCAACCTGTCGCCGGTGGATGACATTCTGATTTCGGTCGAGCGACCGCTGGCGCTGGATTCCAGAGGGCAGATGATCGCCTCGATCCTGTCCAAGAAGATCGCCGCCGGCTCGACTCATCTGTTGATCGATATTCCGGTGGGGCCGACCGCCAAGGTGCGCAGCCAGGCCGATGCCATGAAACTGCGCAAGCTGTTCGAATATGTCGGCGACCGCAGCCAGCTCGAGCTCGAGGTGGTGATCACCGACGGTCGCCAGCCGATCGGCAATGGCGTTGGCCCGATACTTGAGACGGTTGATGTGCTGAAGGTGCTGAAGAACGAGCCGGATGCTCCGATGGACCTCAAGCAGAAGGCGCTTCAGCTCGCGGGGCGCATCCTCGAGTTTGATCCCGATGTGCGCGGTGGCGACGGCTACCGCCTGGCCCGCGATCTGCTCGAATCCGGCCGCGCCTGGAGTCAGATGCAGGCCATCATCGAGGCCCAGGGCCGCCGTGAAGCCTCCCTGCAGCCGGCGCGCTTGTCGCATGAGATTCCGGCGCCGGATGACGGCATCGTGACCGGCATCGACAACCTGCAGATCGCCCGCATTGCGCGTCTGGCGGGGGCGCCGCTGGAGAAGGGCGCCGGGCTGTATCTTCACAAGAAACTGGGCGACCGGGTCACGGCCGGAGAAGCCCTCTATACCCTCTACGCCGAATACCCGGCCGATCTGCAGTTTGCCCGGCACGCCGCCGGCCAGAACTCCGGTTACCTCGTGGGAGCACGGGCATGAACACCGCAAGAGACATACACTCTCGGCCGCAGATGATACTCGGCTTTCCCGACTACGATGCGCCCGCACGGCGGCTGGCCGAAGCGGCAGGCATCGACTACGCCTGCATTGCCGTGCACCGCTTTCCGGACGGTGAAAGCAAGCTGACGCTGCCGACACGGTTGCCCGAACACCTGGCGCTGTGCCGCAGCCTGCACGACCCCAATGCGCGGCTGGTGGAAATCGTCCTCGCCGCCGGCGGCGCGCGGGATCTGGGTGCGCGGCGAGTCGATCTGGTCGCGCCCTAC
Organism: Gammaproteobacteria bacterium; assembly: GCA_026989015.1. Lineage (GTDB taxonomy): Bacteria > Pseudomonadota > Gammaproteobacteria > S144-22. The sequence continues at coordinate 20,578 of JALSKD010000038.1, forward strand.
CTGAGCTACATGCGTCAGGACACGGCCTTCCATCCCGGCGAAGTGGTCAGCCAGCAGGTAATGGGCCGTTGCCTGGCGCAGTGGCTGGACGGCCTGCTGACCGTCGATGCGCACTTGCACAGGGTGCATGAACTGCGCCAGGCGGTGCCGGTGGAGCAGGCGGTCAATCTGCACGCGACCGGGCCGATGGCCGATTTTCTGCGCCAGCGTTTCGAAGCGCCGATGCTGATCGGGCCGGATGCCGAATCCGAACAGTGGGTGGCCGATATCGCTCGCCATGACGGTTGGGACTTCCGGGTCGCCACCAAGCAGCGGCTGGGCGACCGCGAGGTGCGCATCCACTTGCCGGAAGGCGAGTATTCGGGCCGGGATCTGGTGCTGGTGGACGATGTGGCCAGCACCGGCAAGACCCTGCTGGGCGCGGCGGAACAGCTGGTGCGCATGCAGCCGCGCTCGCTGTCGGTGCTGGTCACGCATGCCCTGTTCGTCGGAGATGCCGAGGCGGAGCTGCGTGCCACGGGCATCGATGCCGTCTGGAGTTGCGATTCGATCCCGCATTCGACCAATGCGGTGCATCTCGATACACTGCTGGCCCGTCATCTCGAGGATCTGGCCCCATGAAATACCGCAAGCTCGGCGCCACCGATATCGATGTCAGCGTGATCTGCCTCGGCACCATGACCTGGGGCGAGCAGAACACGCGGGACGAGGCTTTCGCGCAGATGGACTATGCCCTCGATCAGGGGGTCAATTTCTTCGATACCGCAGAACTCTACGCGATACCGGCGCGTGCCGAAACCCAGGGCGCGACGGAACGCATCATCGGAGAATGGTTTCGCGCCCGTGGCAGCCGTGACAAGGTGTTCCTCGCCAGCAAGGTTTCCGGTCCCGGTCCGGGCTGGATCGACCACATCCGTGGCGGGCGAGGGCGCTTCGACCGCGCGGACATCAGTGCCGCGCTGGACGCCAGCCTCAAGCGTCTGCAGACCGACCGCATCGACCTCTACCAGTTGCACTGGCCGGAGCGCAAGACCAATTTCTTCGGCAGGCTCGGCTATACGGTGGAGGACGACGATGATGCAACCCCCATCATCGACACCCTGGTGGCACTGGCGGAACAGGTGCGGGCCGGCAAGATCCGCTACATCGGGCTCTCCAATGAAACGCCCTGGGGGGTGATGAAGTTTCTGCAATATGCCGCCATTGCTGAGTTGCCGCGGGTGATGACGGTGCAGAACCCCTACAATCTGCTCAACCGAACCTACGAGATCGGGTTGGCTGAAGTCTCCCACCGCGAGCGCTGTGGCCTGCTGGCCTATTCACCGCTGGGCTTCGGCGTGTTGTCCGGCAAGTACCTGGGCGGCGCTCGGCCGGAAGGCGCGCGCATCACCCTATGGCCCGAATACGCCCGCTATACCAACCCCCGCGCACAGCAGGCGACCGAAGCCTATGTACGACTGGCGCAGGCACATGGCCTGGATCCGGCACAGATGGCGCTGGCCTATGTCCATTCCCGACCGTTCCTGACCAGCACCATCATCGGCGCAACGAACATGGAGCAGTTGAAGCAGGATATCGCCAGCATCGACCTTGAACTTCCCTCCGAAGTGTTGGAAGGTATCGAGGCCATTCACCAGGACAACCCCAATCCCAGTCCCTGATCGGTGAGGGGCCGGTGTGCTGCCAGTTCGGGCAGCGGTTGGGCGGCGGGCCGGGCCTGCAGAACGAGTCGGTATTCACGGCCGGGGCGGTCGGTATTCAGGAACAGTAATCCGTCGAGATAGTCGGGATGCTGCAGGCGCAGAAGACCCTGAGTCCGGTTTGCTGCCACTGTCAGGGCGATCCTCTGTCCATCGAGGCGGCGCAGATGCTGAATCATCAAACCGTCCGACACCACCGATCGGGGGACGACCGTCCGCCCGGCCGCATCGACTGCACTGATCCTTAACTCGACAACAGCTTCCGCAGTCCCTTTCGAGGCCTGGCTGAGTGCCTGATCACGCGTATCCGTCGGGTTCTGGCAAGCGGTTGCCAGCAGCGCCATGACCCCTACCGCCGGCAGGTGAAAGCCCCAGCGTCCATGACGCGACCCTTGTTTTTCATCCCTGCGGTATGACTTGTTCATCTCCTTGTCCCTCATTACGGCCGACAACAGGAGGCTATCCCATTGTCAGAAACGAGTTGTGACAGGTTTATGAACGCTGCGGGACACCCCCCGCAATGGATCCTTCAGTCGGGCAGATCGATGCCGCTGCTCACCAGGAAGCGGGCGGTGACGAAGTCCATGGTAGCGATGTGCTGTTCCAGCCACTGCGGAAGCTGTTGCAGGAAAAAACGCTCAAGCAGCTCGGCGTCCGGTTGTTGCTTCCAGGCATCGACCACGCCTCGAGTGGCTTCCAGTACCTCGTCATGGGCCGACTTGTGCATCGGGTAGGGCGGAAAGCCGATCTGCTGCATCAGCTGCTCCTCGCGTTCGAAGTGTTCGATCATGTGGCTGAGCAGTTCATCCACCAGCGGGTCAAGATCCTGCAGGCTCATCTCACCGGAGCGTAGCGCCGAGATCTGCTGCTGCAGGCGTTCGAGCATTTCGGCTTCTTCATCGTGAACACGGTTCATGAATTCCGCGGGCACGCGGGGTATGGAGGGCAGGGGATCCTTGGGCATGATTCAACGGTCCTGAACGGGAATGCAGGCAGTCTAAATCAGGCGTTGAGGCCGCGCCTTGACGGTCATCAAGATTCGGGTTCGGCTGCTTCCTCGAAGCGGCGGATGCGTTCCAGCGTCGGCGGGTGGGTGGACAGGAAATCGCTGCCGGAAGCGGCACCGTCGTCTGTGCCGCCGGACACCTGCGCTTCCAGCCGGCGCATGATGCGCGCAAACCAGACCGGTGAGATGCCGTTGCGGGTGAGGAACTCATAGGCGAAATCATCGGCCTCGATCTCGAAATCCCGCGAATAGGCCAGTTCCATCAGCAGGGTCGGCAGGGCATAGATCAGGTTGGAGGCCTGGCTCACATCCCCGCTGATGAACATGATGATGACGGTGATCATCGAGTTCTGCAGCGCGCGCCGCATCAGGTGGCGGTGCTCCAGGTGGCCGATCTCGTGGCCCAGCACCGCCAGCAGTTCGCGGTCGTCCTCGGCCAGCTCCACCATCTGGTCGGTAAAAAGGATCTGGCCGCCCGGCAGCGCCATCGCGTTGGCGCCGATGTCACCGCCATTGCGGAACAGGATGCGGATCTGCCAGTCGGGGTAGGCGGCCACATAGGGCGCGAACAGCTCGCGCAGTTGCTGCTGGCGCTCCGGCGGCAGCTCGCTTTCGGAAAAGGTGGAGCGGTCGAGAATCTCCAGCGTGCCCTGGCCCAGTTTGCGGTTGATCTCCGGCGACAGCGCCTGGGCCGTGACCCGAGCCGCGGCCGGGATACCCCAGGTCGCCATTGCGGCGACGAAGGCGGCCACCAGCACCGTGGCCAGGATCACCAGCGGCAGGTGACTCTCCAGCCGGTGCAGCCAGCGATGGCCGCGGGCGCGGCCGTGCCGCCGGAGCAGGACATCGACCGCATCGTTGTCACGGGTTTCGAAGCCGGAGCCGTCCGGCAGTTCGATGATGCGTGGCGTGTTGCCCAGGCGTGGAGTGACGGTCAGCCCGTCGAAGGCGCCGCAATCGCGCCGCGCGCCATCCTCCAGATACAGTCGGCATTGCCCGTCGTCGTCGATGCGCAGGCGTGCCTTCTGGCGGGCCGAATCCCGACCGCTGTGGTAATCGCCGACCAGTTCGGTCACAGCGCCCCGATGTCCATGTCGAAGATCTCGCCCACCTGCTCGCCGAGCGCGGAGACCGCTTCGGTCTCCGCGGCCACGAAACCATCGAGAGACGGTGCCGTCAGTGTCAGGCAGCGCGCGCGGTAGGCAGCGGTGCGTACCTTGGCCCAAGGGATCATCAGCCCCAGAGTGAAAACGATCGCCAGCGTGTTGACCACATACAGGGCGGCCATGCCGCGCAGGGTCAGCACCGATGTGAAACGGATATCGCCCAGATGGGTGTGGTTGAATTTCAGGTTGCCGAGGTTGGCCTCAATCAGTGCGTAGATCACGACATAGAAGGCCAGCATGAATACCATCGGAATCGCGGAAACGAGGAGGCCGGGTTCGGCCTCATCCGAGCCATTGGCACCTACCGCCGCAATAGCGAGCAGCGCGCCAAAGGCCAGCATCATGAGAAAACCGGTCAACATCAACTTGCCCAGCAGGACATAGTAACGGCCGACATCGGCATTGAACTCGAAGGGCGTAGTGCCATAGGCATGATTGCCGATGGTATAGGCTGCCTGGCGCTGCCAGGTAAAGGGCAGCAACAGGCCAAAGGAGATGGCGCTGAGGATTGGCCAGATGATGAAGGCCATCACCGCGCCGCCGACGCCACCCTCGAAACGGAAGCGCACGCCCCGGTACATGCTGTTGCGCGCGTTGAAGGCCAGCGAGCGGATCACGATCCACGGCAGGAAGATCAGGAACAGAATGGCAAAAATCGGGCCCGCCGGCGGAAACAGCTGGGTAATGCCCAGATAGATCAGAAAGAGGACGAAGGCGATGATGCGGCCCTTGAGTATCTGTATCGGTTTGGCGGTGTACTGGAAGCTGTTGCCGTCGATTTCCGTGTTGCCATAGAAATACTGCTTGTTGCGCACCTTGGCCCAGGCCGAATAAATGCCCAGCGTGAGGATCGTCAGCAGGATGTTGACGATCCAGATCTTGAAATACTCGAAGCCCCGGCCGTGAAACAACACTGCATGCTCGCGCGGCTCGCCATCGGTCGCGGGGGCCGTGCCGCCATCGCCGGGCAGCTCCGGCGGAGGCGGTTCAACCGGGGGCGGGCTGACCGCCTGCATCAGCTGGGTGGACTCTTCGGCATTGTCGGAGGCCGGGGCCCGAACCTCGCGGATCTCCACCTGCAGGCCCACCCCGTCGAGCAGGCTGCGGTAGCGTTCGGCCTGGCGCTCGTCCAGCCCACTTTTCAGAATGCGACCGGTGCGGCGGATGATGCCGGCCGCGGCCTCCTCGCTCAGCTTCAGCAGCTCCGCCAGGGCGGTGACGGCCGCAGCTTCGTCGATGCCCTGTTTGAGGCCGTTGCCGTAATGGATCTCATAGGTCGGTTTATTGTTGTTATCGCTCATTGTGAGGGTCTTCTTGCCCGAAAACAGCGAATCATAGAGTAAATGCCTCTTTTTTC
>JALSKD010000039.1 GCA_026989015.1 Gammaproteobacteria bacterium
GACATCCGGCGCATCCGCGTGCGCCGCCTGCAGGGCCGCCTCGCAGCCCTCGACATGACCATCAATCCAGGGGCCGTTGATCCACTGGCGGTCGTCCAGCCAGGCCAGCAGCCCGTTGAACAGCAGACCATCACTGCCGGGACGCAGCGGCAAATGCCGGTCGGCGATGGATGCAGTCTGGGTACGCCTCGGGTCGATCACCGTGATCCGGAGGTCGGGCCTTTGCTTGCGCGCGCGGGCGATGCGCTGGAACAGTACCGGATGGCACCAGGCCAGGTTGCTGCCCACCAGCAGGATGTGTTCCGCGAGGTCGATGTCCTGGTAACTGCAGGGCACGCAATCCTCGCCGAAGGCCCGCTTGTAGGCAGCCACCGGCGAGGACATGCAAAGACGCGAATTGGTGTCAATGTTGGCCGAGCCGATGAAGCCCTTCATCAGCTTGTTGGCCACATAGTAGTCTTCGGTCAGCAGCTGCCCGGAGACATAGAAGGCGACGGCGTCGGGGCCGTGTTCGTCAATGATCTGGCTGAAGCGCCCGGCCACTGTCGCCAGCGCCTGATCCCAGCTCACCTGTTCGCCGGCGATCTCGGGGTACAGCAGGCGGTCCTGCAGATACACCGTTTCGCCCAGTGCGGCGCCCTTGGAGCACAACCGCCCCTGGTTGGCCGGGTGCTCGGGATCACCCTTGACGGTGACCACGCCCTGCTCGTCCAGCGTCGCCAGCACGCCGCAGCCCACCCCGCAATAGGGGCAGGTGGTGCGCACGGTGCGTGGCAAGCGGGGATCGATTTCGGCCATGGCCGGCACTATAGCAAAAGGCTTAACGAAGACCGAAAACACCGCTCAGGCTGCACCTTTGCGGTGCGGCCACGCTCAGTTGACGCCAAACCAGAAGTGCATGCCCTTGTCGAGGAACTCCTCCCAGGGCAGGTAATGGGAGCCATCACAGGAGAAATTGAGGCCCACCATGCCGTTGACGGTGTTCAGCGACGCCGCGCGCAGGTAGATGGTCTCGTCGGCAAAACGCAGCTTGCGGAACTGGCGCAGCACCTTGCGCACGCCCTTGGGCGGGACCTGGGCGCGTTCAAACCAGGGGCGCTTGGGGAAGGCCAGGCACAGGCTGGGGTCGATCAGCTCATCGACGCCCAGCAGCTGGTAGTCGTAGGGATCGTCGACCAGCCACACAGTGGCCCTACTGCTGGAAAAATGCAGCTTGGCATGAAACACACCGTGGGACACGATCAGTTCCTCGATCTGGGTCAGTACCTCATCGATGCGTTCGTCCATTGCGCTGACCACCCGCTGCTGGGCGAACAGCCCTCCGCGTATCGCCGGATCACCCTTCATCTGGCGCCAGGCCTTCTTTCCGAAATCCAGCCCGCCGGTATAGGGCAACTTGCGCAGGTCGAAATCGGCACCCAGCCAGCCCAGCCGACGGCCGTCCGCCCCGCGGATGACCTGTACCGCGGTCAGCGAGGGACGCTTGCGGTGGCGGCTGACATAGGCTTCGGAGAGGTAGAAGCCTTCGCCCTGCAGGGCGGGCTGCATGTAGGGCCGCGCCGCGCGGTCACGGCCGTATTGCTCGCGCTTGACTTTCTTGCGTGTCACCGTGGCGGTGATCTGGCGCGCCTTGTCGTCCAGCACCCACAGATATTTGCTGTACTGTGCCGATGCGATGCGTTCACGCAGCAGCTGCTCGAGCCGCTCCCGATTGTGCATCCAGGGCGCAAGCTCATCGGCCAGGGCGCGCATGTCGGCGGCCAGCAGATTGGCCAGCGCCGCACGCTGGCGCTCGATCTGCTGCTTGATCAGGGAGGCATTCTCGGTCATGGAGCCAATAATAGCGCGGATTTCATGAACGGCTCATGACACGGCTCAGACGCTTTCGACCAGCTGCGCCAGCAGCGCGGTCAGGTAACTGCCCTTGCCGAGAGTCACCGACAGCCGCAGCGTCCGCGCTTGCGGGTCCCATTCGGCGCGCAGATCGCGGGCCAGGGCGCGGTGGGGCCGCAGCGACAGCTTCAGCTGCTGCCGTTCTAGGGTTTCGACCAGCTCCCGGTGTTCCGCCAGCACCGACTGTTCCAGTGCCAGCGCGGCATCGCTCATCGGCACTTCACCCAGGCCGTGCAGGCGCAAGCCGCTGTGGATGTCTCCTTGCCTGTGGCGTTCAGCCAGCGTTTCATCCAGGGGCTCGACAAACCAGGAGCCGCTGCCGTCGAGCAGCCAGACATCGCCGGACAGGGGGCACCGCCAGGCACCGGTTTCGATACGCCGCGCCAGGATGCGGTTGAACAGTTCGCTGCGCAGCGCAGACAGGTACAATCCGCGGCGCTGACGCGACAGGCGCTTGCGACGGCGCGGGCCATTCAGCGCGCGCAAGGCCTGCGCCACATTGTCGCCACCGGCGCCGAAACGCTGTTCGCCGAAGTAGTTGGCAAAACCCTCTTGTCGGATGCGTTCGATGCGTTCCAGCAGCGCCGCCGGATCGGCGTTCACTTCACGCAACACCACCTCGAAGGCATTGCCGCGGTGCGCGCCGACGCGCAGCTTGCGGTCATGCCAATGCGCTTCCAGCACCCGCCACGGGCCGTCATCGGGAAATTCGGGAATGGAACGGACACCGGGCAACTGCAGGCTCAGCCACTGTTCGGTGATGGCCTGGCGGTCCTTGAGTCCGGCATGGCCGATATGCCGCGAATCGATGCCCAGATGACCGGCCAGGGCATCGATCAGTTCGGGAGTCGTCATCGCGGTTTTCTCGACGCGCAGCAGCAGGTGTTCGCCCTGCCCCGCCGGCGCAAAGCCCAGCCGTTCGCGCACACGGAAATCCTCGGCAGACGATTTGATCGTCGCTGTCCCGAGCACGGGGCCGAACGGCCCGGGAAGCAGGGACATCAGTAGACCGTCGGTGTCTTGCGCACCGCCACCCGGTTGCGCAGATAGTTGATCGGTGCTTCGTCACCGCCCGCGCCCTGTGCCGCGAGGTGGCCCGCGATGCGCGCCAGCGCGGCCGCATCCGGCAGGGCATCCGCATCGCCTTCCGGCACCGGCAGACCCGCTGCCTCCAGCGCCCGCAGCGCGGAACCGGCACAGTACACAGCGCCGGGACAGCGCAGCGCATCCAGAGGCAGCAGCCGTTCTTCGCCCTGCAGACGCAGGATTCCCGCCGCATCACGCCGGTACAGGCCCACATAGGCTTCATCCATGCGCGCATCGATCATCGACTGCACCGCGTCCAGGCCCCGGCTATCGGCCACCTGCTGCGCCAGCACCGCCAGCGTGGACACCCCGATCAGCGGAATCTGCAGCCCCAGCGCAATGCCCTGTGCGGTGGCCGCCGCGATGCGCACTCCGGTGAAGGCGCCGGGGCCGTTTGCGAAGGCCACACGGTCGAGCTCCGCGCGCGTCAGCGCGGCTTCGTGGAGGACCGCATCGAGCATCGCCGGCAGCGCCGCGGCATGGCCGCGCGGGGTGATTTCGAATCGGCGGAACAGGGCACCGTCCCGCCGCAGCAGTGCGGCAGAGCAGGCTTCCGTGGATGTATCAAGGGCGAGAATGTTCAGCTGGCAATCCCGCGTGGGCTGTTGACGATGAACTCGACGAAGCGGGCGACTTCCGGATATTCCTCGGTCAACGGGCGCAGCTGCTCGACCGCTTCGGCGCGCGGTGTCTTCGACTTGAGCAGCAGCCGGAAGCTCTTGTGCAGGGCACGGATCAGTTCCGGCGAGAAGCCACTGCGGCGCAGCCCTTCCTTGTTGATGGCGACGGTGCGGGCGCGGTTGCCGGCCGCCGTCGAATAGGGCGGCACATCCTGGGTGACCACCGAGCCCAGCCCCATGAAGGCCCGCTCGCCGAGCCGGGTGAACTGGTGCACCGAGGTGAACCCGCCGAGGATGGCATGGTCGCCGACCTCCACATGTCCGGCCAGCGAGGCGGCATTGGCGAAGACGGTGTGATCGCCGACCACGCAGTCGTGGGCCACATGGGCATAGGCCATGAACAGGTTGTCGGAACCGATCACGGTTTCGCCGTGGCCGGCGGCGGTGCCGCGGTTGAAGGTCACGAATTCGCGGATCACATTGCGGTCGCCGATGACCAGCCCGGTCGGCTCACCGGCGTATTTCTTGTCCTGCGGCGCCTCTCCAATGGAGCAGAACTGAAAGATGCGGTTATCGTTGCCGATGCGGGTCGGGCCACTGATCACCACATGGGGGCCAATGTGGCAGCGGTCGCCGATCTCCACATCAGCGCCGATGATACTGTAGGCCCCGATGGAGACACCCTCACCCATGCGTGCGCCGGGGTCGATGAGCGCGGTGGAATGGATCACGGCTGGCGCTCCTGCGCGCTGCACATCATCTCGGCCTCGGTCACCACCTGCTCACCGACCGTGGCCACGCAGCTGTAGAAGCCGATACCGCGAATGTCGCGCTTGAGTTCCACCGACAAACGCAACTGGTCGCCCGGCGTCACCTGCCCGCGGAAACGCGCCTTGTCGATGCCGACCAGCATGTAGAGCTTTTCTCGGCGCTGCTCGCCCATGCTGCAAAAGGCCAACAGACCGGTCGCCTGGGCCAGCGCCTCCAGAATCAGCACACCGGGCATGATCGGCTGGCCGGGGAAATGCCCTTGGAAAAAGGGTTCGTTGAAGCTGACATTCTTCAGCGCGGTCAGCGACTTGCCGCTGTCGCATTCGAGCACGCGGTCGATCATCAGAAAGGGATAGCGATGGGGCAGGAAATCCATGATGCGCTGGATATCGAAGCCGTTCAGGGCAGTGTCGGTCATCTGTGTTCCGTGGTTGGTCTGTGGTTCAGTCGTCGTGTTTTCCGGACAGCCGCCGTTCCAGCCGTTCCAGGCGGCGGGCCAGGTCGTCGAGCTTCTTGTAGCGGGCGCTGACACGGCGCCATTCCCGGTTCGGCATCAACGGCGTGCCGGAGGAATACACCCCGGGCTTTTCGATGCTGCGGGTCACCAGCGAAGTGGCGGTGACCGTCACCCCGTCGGCGATCCGCAGGTGGCCGGTGACCGAGGCGCGCCCGGAGATGCGGCAATTGCGGCCGATGACGGCACTGCCGGCAAAACCGGCCATGCCGGCGACGGCGGTATTCTCGCCGATCCGCACATTGTGCGCCACCTGAATCAGGTTATCGAGCTTGACGCCGTCCTCGATGACGGTGTCATCGAGAGCGCCGCGGTCCACCGTGGTGTTGGCACCGATCTCCACCCGATCGCCGATGTGCACCGAACCCAGTTGCGGCATCCGGCTCCAGCGTTCGCCTTCGAGCACCAGACCGAAGCCGTCGGAGCCGATGACCGCGCCGCTGTGGATCAGGCAATCGGCGCCGATGCGTACGCCGTGACAGACGGTGACCCTGGGGTGCAGCAGGCTGCGCGTGCCGATGCGCACTTCCTCTTCGAGGATGCAGCCGGCACCGACGGTCACGCCATCGGCCAGCTCCACCCCCTCGCCGACCACCGCCATCGGCCCGATGTAGACGCCTTCGCCGAGGCGCGCGGAATCGGCCACTACCGCGCTTGGGTGGATGCCGGGTTGCGGCCGTGGGCGTTCCAGCTGCAGGCAGTGTATGGCGCGCTGGAAATCGCGCTGGGGATGTTCCGAAAAGAGCCAGGCCCGCTCGCCGTCCGATGCCACCGGCTGAAAACCGGCGGGCACGATCGCCGCGCCACAGGCACTGGCCCCGAGCCGGGCACGGTAGCGCGCGTCAGCGAGAAAACAGAGGTCGGAGGCGGTAGCGGAATCGAACGAGGCGACACCGCGGATGAGCTGTTGCGGATCGCCACTGAACTCCAGATGCAGGCATTCGGCGAGCCGGTGCAGTTCGAGGGAGCGGGACATGGCGTCTGAAGCTCCGCTGGAGCCTATTGCGCCGGGGACAGGTCGCTGTCCTGCATGTTCTTCAGCATCTGGATGATGCGTGGAGTGACATCGATGGCATCCGAGACATAGCTGACGCCCTCGGTGAGGATCAGATCGAATTTCTCTTCGTCACCCAGTCGTTTCAGCGCCGCGGCGATTACCGTCTGCAGGTTGCGAATCTCTTCGTTGCGTCGCAGGTTCTGGTCTTCACGGAATTCCTGTTGCTCGAACTTGAGCTGACTCAGTTTGAGCCGCAGTTCCCGCTCCAGCTTGCGCCGCGCCGCTACTGCCATGATATCCCCCTCGGACTTGAGCTTGCGTTCGATTTCCAGCAGCTCTTCCTGCTTGGCCTTGAGCACCTTCTCGCGGGCCTCGAATTCGGACTTGAGGCGCTCCTCGACCCGACGCGCCTGGGGCGCTTCGCGCAGCACCGTACCGGTGTTGACGAAACCGATCTTGTAGAAATAGACACGCTGCGGCGGCGTGCTGGCGGCGCCATTGTCCTGGCCCCAGGCCAGAGGCGCCAGCAGTGTGGAAAACAGGGCCAGCAGGGTGATCGGGAAGGTCTTCAAATCAGCCTCGCATCTTCGGTGCGGCGACCCTGCCGGAGCGGCTAGAAGGGGGCGCCGAGGGAAAACTGGAAGTTCTTGGTCCGGTCGCCGGTCTCGTCGTCGATCGGCCAGGCATAGCTCAGCTCGATCGGCCCGACGGCAGTGAACCATTTGGCAGAGAGCCCAACCGAGGACCGCAATTCGGCTTCATCCCAGGCATCGGTATCGGAGAACACACTGCCGGTGTCCAAGTATACCCCAAGCCTGAAGGTATCGGCACCACCAAAGGCGTCCATCTGGAACAGGAACTCGGAATTGGTGATGAACTGCAGATTGCCGCCGTAGGCGTCGCCACGCGAATCCAGAGGGCCGAGGCTGTTGTATTCATAACCGCGCACGGTGCGCACGCCCCCGGCGCGGTACTTCTCGAAGAACGGCAGGTCACTGGTGCCGCCATAGGGCTTGCCGTAACCGATGCGTCCCTTGAAGGAGAAGGTCACGGTATCGCTGACCGGATACAGCGACTGATGACGGAACAGCAGCTTGTAATAGTCCAGATCGCCGCTGAAGACCTCCATGCGGATGCTGTTGAGCATGCCCCGCTCGGGGAAGATCAGTCGGTTGCGGCTGTCCTTGCTGAAGCCGAGGCTGGCGAAGACTTCGTCGTAGGTGTCGCCGTCCGGTGTGTCTCCGGGGCTGAAGTCGTCGTTGTTGTCGATGATGAAGTTGCGCACCTCGCTGGAACTGATCGAGGAGATCAGTACATCGTTGCGCAGCAGGCCGAGCGAGAAGTTGATGCTGTTGTATTCGGACAGCGGTACGCCGAAACCGACGGTCAGCCGCGTGCGGTCGATGAAGTAGTTGGAGATGTTGGCCTCGGCCGCATCGGTCTTGGAATAGCTCAGCGCCAGTGAGCGGCTGACACCGTCGCGGGTCCAGTAGGGGTCAAGGAAGCTGATCTCGTACTTCTCCTGGGAGCGGGTGTTGTTGAAAGTGAGCCCCAGCCGGTTGCCGGTGCCGAACACATTGTCGTGGGTCAGTCCGAGGCTGAGGATCGCACCCTGGGCTTCGGAATAGCCGGCGCTGATGTTGAAACTGCCGGAGAAGCGCTCAGTAACACTGACCACGATGTCCATCTGGTCGGAATCCGGGGCCACCCGCTCGAAACGGGTCTTTACATCGGAGATGAACTTGAGCCGTTGCAAACGGATCTTGGAGCGATCCAGCTTGGCTGCCGAATAGGGGGCGCCTTCGAACTGGCGCATCTCGCGGCGCAGGACGTAGTCACGGGTACCGACATTGCCCTCGAACAGGATCCGCCGCACGGTCATCTTCTGCCCCGGGGTGACCAGGATCGTCAGCTCCACCGTGCGCTCGTCTTCGTTGACCTTGGGGATCGCATTGATGTCGGCGAAGGCATAGCCCTCCTGCCCCAGGCGCTGCCCCATCAGCTTGGTGGTCAACTGGATGCGTTTGCGCGAGAACACATCCCCTTCGCGGATCAGCAGCAAGGCCTTGAGCTGTTTCTCGGGCACCACCAGATCACCGGTCAGGTTGATCTTGCTGATGCTGAAGGGCTCACCTTCGTGGATATTGATGGTGATGTTGATGGCGCTGCGGTCCGGAGTGATGGTGACCTGTTTGGATTCGATGCGGAACTGCACATAACCTCGGTCCAGATAGAAGGAACGCAGGGCTTCAAGATCACCGGACAGCTTGACGCTGGAATACTTGTCGGAGGGGAACCAGCCGCTGTCGGAGGTCTCCAGCTTGAACAGGTCCAGCAGTTCCTGTTCGCTGAAGGCCCGGTTGCCGACGATGTTGATGCTGCGGATACGCGCCGGCGCACCTTCCGAGATGTCGATGGTCACCGCCACACGGTCTTCATCCAGCTGCTTCGCCTCGACATCGATACGTACCGAGTACTTGCCCAGCGAGTAGTAGAGCTGCAGCAGTTCCTGTTGCAGTTTTTCCAGCAGTTTCGGGTTGTAGGTCCTGCCCTTGGTCATGCCGATCTGTTTCAGCGCATCGCGCATGCTGTCGTCAGTGACCTCCTTGTTGCCCTTGACGGTGACGCTGGCGATGGCCGGCCGCTCGCGCACATCGATGACCAGCGTATTGCCACGGCGCAGCAGCCGTACCTGGTCGAAGAAGCCGGTCTTGTAGAGTTCGGCGATGACCCTGGGCGATTCCTCTTCATCGAAGGTTTCACCGGTTTTCAGCGGCAGGTAGTTGAGCAGCGTGCCGATGGCGATCTTGCGAATCCCGTGGACTTCGATGTCCTCGACGAGGAAACGCTCGGCACGCGCCAGCGAGGGCGCCAGCAACAACAGGACGAGCAGACAGGGCAAAAGGGTGCGGGACACGCGGACTACTCCAGTAAACGCAGGATATCGTTGTAAAAGGCGACAGACATTAACATCAGAAGCAGGGCCAGGCCAATCCGCTGTCCCAGTTCCTCCACCTGCTCGGAGACGGGGCTGCCCTTGACGATCTCGATCAGGTAATAGAACAGGTGCCCGCCGTCGAGCATCGGGATCGGCAGCAGGTTGAGCACGCCGAGGCTGATGCTGATCACCGCCAGAAAGGCGAAGAAGGGCTCGATGCCGATCTGCGCCGAAATGCCCGCGTATTTGGCGATGGTGATCGGGCCGGAAAGGTTCTTGATGCTGGCTTCCCCGACGATCAGCTTGCCCAGCACCTTCAGCGTCAGCACCGACATGTCCCAGGTCTTCTCCACGCCCTGGGCCAGCGCCTGCAGCGGACCGTAGCGTTCGGTCACCAGCATCTTCTGGCGGATGTCCTCGGGGATCTCAACCACATTCTGCACGCCGATGAAGCCGTAACGCTCACCGGCATCGTCGGTCTTCTCGCGCGGTGTCACCGTCAACTCAAGCGGCTTGCCGTCACGCTCGACGGTCAAGCGGATCGGCTCGCCAGGATGGGCACGCACGAATTCCACCCAGGAACGCACATCGGTCACCGGCTGGCCATTGGCGGCGAGGATGCGATCGCCCTTCTTCAATCCCGCCTCGGCGGCAGCGCCATCGGGCAGTACCTCGGCGATGCTGGGCGGTATTCGGGGACGCCAGGGCAGCACGCCGATCTGTTCGAGGATGTCGGTCTTTTCATCCTGCAGGAAGTCGAGCTGCGTCGTATCCAGGGTCAGTTCGCGCAGCATGCGGTCCTCGCCCTGGACTTCGAGGCGAATCATTGGCTGGTCCACCGCCGCCTGCATCAGCGCCATCCGCGCCCGTTCCCAGCTGGGCGTCTCCACGCCATCGACGCGGACGATCTCATCGCCGGGGCGCAACCCGGCCTCGGCCGCGATGCTGCCCGGCAGCACTTCGCCGACCACCGGCTTCACGCCGTTGACGCCGGCCATGAAGATCACCGCATAGGCAAGGATCGCAAACAGAAAATTGAAGGCCGGGCCGGCGGCAACGATGGCGAAGCGCTTGGCCACCGGCTGACGGTTGAAGGCCCGCGGAAGCTCCTCCTCGGGCACTTCGCCCTCGCGCTCGTCGAGCATCTTCACATAGCCGCCCAGCGGTATCGCCGACAGCGTGTATTCGATCTTCTCCGGTCCGGCGACCCGGGTCCAGATGGGCTTGCCGAAACCGACCGAGAAGCGCAGCACCTTGACGCCAAGCTTGCGTGCCACCCAGTAGTGGCCGAATTCATGGACCACGACCAGCAGTCCCAGGGCCACCACGAAGGCGCCAATACTGAACAGAATATCGAACATCAGACACGGCCTCCGTCGATGGCCCGGCGCACACAGTCACGGGCGGCGGCGTCGTCGGCGAGGATCCGTTCCAGGGATTCGGCGGCGTGGGCTTCGGTCTGGTGCATGCAGTCTTCGATCAGTTGCGGTATGCGGGTAAAGGCGATGCGGCCGGCAAGAAAGGCCTCCACCGCGATTTCGTTGGCGGCATTGAGGATGGCGGGCCGGGTGCCGCCCTCGGTGATCGCCGCCCGCGCCAGACGCAGGCAGGGAAAACGCTTCTCGTCGGCGGCTTCGAAGTTCAGTTGACTGACCTTGACCAGGTCCAATGGTTCCACCCCGCTGTCGATTCGGTCGGGCCAGGCCAGAGCGTGGGCGATCGGCGTGCGCATGTCCGGATTGCCCATTTGCGCCAGTACCGAGCCGTCGCTGTAGGCCACCATCGAGTGGATGATGCTCTGCGGATGCAGCAGGATTTCGATCTCCGACTGTGGCAGATCGAACAGCCAGCAGGCCTCGATCAGTTCCAGCCCCTTGTTCATCATGGTCGCCGAATCCACCGATATCTTCGGGCCCATGCTCCAGTTGGGGTGGGCGATGGCCTCTTCGGGGGTGATGACATCGAAGGCATCCAGTGGGCGCTCGCGGAACGGCCCGCCGGAACCGGTCAGCCAGATACGGGTGACGCCCTTGTCGCCAAGACGGCGCAACTCACCGGCTGGCAGGCACTGGAAGATGGCATTGTGCTCGCTGTCGATGGGCAGCAGTTCGGCGCCCTGCTCCCTCACCGCGTTCATGAACAGCTGCCCGGCCATCACCAGCGCTTCCTTGTTGGCCAGCAGCACCCGCTTGCCGGCGCGCACCGCCGACAGGGTCGGCATCAGCCCCACCGCGCCTACGATGGCCGCCATCACCGTATCCACCCGTTCGTCAGCGGCAATGTCGATCAGCGCCTGTTCGCCGCTGCGCACCTCGACCCCCTGCCCGTCGAGCCGACGCCGCAGCTCCTCGGCGGCATCGGCATCGACCATGACCGCAATCTGCGGCCGGTGGCTGAGGCACAGTTCGGCCATGCGTTCGACATTGCGGTAGGCGCTCACCGCATGCAGCGCAAAGCGGTCGGGATGGCGCGCCAGCACATCCAGCGTACTGCGGCCGATGGAACCGGTAGCACCAAGCAGACAGACTCGCTGCATCAGACGCCCCCCACCAGAAACAGGCCGGCGAGGAACACCGGCGTTGCCGCGATCAGCGAATCGATGCGATCGAGCACCCCGCCATGCCCCGGCAGCAGATGGCTGCTGTCCTTGACGCCGGCCTCGCGCTTGAGAATGCTTTCGAACAGGTCACCGATCACCGAGAAGGCCACGGTAACCAGGCTCACCAGCAGAAACGGCAGATAGCCCACGCCCCAGCCGCCGCTGTAGTACCAGACCCCACTGATCCACAGGAGGTTGAGCAGCAGGCCACCGATCACGCCTTCGATGCTTTTGCCGGGGCTGATGGTCGGCGCCAGCTTGTGACGGCCGAAGGCGCGGCCCGAGAAATAGGCGCCGATGTCGGCCACCCAGACCAGCGTCATCAGGTACAGCAGCAGCCATTGACCATCCGCGAAATGCCGCGGAATGAAGCTCAGCCCCTGCACCGCGATCCACAGCAGGGCCGAGGCGAACAGAAACAGCGCGGCGCGCACGGCCAGCGGCAGATGGCCATTGTGCCGGTAACCGCGCAGCAGCAACAGCACCAGCACCCAGGCCAGCAGGCCGGTGTAGGCGTGGTACCAGATGACGCGGATGCCGACCAGCGGCAGGGTCCACAGGAACAAGGCGGTAACCGCCGACGCAATCAGCCATTGCAACAGGCGATTGCGGCTCAGGGTCAGCGCCACCAGTTCGGTCATAGCGAAGAACAGCGCCACCGCAAACAGCAGGGCCACCGCCCGCTGATCGAGGAACAGGATCGTGCCAATGACGACGATGGCGAGCAGAACGGCGGTGACGATACGTTGCAGCAGCATGACTCAATCCTCGGGCAGGGTGGCGGCTTCGGCCAGCTGCTCGCCGGTCTTTCCGAAGCGGCGCTGACGCCCGGCGTAGTCGTCCAGTGCCTGCTGCATTGCCGCTTCATCGAAATCCGGCCACAGCACATCGCAGAAGTACAGTTCGGCATAGGCCGACTGCCAGAGAAGGAAATTGCTGATGCGGCGCTCGCCGCCAGTGCGGATGAACAGATCCACGGGGCCGCTGTCGGGCATGCAGAGGCGCGATTCAAAGGCGGTTTCGTCGATCGCATCCGGTTGCAGACGGCCGTTACGGCAGTCCGCGGCCAAGGCCCGCGCGGCCTGCAGGATGTCCCAGCGGCCGCCGTAATTGGCGGCGATGTTGAGCGTCATGCGTTCGTTGCCGCGGGTCTGCGCCTCGGAATGTTCGATCTGCGCGCGCAGGGCCTCGGGAAAGGCGGATCGATCGCCGATGAAGCGGATGCGTATGCCTTTTTCATCCAGTTCGTCGGTGTTTTTCTGCAGCGAGGACACGAACAGCGACATCAGCGAAGAGACTTCGTCACGCGGGCGCTGCCAGTTTTCACTGGAGAAGGCGAACAGGGTCAGCCGGGAAACCCCGCTGCGGGCAAAGAAGGCGATCGCACGGCGCACCGCTTCCACGCCCTTCTTGTGGCCGTAGCTGCGCGGCATCATGCGCCGGCGCGCCCAGCGGCCATTGCCATCCATGATGATGGCGACATGAGCGGGGATGGCACTGGCTGAGCCCATACGGGTGGCGGACGGGTCCGATCCGGGGATCAGACTTCCATCAGCTCCTGTTCCTTTTCCTTCAGCAGGCTGTCGATCTTGGCCACGGATTCATCGGTGATCTTCTGGATCTGTTCCTGTCCACGGCGTTCCTCGTCTTCGGATATTTCCTTTTCCTTGCGCAGTTCCTTGAGGTCGTTGTTGGCGTCGCGGCGGATGTTGCGCACGGCGACACGGGCGTTTTCGGCCAGTTCGCGGACCACCTTGACCAGATCCCGACGGCGCTCCTCGGTCAGCGGCGGCATCGGTACCCGCAGCACATTGCCGGCGGTGGAAGGGTTGAGTCCGAGATCGGAAGTCATGATCGCCTTTTCGATGGCCTTGACCATGCTGCTGTCCCAGGCAGTGATCGCCAGCGTGCGCGCATCTTCCACCGAGATGTTGGCCGCCTGGGAGAGCGGCACCTCGGCACCGTAGTATTCGACGGTCACATGGTCGAGCAGGCTCGGGTGGGCGCGGCCGGTGCGGATCTTGGTCAGCTCGGTCTTGAAGGATTCGATGCTCTTGTTCATGCGCTCGAGCGCGTCTTTGCGGATGTCGTCGATCATTTCGGATTCCTCTATCGGGTCACCAGCGTGCCCAGTCGCTCGCCTCGCGCCAGCGCCAGCAGGGCATTGGGTTGATTGATATTGCATACGGCCAGGTCGAGGTCGTTTTCCTGACACAGCACCATGGCGGTGATGTCCATCACCGCCAGCCGCCGGTCGATGGCCTCGTCATAGCTCAGGGTATCGTACTTGCGCGCATCCGGGTTGCTGCGCGGGTCGGCATCGTAGATGCCGTCCACATTGGTCGCCTTGATCAGCAGGTCGGCCTGGATCTCGATCGCGCGCAGGCTGGCGCCGGTGTCAGTGGTGAAATAGGGGTTGCCGGTACCGGCTGCGAAGATCACGATCTCGCCATTGCCAATGCGCTCGCGCGCGTGGCGCTGGGTATAGGTTTCGCAGACTTGCGGCATCGACAGGCCGGACATGACCACCGAGCGCAAGCCCGCCTGGCGGAAGCCGTCGCGCAGCGCCAGGGCGTTGATGACGGTGGCCAGCATGCCCATGTGATCGCCGGTGACACGGTCCACGCCGGCCTGGGCCAGCCCGGCGCCACGGAAGATATTGCCGCCGCCGACCACCACGCCGATCTCGACGCCCGCGTCATGCAGGTGCTTCAGCTCGCCGGCCTGCCAGGCGATCATCTGCGGGTCGATGCCAAACGCCTGTCGTCCCATCAGTGCCTCGCCGCTGAGCTTGACCAGCAGCCGTGTGTATTTCAGCTCGGACATGAACCCTCACCCCTGTTGTCGGTATTCGCCTTTCCCTGAACGGACTGAATCCAATCCGTTCAGAGAAAAGGCCGCGATTGCGGCCTTTCCGACTCAGCCTTTCACCTGAGCCATGACTTCGGCAGCGAAGTCTTCCTGCTTCTTCTCGATGCCTTCGCCCACTTCATAGCGCAGGAAGCGGTTGACCCGGGCATCGGCGGACTTGAGCAGTTTCTCCACGGTCTGGTCCGGGTCCTTGACGAAGGGCTGTCCCAGCAGCGTGATCTCGGCCAGGAATTTCTTCAGACGGCCCTGGATCATCTTTTCGATGATTTCCGGCGGCTTGCCGCTGGACTCGGCCTGGGCGATGAGGATGCCCTTCTCCTTTTCGACCACATCCGCCGGCACTTCGGAGGCATCGACGAATTCCGGCTTGACCGCGGCGATGTGCATGGCAATGTCGCGCGCCATGTCCGCCGCGGCAGTGGAATCGACGACCACACCGATGCGCGCGCCATGCTGATAGTGCACCAGGTTGTCGTCGGTCTTGAGGATATCGAAACGGCGGATCTGGATGTTCTCGCCGATCTTGGCGATCAGCGCCTTGCGCGCCTCCTCGACGGTCTCGCCACTCGGAAGCTGGGTCGAGAGCAGCGCGTCCATGTCGGCCGGCTCGTTGTCGAATACGGCCTCGAGCACGGCGTCGGCGAACTTCTGGAAGTTTTCGTCCTTGGCCACGAAATCGGTCTCTGAGTTGATCTCGACCATGGCGGCCTTCTTGCCGTCGTCGGATACCTTGATCTTGATGGCACCGTCGGCGGCGACGCGGCCGGCCTTCTTGTCGGCCTTGGCGGCGCCGGTCTTGCGCATCAGTTCGGCCGCGGCCTCGATGTCGCCATCGGTCTCGACCAGGGCCTTCTTGCATTCCATCATGCCTGCGCCGGTACGCTCGCGCAGTTCCTTAACCAGAGATGCTGTAATAGCCACTATTGTGTCCTCTTGAAAAAATGGATTCGGTCAGGTTCGGGAACAGGACCGCGGATCACTCCGCGGCGTCCTCTTCCTTCTTGGCGGCGGCCTTCTTGGTTGCGGCTTTTTTGGTGGCCGCCTTCTTGGTCGCTGCTTTCTTGGTCGCCGCCTTTTTCGTTGCGGCCTTCTTGGTGGCTGCCTTCTTCACCGCCTTCTTGGCCGGAGCCTGTTCCTCCGACGCATCCTCGGCCACGGCTTCCTCGGCAGGCACTTTTTCGTCGGCCGGAGCCGCTTTCTTGGCCGCTGCCTTCTTCGGTGCCGCTTTCTTGGGGGCCGCCTTTTTCGGCGCCGGAGCCGGCTCGTCATCCACTACCTCGATGATCTCGTCATCGCCAATGGCGGTGGTGATGGTCGCCTTGCCCTGGTTGATGGCGTCGGCGGCGGCACGGCAATAGAGCTTGATGGCGCGCATCGAATCGTCGTTGCCCGGAATGACATAATCGACACCATCCGGAGAGTTGTTGGTATCGACCACGGCCACGACCGGAATACCCAGCTTGTTGGCTTCGAGCAGCGCGATCTTCTCGTAACCGACGTCGATGATGAACAGCGCGTCGGGCAGACCGCCCATGTCCTTGATACCGCCCAGGGTCTTCTCCAGTTTCTCCTGCTCGCGCTGGAGATTGAGAATTTCCTTCTTGTTCTTGACATCGTAGCTGTTGTTTTCCGCCATCTCCTCGAGTTCTTTCAGGCGACGGATGGACTGGCGAACGGTGCGGAAGTTGGTCAGCATGCCACCCAGCCAGCGGTGGTTGACAAAGGGCATACCGCAGCTCTGGGCGGATTCCCGCACTGAGTCGGAGGCGGCGCGCTTGGTGCCGACGAACAGGATCTTGCCCTTGTGGGCGGCGACCTTGCCGAGATAACCGGTTGCCTCGTTGAGCATCGGCAGGGTCTTCTCGAGGTTGATGATGTGGATCTTGTTGCGCTCGCCGAAGATGTACGGCGCCATTTGGGGGTTCCAGAAACGGGTCTGGTGGCCGAAATGCACGCCGGCCTGAAGCATTTCACGCATGGTGATATTGGACATGTGATTCTCCAGATGTCATGTAAAGCACAGCGCCGCGGCCGGATATCGGTTGCGGCTGTTGCGGTCGTCTGCGCTTCGGGTTGAGCCTCCACATGCCCCCGCATCAAGACCGGCCACTCTGGGGAATGAACCGGCACCCATGACCGGGTGTTGGCATGTGTGTGAATTTCCCCTGACAAAATCAGGGGGTTTAACTAATTTACCCCCGGCCATTGCCGAGGGCGCGCGCTTTATACCATAATCGCCCTCTTTCAACAACCGGACACGGCAGCATTGCATGGCCATTACACTGAAAACCCCTGAAGAAATCGACAAGATGCGCGTCGCCGGCCGGCTGGCGGCGGATGTGCTGAAAATGATCGAACCCCATGTCGTGCCCGGCGTCACCACCGAGGAGCTGGACCGCATCTGTCACGATTACATCGTCAACGAGCAGAAGGCCATTCCCGCCCCGCTGAACTACCACGGCTTCCCCAAATCGATCTGTACCTCGGTCAATCACCAGGTCTGCCACGGCATTCCGGCCAACAAGAGGCTGAAGAACGGCGACATCATCAACATCGACATCACCGTCATCAAGGATGGCTTTCATGGCGATACCAGCCGCATGTTCGCGGTGGGCGAGGTAAAGCCGGCGGCGCAGCGCCTGATGCAGGTGGCCTACGATTGCATGAAGATCGGCATCGAGATGATCCGCCCCGGCGTGCGCCTCGGCGATATCGGTCACGCGATCCAGAGCCATGCCGAAAAACACCACTGCAGCATCGTGCGCGAGTATTGCGGCCACGGCATCGGCCGCGTCTTTCACGAAGAACCCCAGGTGCTGCACTATGGCAAGCCGGGCACCGGCGTGGTGCTGCAACCGGGCATGACCTTCACCATCGAGCCGATGGTCAACCTCGGCAAGCGCCATGTGAAGGTATTGCCCGATGACTGGACGGTGGTCACCAAGGACCGCAGCCTGTCGGCACAGTGGGAGCACACCAACCTGGTGACTGAAGACGGCTTCGAGGTGCTGACCCTGCACCCCGACTGGCCACTCTGACCCATGCCGCTCAACGAACTCGACTGGCTCGATGACACCCTGAGCCGGGCCGGGCGCGATGTGGCGCCGATTTCGGAGGCATTGAAGAAGGCCACCGAACTGCTCTATGACTCCTTCACTCCGAGCGCCGACGCCGACCTGCTGGTACGGCAGAAGGCGCGTTTCGTGGACCGGGTGCTGATCCATTGCTGGAAGGAATTCCTTGGCGACAGCGATGACGGCCGGTCGCTGCTGGCGGTCGGCGGTTACGGCCGCTGCGAACTGCTGCCCGCATCGGACATCGACCTGTTGATCCTGCTCGCGAAAAAGCCGGACAAGGCCCTGCAAGAGCGCATCGCTCAATTCCTCACCTTTCTCTGGGACATCGGCCTCGAAGTCGGTTCCAGCGTGCGCACGCTGCGCGACTGCGCGCGCGAGGGCAAGAGTGATGTCACCGTCATCACCAACATGATCGAGTCGCGGTTGATCACCGGCAGCGAGGCGCTGTACCAGCGCTTCGAAAAGGCCATTTCACCGAAAAAGATGTGGTCCTCGAAGGAATTCCTGATCGCCAAGCTGGAGGAACAGAAGCAACGCCATCTGCGCTACAACGACACGGCCTACAACCTGGAACCGAACATCAAGGAAGGGCCGGGCGGACTGCGCGATATCCAGATCATCGGCTGGGTGGCCAAGCGCCACTACGGCGCCCGTGACCTGGCGGAGCTGGTCGATCACGGCTTCCTGACGCCCGAGGAATACCAGGCGCTGGCCGAGGGCCAGACACACCTGTGGCGTATCCGCTTCGCGCTGCACCGGCTCACCGGGCGCCGCGAGGACAGGCTGCTGTTCGAATACCAGCGCGAGCTGGCCCAGCTGTTCGGCTATCAGGGCGAGAAGGACAATCAGGCCATCGAGCAGTTCATGCAGCGCTATTACCGCACCATCATGCAGCTGGAGCGGCTCAACGAGATGCTGTTGCAACTGCTGCAGCAGGAGATTCTGTTCAAGAAGCTGTTCCACCTGACACGGCGGCTGAACGACGATTTCATCCTGCGCAGCGGCTATGTGGAGGCAGTGGACGAACAGGTCTTCCAACGCAATCCCTCGGCACTGATCGAGATATTTCTGCTGATGCAGAGCCGCCCCGACATCAAGGGACCGCATGCCGCCACCATCCGCCTGATTCGCCAGCACCTGTACCTGATCGACGACCGATTCCGCAGCGATCCGAAAAATACCGAGCTGTTCATGAGCTTCATGCGCGCGCCCACCGGCATCATCCACCAGTTGCGGCGGATGAACAGCTACGGTGTGCTGGCCGCCTACATCCCGGCCTTCGAAAAGATCGTCGGCCGCATGCAATATGATCTGTTCCATGCCTACACCGTGGATCAGCACACCCTGTTCGTGATCCGCAACCTGCGGCGCTTTTCGGTGCCCGAACACCGCCACGAATTCCCGTTGTGCAGCGAGATCCACGATCAGCTGGAAAAACCAGAGCTGCTCTACCTCGCCGGGCTGTTCCATGACATCGCCAAGGGCCGCGGTGGCGATCACTCGCTGCTTGGAGCCGAGGAGGCGGAAGCCTTCTGTCGACAGCACGGCATGAACCGCAAGGACACACGCGTCGTCTCCGAGCTGGTGCGCCAGCACCTGGTGATGTCGATGACCGCCCAGCGCAAGGACATCAGCGATCCCGAGGTGGTGCACGATTTTGCCCGACAGGTGGGCAGTGAACGCATGCTCGACTGCCTCTACCTGCTCACCGTCGCCGATATCCGCGCCACCAACCCCAAGCAGTGGAACAACTGGAAGGACAGCCTGCTGCGCGAGCTCTACCACGCCACCAAAAAAGTGTTGCGGCTGGGCCTGGAGCAGCCGCGCGACATCGGCGACATCATTCTCGAGAACCGTGAAGCCGCCTGTGACCTGATCAGCCGCAGCGATCACCGACTGGAGCAGGCCCGTGCGCTCTGTGACCTCTTCCCCGGCGACTATTTTCTGCACCACCGCGCCGAAGAGATCGTCTGGCATGTGTCGTCAATCCTGGACTGCCCCGGCGCGGCTTCGGTGGTCGA
This sequence comes from Gammaproteobacteria bacterium, assembly GCA_026989015.1. GTDB lineage: Bacteria > Pseudomonadota > Gammaproteobacteria > S144-22. Next base: position 19,388 of record JALSKD010000039.1, read on the forward strand.
CATCCGCCAGTCGGCGCGCAGCCGTTCCACGGAAATCTTCGTCTATACCCAGGACAAACCACGCGTCTTTGCGCGCGTGGTCGGCGTGCTCAGCACCATGAACCTCGACATCCTCCATGCCGACATCTACACCACACGCGACAACCACACACTGGATACCTTCGTGATCCAGAAGCCCGATGGCGAAGCCATTTCCGACGAGGGAGACATCCGGCTGATCCGCGACACCCTGCTCGAACGGCTGGAACAGCAGCAAGACCCGAAACTTCCGGCCAATCCGCGCCTGCCACGCCAGCTCAAGGCCTTCCGCCTGCAACCGGAAGTGCAGATCACCCAGGACGAACTGAACCACCACAGCATCCTGTCCATCGTCGCCATGGACCGTCCCGGCCTGCTGTACACCATCGCCAGCCAGATCGCCGACAGTGGCCTGCAGGTCAGCCACGCCAAGATCACCACGCTCGGCGAGCGGGTGGAGGACATCTTCTTTCTGGTGGACGAACAGCACCGTCCGGTACGCGATGCGCAGCTGCTTGACAGTCTGCGCCAGAGGTTGCTGGAGCGGCTGCGCGAAGAAAACGGGGAAGACTGAGCCGCGACGGCGGCTCAGGTCATCGGCCAGCCGGAGAGACGGGCCAACAGGCGCTCGGGGCGATCACTGCTGTGTTGATGCACACCAAAGCGGTGCATCAGCAGCGGATCTCCATCCGGAGCGTTGATTCCGCCGCGCGTGGTCACCGCAGCACGGTAATGCCGGCGCACACCCTCCACAGCGGCGGCACAATAATCGCCATTGGGGTAGCAGAACAGATCGACCGGCCGATCCAACCGTTCGCCCAGCTCGGCCTTGCTTTCAGCCAACTCCTGCAACAGGGTGTCGTGGTCCAGATCCGCGCGCAACCGGACATGACGGCAGGTGTGGGAACCGATCTCCACAAGCCCGCTGTCGCTGAGTGCGCGCAACTCTTCCCAGTCCATCAACGCCGGTGCTTCGGGCGGCTCCAGGCCGAGGCTGGATTCGGCTTCCTCGATCATGCCAATGATACGGTCGTCGGGATACTGCTTGAGGCTGTATATCACCTGCGCCGAGGCTTCGGCATCCAGATTCCCCTCCTGCGCCAGAGCATTCAACCAGCCAATGGATTGTCGCGTCTCCACAGGCTGTTGCAACAGCCGAACGATACGATTCGGCCAAAACTGCTCTCGGGTACCGATCAGCCCCGAAACCGCAAACAGCGTTGCCGGTACCTGCTCCTGCTGCAGGATCGGGAAGGCGTATTCGTAGTTGTCGCGCCAGCCGTCGTCGAAGGTGATGGCGCAGGCCTTGTCGGGCAGCGGCCTGCCCTGCTCCGCCCGTGCCACCCATTCGCCCAAGGGCATCAGTGTGAAGGTGTCCCTGAGTACCCGCAGGTGCATGCGCAGGGTGTCCGGGTGAACGATCATGCCCGGTTCCTCGCTGGCGTAACGCGGGTCTTCCGGCGGCAGGATGCGGTGGTACATCAGCACCCACAGCCGCGGCCGGTCGCTGCGCCGGTTCTGGGGGCCAAAGCGGACGGCGGCGGACTGCACGGGACGCTTCACCAGTTGTTTGAGGGTCTGTTTCAGGCTCATCTCCTTTTCCCTGCGAAGGAGCACACGGCTCCGTCATGGGGGCATTCTAGCGATTGCGGCCGGCTGCCGCTTGCCCGGCGTCACAATGTGAGCCGCAACTGTCGCTCATCAGGTGGTTCGCCCCGGGGCTGTCGGGCTTCGAGCCGTGACAGCGTGATGCCCAGCAGACGGATGCGCATGCCTTCGCGAAAATGAGCCCGCATCAACTCGCTGGCCAGGGCGTGCAGCGTTTCAGCCCGATGCACGGGCTCCTGCAGGCTGCGGGCACGGGTGATCTGGGTAAAATCGGCAAACTTGATCTTGAGCGTCAGTGTCCGCCCCTGAATGCCCAACCGATCGAGGCGGGAAGCCACCTCCCGGGACAAGGCTTCCAGTCGCTGCAGCAGCGCGTCAAGCCGGGTCAGATCGCTATCGAAGGTGGTTTCCGCGCCCAGCGACTTGCGCCGCCGCTCACGGCGTACCGGGCGCTCGTCCCGCCCATGGGCGACCGCATGGAAGTGCAGCCCGGCCTTGCCGAAATGCCGCAACAGTTCGTCCAGCGGAAATTCCCGCAGGCTGCGGCCATCGTCGATGCCCAAAGCCTTCATGCGCCGCGCGGTGGCCCGGCCCACGCCGTGGAAGCGTTCGATCGGCAGGCGGTCGATGAAGCCCTGCGCCCGCTGAGGCGGGATGACGAACATCCCGTCGGGCTTGTTGATATCAGAGGCGATCTTGGCCAGAAACTTGTTGTAGGACACCCCGGCAGAGGCCGTCAGGCCGGTTTCAGCACGGATGTCTTCGCGTATGCGTTCGGCCACGGCGGTGGCCAGCGGAATGCCCGGCCTGTTATCGGTGACATCCAGATAGGCTTCGTCCAGTGACAGCGGCTCGATCAGATCGGTATAGCGCTGAAAGATGGCGTGAATCTGCCGGGAGACGGCCTTGTAGGCCTCGAAACGGGGCGCGACGAAGATCAGATCCGGGCATCGGCGCAGGGCGGTAACCGAAGGCATGGCGCTGCGCACGCCGTAACGGCGTGCCTCATAGCTGGCGGCGGCCACCACGCCACGGCGCCGCGAGCCGCCAACCGCCACCGGCTTGCCGCGCAGTTCGGGGTTATCCCGCTGCTCCACGGATGCGAAGAAGGCATCCATGTCGATGTGAACGATCTTGCGCATGGGCGGTCCCGGCAAGACGGCAGGACTCAGACCTGCGGCAGGTTCATCGCCTCCAGCGTGCGCAGGACTTCGGGCTTGAGCCGCTTCCAGTACTCGCCCCACTGCCCCAGCCGGCCGAGCCCCTGCAACTGACGCTCGCGGTCCGAAGATTCGACGCCCAGCCGGTATTCCTCGACGCCCTTGACGAACTTGTCCCGGTACTCATCGGCCAGCCGCTCGTCCAGCTGTTCAAGAAAGCCGTCATCGACCTTGCGCGCCTGTTCGAGGCCAAGGTCCATGCGCTGCATCGCACGCTGGACATCGTCATCTCTGAGCTGCGGACGCATCAGGATCTGACCGGCACTTTCGACCAGGCTCAGCGACTGCAGGAAGTAGTTCTGCTGGATCGCTCGCTCGGTATCCTCGATGCGGCCGTCCTCGCAGCCATTGAGCCACAGCACCACGCCGATGATCAGCGCCCAGACGAGGATGCGCAGAATCAGCGGACGGGCAATGGCGGCGTTCATCGGCGGCGCTTCTTGCCGGCGATGCGCAGGCGCAGGGCGTTGAGCTTGATGAAGCCTTCGGCGTCCTTCTGGTCGTAGGCGCCGGCATCGTCCTCGAAGGTGGCGATCGACTCGTCGAACAGGCTGTCGCTCTCGGAGCGCCGCCCGACCACCTGCACATTGCCCTTGTAGAGCTTGAGCCGCACCTCGCCATTGACCGTCTCCTGGGAGGCATCGATCATCTTCTGCAGCATCTCGCGCTCCGGGCTCCACCAGTAGCCGTTGTAGATCAGGGTGGCGTAGCGGGGCATCAGCTCATCCTTCTGGTGGGCGACCTCGCGGTCCAGGGTCAGGGATTCCATCGCCCGGTGCGCCTTGAGCAGGATGGTGCCGCCGGGGGTTTCGTAACAGCCGCGGGATTTCATGCCGACATAGCGGTTCTCGACGATATCGCTGCGGCCGATGCCGTTGTCCCCACCCAGCCGGTTGAGGGTGGCGAGCACGGTGGCTGGCGTCATGGCCTCGCCGTCGATGGCGGTCACATCGCCCTGTTCGAAGCGCAGGGTGATGTAGGTCGGCGCGTCCGGCGCGGCTTCCGGCGACACGCTCCAGCGCCACATGGATTCTTCCGGCTCGTTCCACGGATCTTCCAGCAGATCGCCCTCGTAGGAGATGTGCAGCAGGTTGGCGTCCATCGAATAGGGCGACTTGCCGCCGCGCTTCTGCTCGATCTGGATACCGGCCCTCTCGGCATAGTCCATCAGCTTGCTGCGCGAGTTGAGGTCCCATTCACGCCAGGGCGCGATGATCTTGATGTCCGGGTTCAGCGCATAGGCGCCCAGCTCGAAGCGCACCTGGTCATTGCCCTTACCGGTAGCACCGTGGGAGATGGCATCGGCGCCGGTTTCGGCGGCGATCTCCACCAGCCGCTTGGCGATCAGCGGCCGGGCGATGGAGGTGCCGAGCAGGTACTCGCCCTCGTAAATGGTGTTGGCGCGGAACATCGGGTAAACATAGTCGCGCACGAACTCCTCGCGCAGGTCCTCGATGTAGATTTCCCTGATGCCGTACTGTTTCGCCTTCTCGCGCGCCGGTTCCACTTCCTCGCCCTGACCGATGTCGGCGGTGAAGGTGACCACCTCGCAGCCGTACTCGTCTTCCAGCCACTTGAGGATGACGGAGGTGTCGAGGCCGCCGGAATAGGCCAGCACGACCTTGTTGATCTTCTGCTTGCTCATGGATTACTGCTCGTTTTTGTTCTTGGTCAGGGCGTCGAGGGAGACCACCTTGGTGGTCTGCGGTTCGTCGCGGTAGCGCGGGCGCACCTGGCTTTCCTCGCCCAACTGCTCGTTGAGCTCGCGCTCGCGGGCAGCGATCAGGGAAAAGCATTCGCGGATGCCCTGGATGGTGTCGTCGGACAGTGGCGAGCGCATGCCCGGGGGCGGCGCGGTATCGCGGGCGACGGCGGAAAGCACCTGCCGCATCATCACCATGATGCGCCGCTCCATGACCTTTTCGTCGCGGCCGCTGCCGTCGTCGGTGGATTCATCAGTCATTTTCGAGTTCCTCGAGTTCCAGTATCTTGAAGTCGGGCCGGTAATCCAGTTTGCCCAGCAGGTCATAGAGGGCGGCCTGCAGCGCTTCTTCGATGACCGGGTGGTAGAACGGCAGACGCAGCATGTCGAACACGGTCAGCTCGCGCTGTATCGCCCAGGCCAGCAGATGGGCGATGTGCTCTCCTTTGACCGAGACCAGAGTCGCGCCCAGCACGCGGCCGCTGTTGCGGTCGCCGTAGACGCGCATCACGCCCTTGTTCTTGCCCATGATCAGCGCGCGGCCGACCGGGCCCAGCTTCATCTCGCCGACCACGATGTTGTCGTTGCCTTCCAGTTCCGACCAGTCGGCGCCGATGGTGCAGATGTTGGGGTCGCTGAAGGTGATCCCCAGCGGCGTCTTGCGCCTGAAGGCCACCGAAGTGCCGTAGGCGGCGTTGTAGCCGGCGATCTTGCCCTCGTCACCGGCCTCGTGAAGAATCTGCCGGTCGCCGTTGACATCGCCGGCGATATAGATCGGCAGGTCGCCCAACTGCATCGTATTCGGGTTGTAGCGGGGCATGCCGTTGTCGTCCAGCGCCAGATCCAGCTTGTCCAGCCCCAGCTTGTCGAGGTTGGGCTTGCGGCCGATGGCCACCAGCACCTTGTCGACCTCAACGCTCTGCTCGCCGGCGGTCACCAGCAGCCGGTCGCCGGCTTCGCTGATCCGCGCCTGCTCGCCAAGCCAGATGTCGAACTCCTTGCCCATGATGTCGAGGGCGGTCTGGTTGGCCACCTCGTCGCTGAGGCCGGCGATGCGGTCACTGCCCTCGATGCCGGTCACCTTCACGCCCTTGCGCGCCAACGCCTGGCCCAGCTCCAGCCCGATCACGCCGAGACCGATCACCGCCATCGATGGCGGGAAGTTCTCCTGCTCGAACACTTCATCGGTGGTGATGATGCGGTCACCGAACTTCTTCCAGGCCTCGGGCACGATCGGCCGCGTACCGGTGGCGATCACCACGCGCTTGGCTCGCACGATGTCCTCGCCCACCTGCAGCGTGTTGGCGTCGATGAACTGGGCGTAACCCTCCATCTTCACCTCGTCGGGCAGGTCATCGGTGCTCGCGCCCAGCACACGGTCGACGAAGATATCGCGCATGTCGCGCACATGCTCCATGCTCTCGGCGATATCCAGCCGCAGTTCATCCTCGCCCTCGATGCCGTGACGATCGAAGATCTCCCGGCGGTGGTAATCCTCGGCGACCTGGATCAGCGCCTTGGACGGCATGCAGCCGACACGGGCGCAGGTGGTGCCCCAATGGCCGCCATTGATCAGCACAAAGGTCTTGCCGGCCTTGCGTACCTGCGACAGGGCATTGAGCCCGGCGGTACCGGCGCCTA
>JALSKD010000040.1 GCA_026989015.1 Gammaproteobacteria bacterium
TCAGGTCGCGGTGCACTTCGGCGCTGCGGCGGATCAGATCCTCGGCATTCTGCTGTGGGTGCTTCAGGGCCTGCAGCAGCTCATGGCGCATCTGCATGAAGACGCTGTGCCCGGCCGGACAGGTCTGCTCGAAGGCGTTCAGGGCTTCGTGCAGCCAGCTCATCATCACCTGTTGGGCACTGCCGCTCATGCAGGGCACATGAATGCCGATGGTTTCCGTCTGGCCGATGCGGTCCAGCCGCCCGATGCGTTGCTCCAGCAGGTCCGGATTCCAGGGCAGATCGAACAGAACCAGCTGATGGGCGAACTGGAAGTTGCGGCCTTCACTGCCGATCTCGGAACAGATCAGCGCCTGCGCGCCGTCCTCCCTGTCCGCGAACCAGGCCGCCGCGCGGTCCCGCTCGACCAGGCTCAAGCCCTCGTGAAAGGCGGCCACTGGCAAGCCACTGTCGCGCTTGATCATCTGCGCCAGATCCAGCGCAGAGTCCGCACTGGCGCAGATGACCAGTACCTTGTCATTGCGATGGGCTCGCAGAAAGTCCACCAGCCAGCCGGCACGCGGATCCATGCCAGTCCAGCGGTCGCTACCACCGGTCAGCGCCTTGAGCACGATTTCCGGCGACAGCAGCCACTGGGGATCGTCTTCCGCATCCCCAGTGCCGACCCCGTCTTCATCGTTCAGTTCGGCATAGAGTTCCCGGTAGACTTCGGGAAAGGGAAGCAGTACCGGATGCAGCTTGCGTTCGGGAAATCCCTGCACCGCATGACGGGTATTTCGGAACAGCACGCGGCCGACGCCGTGACGGTCCAGCAGGTGGTCCACCAGATGCGCGCGCGCGGTTTCGGCCAGGGCATCGTCGTCATCGTCAATTCGCTCCAGCCAGTGTCCGTTGTCGCCCTCGCCCAGCGTTGATTCCAGCAGACTGCGCTGCGCCCTGTCCAGCGGCTGACGCTGCAGCAGGGCATCGACCAGATCGGCAATCTCCCGGTAATGGGCTTCTTCCTCGATGAAATGGGACAGATCACTGAAACGGTCGGGATCGAGCAGACGCAACCGGGCAAAGTGACTTTCCTTGCCCAGCTGCTCCGGTGTCGCCGTCAGCAACAATACCGATGGCACCCGCGCCGCCAATTGTTCGATGCGCCGGTATTCACGGCTGGGTGCCGTTTCGTCCCACACCAGGTGATGCGCCTCATCGACGATCATCAGATCCCACTCGCCGTCGAGCAACTGGGCAAAGCGATCCCCGTCTTCACAGACGAATTCCAGGCTGCACAGCACCAGTTGTTCGCTGTGGAAGGGATTTTCAAGGCCGTCTCCATCGGCATGCTCGGCATCGATGGCCGCGCAGCGCTGCGCGTCGAAAATGCTGAACATGAGGTTGAAACGGCGCATCATCTCCAGCAACCACTGGTGTTGCAGGCTTTCCGGCACGATGATCAGCACCCTCCGGGCGCGTTCGGTCAGCAGCTGCTGATGCAGGATCAGCCCGGCCTCGATGGTCTTGCCCAGGCCCACCTCGTCGGCCAGCAGCACCCGCGGCGCATGCCGACGAGCCACCTCATGGGCGATGTACAGTTGATGGTCGATGAGACTGGTGCGGCAGCCGGTCAGCCCCTGCAGATCGGAACCGGCGAGGATGCTGGCGATCTTGCGCGTGCGTGCGCGCAGCTCGAACCATTTGTTGAAGTCAATCTGCCCGTTAAGCAGGCGCTGCAACGGCTGGTTGAGTTGCAGGAAGTTGTTGATCTTCCCTTCCGGCAGGCGCACCGGTTCGCCCCCATCATCGATGCAGTGGTAGACCTTCAACCCACCCTGTTCTTCCACCGAAAGCACGCTCAGTTCACGCCCGTCCTGATCGCTGATGCGGTCACCCTCGGAAAATCCGACCCGCGACAGGGGCGCGCTCTGCTTGGCATAAACGCGCACCTCGCCGGTGGCCGGGAAGATGATGCTCACCGTGCGGTGCTCGACCTCGATCACCATGCCGATGCCGAGTTGCAATTCGCCGGCGCTGACCCAGCGCTGGCCGATGGTGAAGTCCTGCATGACCACTGCTCTGTAGGAAGGGGTGGCGATTATACTCCCGCGCCGGCACACGAACAGCCGCATCCGGTCTGATTCTTGCCCGCTTCGTCGGCTGGGTGACGCTGGCCAGGCGCGTGCAGTACCATGACAGCCCCCCACACTCTTTGGAGACCGGCATGCACGGCCTGTTCATCACCGCATCGGATACCGGTGTCGGCAAAACCTGGTGCGCCACCCGGCTGATACACGCCGCCCGGCAGCGCGGGCTGGCCGTGCAGGCGCGCAAGCCGGTGGAGTCCGGCTGTGCCGAGGGCAGGGACGGCCTGATCGCGGCCGATGGAGAACAACTGGCGCGGGCCGCCGACAGCGCACCACACCGGCAGGTCACCCCGCTGCGCTTCCGGCTGGCCGCCGCGCCAGATGAAGCGGCGCGCGCGGAAGGACGGAGCCTGCGGCTGGATGAGCTGGAGCAGGCCGTACGCGCCGGTTTGGATCCGGACGATTTCGTGATCGTGGAAGGAGCCGGCGGCTTTTATTCGCCACTGGCCGAGGATGGCCTCAATGCGGATCTGGCGCGCCGTCTGGGCCTGCCGCTGGTGATCGTGGTGGCCGACCGTCTGGGTGCCATCAACCAGGCACTGCTGACCTGCCGGGCTGCACGCGATGAAGGGCTGCCACTGGGCGCGCTGATCCTCAATGAAACCCTTCCCGGAGAGGCGCGGGCGCAGCATCTGGAAGCGCTACGCCAGCGTGTCGGGGTCGATGTCTTGCATTGCCCCCATGGCGGCGAACCGACCCCCTATCCGCCATCCCTGTTTGCCTGAGCGGCTTCGGCTCCATCACCGAAGCGCTGCTCCAGAAAACGGATGATGTCCGAGGATTCGTACATCCACACATCCTGGCCATCGGATTCGATGCGCAGGCAGGGCACCTGGATGCGGCCACCGCCCTGCTCCAGCTCGTCGCGCCAGGGACTGCCGGTGTGCACATTCCGGGTTTCGATCGGCAGATTGAGCCGTCGCATTACCCGCCGGGTCTTGATGCAGAAAGGGCAGGCATAGAGCTGGTAGAGCTTCATGTGACTGACCTGTTCCTCGACCAGCCGCTGCTGTTGCGGCAAGCGCTGTACCGGTTTCGGCCGGGTCAGCCAGTCGATGAACACGATCAACCGGCCCAGGCCTTCGCGCAGCAGTTTGATGATCATGACTTTCTCCTTTCGTCGGGCCCAACGAAAAAAGGGAGCCAGGCTCCCTTTTTTCGAGCAGCCGAATCGAGATTACAGGTAGAACTTGTACATCTCTTCGAGTGACTTCGGCTTGATCTTGTCGGCATGGCCGGCACAGCCGAAGGCTTCGTAACGCGCCTTGCAGATTTCCTTCATGGCTTCGGTGGAGGCCTTGAGGAACTTGCGCGGGTCGAAGTTGCTCGGGTTGTCGGCCAGGTGCTTGCGGATCGCGCCGGTTGAGGCCATGCGCAGATCGGTATCGATATTGACCTTGCGCACGCCGTGCTTGATGCCCTCGACGATCTCCTCGACCGGAACGCCATAGGTCTGGCCCATGTCACCGCCGTAGTTGTTGATGATTTCCAGCCACTCCTGGGGTACGGAGGAAGAACCGTGCATCACCAGATGGGTCTCGGGAATCCGCGCATGGATTTCCTTGATGCGGTCGATGCGGAGGATGTCTCCGGTCGGCTCCTTGGTGAACTTGTAGGCGCCGTGGGAAGTGCCGATGGCAATGGCCAGGGCATCCACGCCGGTACGCTCGACGAAGGTGGCAGCTTCCTCGGGATCGGTCAGCAGCTGGTCCATGTCCAGCTTGCCCTCGGCGCCGTGGCCGTCTTCCTCGCCCATCTCGCCGGTTTCCAGCGAGCCCAGGCAGCCCAGTTCGCCCTCGACGGACACGCCGCCGGCGTGGGCCATTTCGACCACCTTGCGGGTGACCTCGACATTGTAGTCGAAGGTGGAGGGGGTCTTCATGTCGGGCATCAGCGATCCGTCCATCATGACCGAGGTGAAACCCGACTGGATGGAACGCAGGCAGACCGCCGGCTCGGAGCCGTGATCCTGGTGCATGACGATCGGGATGTGCGGGTACATCTCGGTGGCTGCGGTGATCAGGTGACGCAGGAAGGGCTCACCGGCATAGGAACGCGCGCCGGCGCTGCCCTGCATGATGACCGGGCTGTTGGTCTCGTCGGCAGCCTGCATGATGGCATGCACCTGCTCCATGTTGTTGACATTGAACGCCGGCATGCCGAAATCGTTTTCGGCGGCGTAGTCGAGTAACTGTCTCATTGAAATAAGCGCCATAATGACTCCCCTTTTTCTCTGTTGAGTGAATTGATCGTTCAGTCCGCCAGTTCCGGCATGTCGCCGACCCTGACGATCTTCATCGCATTGGTGCCACCTCCGGTGCCCATCAGGTCACCCTTGGTGATGATGACGAGATCACCGTCGGTGACCACGCCTTCCTTCTTCAGGACATCGATCGCGATCTGGTTGGCCGCCGCGTGATTGTTGTCCTCGATCACCGGAAAGTCTACCGGGGTCACGCCTCGATACAACGACACTTTGCGGCAGGTCTCCTCGTGGGTGGAGAGGGCATAGATCGGAATGCCGGAGCTGATGCGCGACATCCACAGCGCGGTGGAACCGGATTCGGTGAGCGAGGCGATGGCGCGCACCTTGAGGTGGTTGGCGGTGTACATGCTGGCCATGGCGATCGCCTCGTCGACGCGCTTGAAGGTGGTGTCCAGCCGGTGATGGGAGCGCAGCGCCGCGGTCTGCTGTTCCGCGTTGCGGCAGATGCGCGACATCGCGGTCACCGTCTCCACCGGGTAGAGGCCGCTGGCGGTCTCCGCCGAGAGCATCACGGCATCGGTGCCGTCGAGCACGGCGTTGGCCACATCGAACACCTCGGCGCGGGTCGGAATCGGATTCTCGCGCATCGACTCCATCATCTGGGTGGCGGTGATCACCACCCGGTTGCGGTCGCGGGTCAGCTTGATCAATCGCTTCTGCACCGCCGGCAACTGGTCGTCGCCGATCTCCACGCCCAGATCGCCGCGGGCGATCATGATTGCATCCGATGCATCGATGATGGAGTCGATGTTGTCCAGCGCCTCGGCGCGTTCGATCTTGGCCACCACCCCGCCCTTGCCGCCGGCCTGGCGCAGCAGCGTGCGCGCCAGCTTGACATCCCCGGCATTGCGCGGAAAGGATACGGCAATGTAGTCGGCGTCGATCTCGGCCGCCACCTTGATGTCGGCCTTGTCCTTTTCGGTCAGCGCTTCCGCGGAGAGGCCGCCACCGCGCAGGTTGATGCCTTTGTTGTCGGAGAGCACGCCACCGATCAGCACCTGGGTGATGATCCGGCGTCCTTCGATGCGCTCCACGCGCAGTACGATCAGCCCGTCATCGAGCACCAGAATATCGCCGGGCTTCACGTCATCCGGCAGTTTCGGGTAGGTAATGCCGACGGCCTGTTCATCGCCGTCATTGACACCCAGCTCGGCGTCGAGGACGAAGCTCTGGCCGTTCTTCAGCCGCACCTTGCCGTCGCGGAACCGCTGGGTGCGGATCTTCGGCCCCTGCAGATCCACCAGCACGCCGACGAAGCGGTCGTTGCGACCGGCGATGCGGCGCACCTTTTCAGCGCGGGCGCGGTGCTCTTCGGGGCTGCCGTGCGAGAAGTTCAGCCGTACCACATCGACCCCGGCCTTGATCAGCCGGTCGAGGATCTCCTCGGATTCGCTGGCCGGACCCAGAGTGGCGAGAATCTTGGTCCGCCGCAAAACGACATTGGTGCCGTCGGCGCTCATCACTTGGCCAGTTCGGCTGCCTTCTCTTCCAGCATCACGACGGCTGGCAGCGGTTTGCCCTCGAGGTACTCGAGGAAAGCGCCACCCGCGGTGGAGATGTAGGACACCTTGTCGTAGATGTTGTATTTCTGGATCGCCGCAATGGTATCGCCGCCACCGGCCAGGCTGAAGCCGTCGGCCTCGGCAATGGCCATGGCGATGGTCTTGGTGCCCTCGCCGAACTGGTCGAATTCGAACACGCCGACCGGACCGTTCCAGACGATGGTGCCGGCCTGACGGATGATGTCCGCCAGCTCGTTGGCAGAATCGGGCCCGATGTCGAAGATCATGTCGTCGTCGGCCACTTCATCGACCTTCTTGAGCGTGGCCTCCGCATGCTCGGAAAACTCCTTGGCAACCACCACATCGGTCGGGATCGGGATATTGGCGCCGCGCGCTTTCATCTTCTCCATCAGCATCTTCGCGGTATCGACCAGATCGTCTTCGCACAGCGACTTGCCGACATTGTAGCCGGCCGCCTTGATGAAGGTATTGGCAATACCACCGCCGACCACCAGCTGATCCACCTTCTCGGACAATGCCTCGAGCACGGTCAGCTTGGTGGAAACCTTGGAGCCGCCGACGATGGCCACCATCGGGCGCGCCGGGTTGGCCAGCGCCTTGGCCAGGTTGTCCAGTTCGTCGGCCAGCAACAGGCCGGCACAGGCGACCGGCGCGTACTTGCCAACGCCGTGGGTGGAAGCCTGGGCACGGTGCGCCGTACCGAAGGCGTCCATCACGAAGATATCGCACAGCGCGGCGTATTTTTTCGCCAGCTCCGGATCATCGGCCTTTTCGCCGGCGTTGAAGCGTACATTCTCCAGCAGTACCACCTCGCCTTCTCCCACTTGCGGGGTCTTTTCGAGGTAATGCTTGATCAGCGGCACGGTCTTGCCGAGCTTTTCGGACAGGCATTCGGCCACCGGCTTGAGCGAGTTCTCTTCATCGTACTGACCCTCGGTGGGACGGCCGCGGTGGGACATGACCATCACCCGGGCACCCTGCTTGACGCAGTATTCGATGGTCGGCATGGAAGCGGTAATGCGGGCGTCGGAGGTCACCTTTCCATCCTTGACCGGCACATTCAGATCGGCGCGAATCAGCACGCGCTTGCCGGCCAGGTCGAGATCGGTCAGTTTGATGAAGGACATGGGAAAATCTCCTGCGGATGAGTAGGGAATGAAAGTGATTGAAACCGTTGCCTGAGGCGGCCGGGCGGTCGCCTCAGGCAACGGTTCCGGCCGGCCCGGCGCAGAAAGCGCGGGGCCGGGACGGAAACCGTCAGAACGACAGCGGATCAGTTGGCCGCGACATGCTTGGTGAAGCGCAGCATGTTGCAGGTGTAGCCGTATTCGTTGTCGTACCAGGAAACGACCTTGACGAAGGTGCCGTCCAGCTGGATGCCGGCGCCGGCGTCGAAGATCGAGGAGTTGGAATTGCCACGGAAATCGGTGGATACCACCTTGTCCTCGGTGTAGGCCAGGGTGTCGCCGATGCCGGGGGTGTTGGAGGCCTCCTTCATTGCTGCACAGATGTCCTCATAGGTGGCTTCCTTCTCCAGTTCGCAGGTCAGGTCGACCACGGAGACATCGGAGGTCGGCACGCGGAAGGCCATACCGGTCAGCTTGCCGTTGAGCTCGGGCAGCACCACGCCAACGGCCTTGGCGGCGCCGGTAGAGGAGGGGATGATGTTCTCGAGGATGCCGCGACCACCGCGCCAGTCCTTCATCGACGGGCCGTCCACGGTCTTCTGGGTCGCGGTGGCGGCATGAACGGTGGTCATCAGACCGCGCTTGATGCCCCACTTGTCGTTGAGCACCTTGGCGATCGGGGCCAGGCAGTTGGTGGTGCAGGAAGCGGCGGACACGATGGACTGACCGGCGTAACTGTCGTGGTTGACGCCATAGACGAACATCGGCGTGCCGTCCTTGGAGGGCGCAGACATGACGACCTTCCTGGCACCGGCGTCGATGTGCTTCTGGCAGGTCTCCTCGGTGAGGAAGAAGCCGGTGCACTCGAGCACGATGTCGACATCGATGTCGCCCCACTTGAGGTCGGCCGGGTCACGCTCGGCGGTCAGACGGATGGTCTTGCCATCGACGACCAGGTTGCCGCCCTCTGCCTTGACATCACCGGGGAAGTTGCCGTGCACGGAGTCGTACTTGAGCATGTAGGCCAGGTAGTCCGCCTCCAGCAGATCGTTGATGCCGACGACTTCGATGTCGCTGCTGAAATCCTTGGCAATGGCGCGGAAGGCCATGCGTCCGATACGGCCGAAACCGTTGATACCGACTTTGATTGTCATGGTGTTGTTCTCCTGAAGGTTACTGAGTATTCAAAAAAGTCCGTGGTTCAGAGCACCGATTCGACGGCCTTGACCACATTGTCGACGGTGAAGCCGAAATGCTCGAACAGCTGGCCGGCCGGCGCGGATTCGCCGAAGCGGTTGATGCCGACTATGGCGCCCTTGCAGCCAACATACTTGTGCCAGCCGTCGGTGACCGCGGCCTCGACGGCGACACGGGACTGCACGGCAGAGGGCAGTACCGACTCCCGGTAGGCCTCGTCCTGCTTGTCGAACTCGGTGGTCGAGGGCATGGACACGACACGGATCTTGCGGTTGGACAGCTTTTCCGCCGCGCCCATGGCCAGAGCCACTTCGGAACCGGTAGCGATGATGATCGCATCCGGCGTGCCGTCGCAGTCCCTGAGGATGTAACCGCCGCGCTCGATGTCCTCGATCTGCTGGGCGGTGCGTTCCTGGTGGGGCAGCCCCTGGCGCGAGAAGATCAGGCTGCTCGGGCCTTCCTCGCGCTCGATCGCACAGCGCCAGGCGACCGCGGTCTCCACCGCGTCACAGGGGCGCCAGACCGCCATGTTGGGAATCATGCGCAGGGTCGGGATCTGCTCGATCGGCTGATGCGTCGGGCCATCCTCTCCGAGGCCGATGGAGTCATGGGTATAGACGAACAGGCTGCGCACCTTCATCAGCGCCGCCATACGCAACGCGTTGCGTGCGTACTCCGAGAACATCAGGAAGGTGGCGCCGAAGGGAATGAAGCCGCCGTGCAGGGCGATGCCGTTCATGATCGCCGACATGCCAAACTCGCGCACACCGTAATTGATGTAGTTGGCATCCGGGTTGTCGGCGCGCATCGGCTTGTAGCCGGACCATTCGGTCAGGTTGGAGCAGCCCAGATCGGCGGAGCCGCCAAACAGCTCCGGCAGCAGCGGCGCATAGGCCTCGATGGCGGCCAGTGATGCCTGGCGGGTGGCCGGGCTCTTGGCTTCGACCGCGGTCTCGGCGACAAAGGCTTCGGCCTTGGCCGACCAGTCGGCGGGCAGTTCGCCGTTCATGCGCCGTTCGAACTCGGCGGCCAGATCCGGGTATTCGGCCTTGTAGGCGCCGAACTTCTGGTTCCATTCGGCCTCGGCCTGCTGACCCTTCTCCTTCGCGTCCCAGCCGGCGTAGATGTCTTCGGGTACTTCGAAGGGGCCGTATTCCCAGCCCAGTTCCTTCTTGGTCGCGGCGACCTCTTCCTCGCCCAGCGGCGCGCCGTGGCAGGCATGACTGCCGGCCTTGTTCGGTGAACCGAAGCCGATCACGGTCTTGCAGCAGATCATCGACGGCTTGTCAGTGACGCTGCGCGCCTCCTCGATGGCCGCCTTGACGGCATCCGGGTCATGGCCGTCCACATCGGCCACCACATGCCAGCCGTAGGCCTCGAAACGCTTCGGCGTGTCGTCGGAGAACCAGCCCTCGACATGGCCATCGATGGAGATGCCGTTGTCGTCCCAGAAAGCGATCAGTTTGCCCAGACCGAGGTTTCCGGCCAGCGAGCAGGCCTCGTGGGAGATGCCTTCCATCAGGCAGCCGTCGCCAAGGAAGACATAGGTGTAGTGATCGACGATGTCGTGTCCGCCCTTGTTGAACTGGGCCGCCAGGGCGCGCTCGGCAATGGCCATGCCGACGGCGTTGGTGATGCCCTGGCCGAGCGGACCGGTGGTGGTCTCGACGCCCGGCGTGTAGCCGTACTCGGGATGACCGGGAGTCTTGGAGTGCAGCTGGCGGAACTGCTTGAGGTCGTCAATGGAAAGATCGTAGCCGGTCAGGTGCAGCAGCGAGTAGATCAGCATCGAGCCGTGACCGTTGGAGAGCACGAAGCGGTCGCGGTCGGACCACTTGGGGTTGTTGGGGTTGTGCTTCATGTAGTCGTTCCACAGCACTTCAGCGATGTCGGCCATGCCCATGGGGGCGCCGGGGTGGCCGGAATTCGCCTTCTGGACGGCGTCCATACTCAGCGCGCGAATGGCGTTGGCAAGCTCTCTACGAGACGGCATAGCTTTCTCCTCAGATAGGTAAAAAACGGTTCGCCCCTGCCCAGCCTGAAAACTCTGTGACAGAAACGTAAATAAAATCAGTTATTTGCAGGGCGGCGCCTTGAAGCGCCGGAATCGGAAATCGACCACTGGCAGTATTAAAGGCGCGCTATTCTCGCCCAGAACAGGCATTTCGGCAAATCAAATTGATTATCACCGTATCAAATCGGGCTATGGCAAGCAGCCCGGTAGCGCGACCGGAACGGGCCGCTGAAGAGAACGAGGCAGGGGGAAAACACCGGGGCGGCGACCGCAGCCCCGGGGGGGTTCAGACGCGGAAACGGCCGATCAGCTGTTGCAACTGCTCGAACACGGCCTGCAACTCACCGGTCGCGGCGCGCATGGCATCGGCACCGGATGCGGTGGTGTTGGCGATCTCGCGGATGCGTTCGACACTGAGGATAATGTCTCCGGCCACGGCCGATTGCTCTCCGGCCGAGGACGCGATGCGTTCGGTGACCGTGGTGACCGACGCGGTGGAGCGGGCGATCTCGCCCAGGGTACTGCCCGCCTCGCCTGCACGGCTCACGCTTTCCTGGGCCTTGCTGCGTCCGGCCTGCATCGCAGCCACCGCTTCACGGGTACTCGTCTGCAGGCGCTGGATCATGTCGTTGATCTCGGTGGTGGACTCCTGGGTTTTCTGCGCCAGGTTGCGCACCTCGTCCGCCACCACCGCAAAACCGCGCCCCTGCTCGCCCGCCCGCGCGGCCTCGATGGCCGCATTGAGCGCCAGCAGATTGGTCTGTTCGGCGATGCCGCCGATGACTTCGAGCACGCTGCCGATGTTTTCGCTCTCCTGCTCCACCCGGGCGATGATGTCCGCCGACTGCTCGACTTCTCCGGCCAGGGACTCGATGGAACCGACCACATTGCGCACCACAGCGCTGCCCTCCGCGGCCTTCCGGTCGGCGGCGCGGGTCTCGCTGGCGGCATCGGCCGCCTGCTCGGCCACCGTCCGACTGTTGCCGGCCAGCGTGCTGATGGCGGAGGCCACCTGATCGGTCTCCTGCTGCTGGTTCTTGACCCCCTCATTGGTCTGGCTGGCGACCTGGGACACCCGCTCCGCGGCGCCATTCAGCGCCTGCATCGAGCGGCTGATGTCACTGACCAGGCGGTGCAGGGATTCGATCATCTGTTTCACCTGCCGGCCCAGCAGTTGCACTTCGTTGCGGGTCGGATCGGTGCTGTCGGTTCCGGGCAGATCCAGGCCACTGCTCAGGTCGCCCTCGCCCAGCCGTTCCATGCGTTGGCCGATCTCGCCCAGCGGCCGCAGCATGCGCTGCAGCACCAGGAAGATCAGTGCCGCGATCAGCAGACCGGCCAGCGCCGACATGATGATCAGGCTGTTGCGCAGGGCATCGGCGTCATGGGTGAATTCATGCACGAAGCTTCCCGCGCCCACCACCCAGTTCCAGCCGGGCACCCGCTGATAGGCGACGATCTTCTCGTCAGGCTCCCCCTGCGGGGTTTCCCAGAGGTACTCGAGCACCCCCTTGTCGCCTTCCAGCAACTTGCGGAAAACCGGTTGCCCCGCGGCGTCTTTGGCCTCCAGCAGGTTCTTGCCTTCGAGGGCAGGGTGGATCACTGCGACCCCCTGTCTCGGCCCCGGTACCGCATCGATTGCAAAGACATAACCGGTATCGCCGAAGCGGATTGCGGCCAGCTTTTCCTTGAGCAGCTTGAACTGGTCGCTGTAGTCGAAGCCAATGAACAGGATGCCGATCACCTTGCCCGAGGCATCCTTGAAGGGCTGGTACTCGGTCATGTAGTAACGACCGAACAGCCGGGCCGGGCCGACATAGCTTTCGCCGTTGATCAGCTTGCGGTATCCCGGGTGCCCCTTGCCCAGAAAGGTGCCGATGGCGCGGCTGCCGTCTTCCTTTTCCAGCGAGGTGGAGACACGCAGAAAATCATCGCCCACACGCTGAAAGATGGTGGCGACTCCGCGGGTCATCATGGTGAAGGCATCGACGCGATTGAAATTGTCGTTGATCACCTGCCCCGATACCTTGAGCGCCGGCACTTCCCGATCGCCGATGCGGACCTTCTGGCTGTCATCGATCTCGAAGCCGCCCCCGCCAAACATGTTGAAGAAGATTCGGCTCATCTTGGCGGTCTGGCCTTCCAGCGTCTTGTAGAGGAACTCGAGGTTCATCGCAATCAGCGACACCTCCTTGCCCAGCTCCTGCTCCACCGAGCGCAGCGCCGATTCGGAGGTACGGTTCGATACATAGACGGTCAGGCCGGCAAACACCAGGCCGGTGATCAGTACCACGGCCAGGGACAATTGATGGACCAGGGACAGGGAACGGAAATGCTTCAGCAAGGCAAGTCACCTCTTTTCAGGCAGAACGGGTTACGAAGACCGGTATCGGCCAGCGTCCCGAAATATTGAACGGGAATACCGACAAATAGCAGAGCCCGCCGTTTTTGCCGGCAAAACCGACATACGGGCAGGATGCCGGCTTGTCCGTATCCGCAGCAAAGGCGCTATAATGGGGGTTTTCCTTTGTGAGAATTCCCCATGCCCAGCCGATACCTCTTCACCTCCGAATCCGTTTCCGAGGGGCATCCCGACAAGGTGGCCGACCAGATCTCCGACGCGGTGCTCGATGCCATACTCGAGCTGGACCCGAATCCGCAACACGCCCGCGTCGCCTGCGAGACCCTGGTCAAGACCGGCGCCGCCATCGTCGCCGGAGAGATCACCACCGAGGCCTGGGTCGATCTCGACGACCTGGTGCGCAAGGTCATTTGCGACATCGGCTACACCAGCTCCGACGTCGGCTTCGACGGCTCCACCTGCGCGGTGATCTCGCTGATCGGCAAGCAGTCCAGCGACATCGCCCAGGGCGTGGACCGTGAAGCGCCCGAAAAACAGGGCGCCGGCGACCAGGGCATGATGTTCGGCTACGCCTCCAATGAAACCGACGTACTGATGCCGGCGCCGATCACCTATGCCCATCGGCTGGTCCAGCGCCAGGCCGAGATGCGCAAGACTCATGTCCTGCCCTGGCTGCGCCCGGACGCCAAGAGCCAGGTCACTCTGCGCTACGAGGACGGCCGGGTCGCCGGCTGCGAGGCGGTGGTGCTGTCCACCCAGCATGACCCGGACATCGACCAGAGCCACCTTCATGAAGCGGTCATGGAGAACATCATCAAGCCGGTGATGCCCGAAGGCTGGATCGACGCCGATACCCGCATCCACATCAATCCCACCGGCAAATTCGTCATCGGCGGCCCGGTGGGCGACTGCGGCCTGACCGGACGCAAGATCATCGTCGACTCCTATGGCGGCATGGCGCGTCATGGCGGCGGCGCCTTCTCCGGCAAGGACCCGTCCAAGGTCGATCGCTCGGCCGCCTATGCAGGTCGCTATGTGGCCAAGAACATCGTCGCCGCCGGGCTGGCCGACCGCTGCGAGATCCAGGTCTCCTATGCCATCGGCGTGGCCGAGCCCACCTCGATCAGCATCGACAGCTTCGGTACCGGAAAGATCGACGACAGCCGCATCGTCGAACTGGTACGCGCACACTTCGACCTGACCCCCTGGGGCATCCAGCAGATGCTCGACCTGGTGCGTCCCATCTACCGCAAGACCGCCGCCTACGGCCATTTCGGCCGCGAGGAACCGGAATTCACCTGGGAGCGTACCGACCGCGCCGACGCATTGCGCGAAGCCGCCGGGCTTTGACTTTCCGCCACGGACGGCTAGACTTCGCAACGATTCGCCCGTACCGGCCCTCCGGTGCGGGCGCTTTGCTTCCGAGGAGCGCTGCGACAGACCCCCTCTGCCAGGCTCGGAGCAAGGACACTCACCAACGGCGCTCATGAACTCACTAGAGAGGTGATTTTATGACCCCATCCCAGACCGCTGCCGCTGCTGCCGAATCCGTCGTCGCCGACCTGTCCCTCGCCGACTGGGGCCGCAAGGAAATCCGCATCGCCGAAACCGAGATGCCCGGACTGGTGTCACTGCGCGGCAAGTATGGCGCCAAGCAGCCGCTCAAGGGCGCACGCATCGCCGGTTCGCTGCACATGACAATCCAGACCGCGGTACTGATCGAGACCCTGGTGGCGCTGGGCGCCGAAGTGCGCTGGGCCTCCTGCAACATCTTTTCCACCCAGGACCATGCGGCGGCCGCCATCGCCGATTCCGGCATCCCGGTGTTCGCCTACAAGGGCGAATCGCTGGAGGAATACTGGCAGTTCACCCACCGCATCATGGAATGGTCCGACGGCGGCTACCCGAACATGATCCTCGACGACGGTGGCGATGCCACCGGCCTGCTGGTGCTGGGCGCCAAGGCCGAGAAGGACCCTGCGGTACTCGACGCCCCGGGCAGCGAGGAAGAACGGGTCATGTACGCCGCGATCCGCGAGCGCCTTGAATCCGATCCGACCTGGTATTCCGAACGTCTGGCCTTGATCATCGGCGTCACCGAGGAAACCACCACCGGCGTGCACCGCCTCTACCAGATGCAGGAACGGGGCGAGCTGCCCTGCCCGGCCATCAACGTCAATGATTCGGTCACCAAATCCAAGTTCGACAACCTCTACGGCTGCCGCGAATCGCTGGTCGACGGCATCAAGCGCGCCACCGATGTGATGATTGCCGGCAAGATTGCACTGGTGCTGGGTTACGGCGATGTGGGCAAGGGCTGCGCCCAGTCCCTGCGCGGCCTCGGCGCTACCGTCTGGGTCACGGAGATCGACCCGATCTGCGCACTGCAGGCGGCGATGGAAGGCTACCGGGTGGTGACCATGGAGCAGGCCTGCAGCCAGGCCGACATCTTCGTCACCGCCACCGGCAACTTCAATGTCATCACCCACGACCACATGACGGCGATGAAGAACGAGGCCATCGTCTGCAACATCGGCCATTTCGACAACGAGATCGATGTCGCCTCGTTACGCCAATACGAATGGGAGAACATCAAGCCGCAGGTGGATCACATCATCTTCCCCGACGGCAAGCGCATCATCCTGCTGGCCGAGGGCCGGCTGGTGAACCTGGGCTGCGCCACCGGCCACCCCAGTTTCGTGATGTCCAACTCCTTCACCAACCAGACGCTGGCGCAAATCGAGCTGTACACCCGACCCGAGGCCTATGAAAACCGCGTCTACACGCTGCCGAAGAAGCTGGACGAGGAAGTGGCCCGTCTGCACCTGGAGAAGATCGGCGCCGCACTGACCGAACTGACGCCGGAACAGGCCGAATACATCGGAGTCTCGCCGGAAGGCCCGTACAAGCCCGACCACTACCGTTACTGAGCCTGCTCCGTCATGAACCGCGAGATCACGCTCAGTTACGAGTTCTTTCCACCCCGCACCGAGGCCGGCCGGCTCAAGCTGGCGGACACGCGCAGGGTGCTGGCCCGCCAGTGCCCCGAGTTCTTTTCCGTCACCTTTGGCGCCGGTGGATCGACCCGCGACAACACGCTGGAAACCGTGCTCGACATCCAGCAATCCGGCGAGGCGCCGGCGGCGCCGCACCTCACCTGCGTCGGAGCCAGCAACGCCGAGATCCTCGAACTGCTTGATCAGTACCGTGCCGCCGGCATCCGCCACCTGGTGGTATTGCGCGGCGATCCGCCCTCCGGTCTGGTGGGCATGGGCGAATGCAAGCATGCGCAAGACCTGGTGCGGCTGGTGCGCGAGCACCACGGCGACCATTTCCGCATCATGGTGGCCGCCTACCCCGAATGCCACCCCGATGCGCCGCACCTGCTGCGCGATGTCGCCCATTTCGCCGACAAGATGGCGGCCGGCGCCGATGTGGCCCTGACCCAGTACTTCTTCAATGCCGATGGCTATTTCCATTTCCTGGACCTGTGCCGGGCGCGGGGCATCGAACAGCCGATCCACCCCGGCATCATGCCGATCGTCAATTTCGCCAACCTGCGCAAGTTCAGCAAACAGTGCGGCGCCGAAATACCGCGCTGGCTGCGCAAGTCGATGGCGGCCTGGCAGGATGATCTCGAATCTCAGCGCCAGTTCGGCATCGAGGTGGTCAGCCGGCTGTGTGAACAACTGATCGATGGCGGTGCGCCCGGTCTGCATTTCTACACCATGAACCAGTCAGGGCTGACCCTGCAGATCCTGCGCAACCTCGGCCTGGCCGCCGACTGAACCGTGCGCCTGCCGCGGCTCTTCCTCGACGCGGAACTCGAAACCGGGCAGGAAATCGACCTGCCGCGGGACCGAGCCCATTACCTGCTGCATGTGCTGCGCCTGACGCCCGGCGCCCGACTGACCGTCTTCGACGGCCGCCGCCCGCAGGATTTCTCTGCCGAGCTGATCCAGACCGGCCGCAAGCAGGCCCGGCTGCGGCTGGGTACGGCCAGGGCCAACCCGCTCGAATCGCCGCTGGACAGCCTGCTGATCCAGGCCGTTGGCAAGCCCGACAGCATCGACTGGCTGGTGCAGAAGACCACCGAACTGGGGCTGAGGCGGCTGCGGCTGTTCAATGCCGAACGCACCCAGACCCCGCTGCGCGGCGCGCGCAGGGCCAAGAAACTCGCCCACTGGCGCGCCATCGCCGCTTCGGCCTGCGAGCAATGCGGGCGCAGCCTGCTGCCAGGCATCGACTTCGTCGAGGAGTACGACAGCGCACTGGTCGTGGAAGGCGTAAGAAGCCGCCTGATGCTGGATTTCGAAGGAACGGCGGACCCCTCCGCGCTCGGCCAGCGCCCAGCGACCCTGGCCTGCCTGATCGGGCCGGAGGGCGGATTGACGGCCGGCGAGATCGAACGTGCGCGGCAGGCCGGATACACCGGATGGCGTCTCGGCCCCCGGGTGCTGCGCATGGAGACGGCCGCGGTCACGGCTCTCGCACTGATGCAACAGGCAGCCGGAGACCTGCGCTGAGCTAGCCGTTGCGCTGGCGGCGCACCGTGTCGAACAGGGCGTCGAGGTCCGGCACCATCAGGTGATCGAGCATCGGATCGGCACGGCCCAGCAGATAGGGGCAGTCGTGCCCGTCGAGCAGCAACTGCATCCGTCCCTCGTCGGCCAGGTAACCCCGCGGGATGTCACGCAGAATGATGCCGAGATAGGGAAGCTCCCGGTCACCGTCGGGCTGGTAGATGATGGCGATGCGGCTGCGCGGACCCGGCTCCCCCTGGGGCATTCCGCACAGTGCTTCCACCGAGATCACCGGCACCATCACTCCGCGCCAGTGGATTTCACCGCGCAGCCCGGGCTCGCCTTGCGGCGGCTGCTCGGGCTCGGCATAGCCGATGACCTCGGCCACCGCGGCATTGGGCACCAGTATCTGCAGCCCGTCGAGCGGCAATTGCATGCAGCGTATCGGATCCTGTTCGGCCATGTCAGGCCCTCCTTACCAGTGATGCGATGTTTTCCAGCAGTTCGTCTTCCTGATACGGCTTGCCCATGTAGCGGTCGACACCGATCTGCATTGCGTGATCCCGATGCTTGGCGCCGGTGCGTGAAGTGATCATGATGATCGGAATGTCACGGAAGCGCGGCTCGTTCTTCATGTGGGTGGCCAGTTCGAAGCCGTCCATGCGCGGCATCTCGATATCCAGCAGCATCACATCCGGACGCTCTTCTTCCAGCTGCGCCAGCGCGTCCACACCGTCCTTGGCAGTGACCACCTCATAGTCGTTCTTGCTCAACAGGCGGGTGGCAACGCGGCGCATGGTGATCGAGTCGTCCACCACCATCACCTTGCCCCGGCCCGCACGGGCCACCTTGCCGGCTTCCTCGACGGCTGTCTCGGCATCGCCTTGCAGGCTGATGCCGGTGGTCAGCCCCTGTCGCACCAGCCCGTTGATTTCGAGGATCAGCACCACCCGGCCATCGGCCAGAATGGTCGCGCCCGACAACCCCTTGACCGGGCCCAGCAGCTTGCCCAGCGGCTTCACCACGATTTCGCGGTTGCCGATGATTTCGTCGATGTGCAGCGCCACCCGTTGATCGCCGGAGCGCACCAGCACCACCGGCTCCTTGGCCTGCGGGTCCTGGGCGTGGAAGCGGGGGTTGACGCCCACCAGGCTTGACAGGTAGTAGAGCTGATAGGTCTGCCCGGCATAGTGCAGTTGCGGCTTGTCCTGTTCGTAGTAACGCGCCATCTGGTCGGCTTCGATCCGGGTGATGCCCTCGATGTTGATCAGTGGCAGGGCATAGGCCTCGTCACCGGCGCGCAGCAGGATGGCCTGGTTGATCGACAGCGTGAACGGCAGGCGCGCGGTGAACACGGTGCCTTCGGCACTGCTGCTGATCTGCAGGGTGCCGCCCAGCTGCTTGATGTGGCTGTCCACCACATCCATGCCGACACCGCGGCCCGCCACCTGGGTCACCTGTTCGGCGGTGGAGAAGCCGGGCTCGAGGATGAATTGCACCACCTCTTCGTCCGGCAACGGATCGTCCGGCTTCATCAGCCCCAGTTCCAGCGCGCGGGCGCGCACCTTGTCGATATTGATGCCGGCACCGTCGTCGCTGACCCGGAGCACCACATCCGAGCCGTCACGGCTGATGTCGATGCGGATGGTGCCGGTTTCAGGCTTGCCCTTGTTGAGCCGCTCGATCGGTTTCTCGATGCCGTGCGAAATGGCGTTGCGCAGGATGTGCTCGAGTGGCGCCACCATGCGGTCCAGCACCTTCACGTCCACCTCGCTGTCTTCGCCGTGGACCTCGAGCCGGGCCTTCTTCGCCAGTTCGGCGGCGGTCTTGCGCACCAGCCGGCGCAGGCGGGAGGTGAGGCCGGAAAAACGCACCATGCGGCTGCGGATCAGTCCGTCCTGCAGGTCGGTATTGATGCGCGACTGCTGCAACAGCAGGGTTTCCGAATCCTTGACCTGCTCGCCGAGCAGGTTCTGCAGGCTCGACAGGTCGTCCACCGATTCGCTGAGGGCGCGGGACAGTTCCTGAATCTGCGTGTAGCGGTCCATTTCCAGGGGGTCGAAGCTCTGGGTCAGCTCGGCATCGCGGCGGTGACTGTAGTGGATCTGCGCGTCGGTCTCGGCCTCCAGCTGGCGCAACTGATTCTTGAGCCGGGCGATGGTCTGCGCCAGCTCGCCCAGGTGACTGCCGAAGCTGGCCACCTGCTGTTCCATGCGCGCCCGGTAGATGCTCACCTCACCGGCCGAGTTGACCAGGTTGTCGAGCAGATCGGAACGCACCTTGACGATGTCCTGCTCGCCAGGGCGGGATTCAACCACCGCCGGTTCGGGCCGCGACGGTGCGGTTTCTTCGGCGGTCTCATCCTGCGGCGGAGCCGTTTCGCCAGCTGGCTCAGCGGCTGCGGAAGGCGTATCGTCCGCTTCGATGTCCTCACCGCGTCGCAGGCGCTGCAGCAGATCGATCTGCGGCTGTGGATCGTCCATCGGCTGATGGGCGCGGGCCTGTTCGACCTGGCGGTGCAGCAGGTCGAAGCTGTCGCGCAGAACTTCGATCAGGTCTTCGCTTTTTTCGACGCGGCCGTCGATGAGGGCGATGAACAGTGATTCCAGTTCGTGGCTGAGATCGCTGATGGGGCTGAAGTCGGCCATCTTGGCACCGCCCTTGAGGGTGTGCAGGTAGCGCTGCAGTTCCATCACCCGGTTGTAGTTCGGTGCTTCGGCATCGGAAGCGTCTTCCTCCGACCAGCTCTGCAGCGCCCGGTCGCTCATCTCCAGCAGGTCGACCGCTTCCTCGATGAAGATGCCGACCAGTTCGTCGTCTTGGTCCTCGTCACCCGATTCGCTCATCATGCTCATGGTGTCGAGGAAGGACTGGGTATTGTGTTCGATCTGCTCCATCGGCCGCGAAAGGACCACGGTATGATCGACCAGGCTGTCCATCAGTTGCTCGAAATCTTCCTGCAACAGCGGATCCAGCGGCGGCATCTGGCGGGTTTCGACGAGCTCGCGGGTCATCGACTCGATGGCCGCGCTGCCCCGGCGGTAGAGTTCGACCGCAGCGGCATCCAGCCCCTTGCCCTTCTCGAGCAGGCTCTTGAGGGGGGTCTCCATCAGGCGCGAGAGCTGCCCGATGGTTTCGATGTCTGCAGTGCGCGAAGCGCCGTGTATGGTATGCAGCGCCCGGTAGAGGTCCTCGCGCGGACTCAGCTCGCCGGCTTCGGCGGCCTCTTCAAGGGCGGAATTTACGGTGCCGAGGTGGGATTCGACTTCTTGTTGGTAGATGACCAGCAGTTCCGGGTCCAGTTGCAGGCCGGTTTCTTCGCTCGACTCGGGGCTTGCGGACAGGGGTTCCCCGGACGCTGCGCCACCGGGAATCTCGCCTGCCGCCCCGGCTAAAGGGTCGGGCGGTTCCTCCGCGCCATCTTCGGACACATCGCTGGCCTCCGGGGATTGCACGCCGACGGGCGCTTGTTCTTCGGGCTTGGACAATTGCAATTCGGACGCTTGCGGGGCCGGACCGTTATCACTGCCTGTGCCTTCATCAGACCCGGCTTCGCCAGCAGCCTGTGCGGCGAGGTTCAGGTCGAAATCGACCGGCTCCGGCTCATCGCCAATACGGGGCAGGATCTCGGTCATCGGCTCGCCGGCCGACTCCGACGCTTCTTCCTCCTCGCTCTCGCGCGATGCCGACCGTTGTTCTCCGGGGCTGACCGCGGGCATGACACCGGTGCGGTGCAGCTCCATCGCCTGCCCGGAATCGAAGGTGGCGAGCGATCGGGCAAGGCCGCGCAGGCGGGGGATATCGGCAGCGGGAGGGCGACCGGTCTTGATCTCCTCGATCAGTTGCGGCAGGGCCTCGGCGGCCTCACCCACCGCATCGATGATGGCATCGTCGACCGGCACCGTCTTGTCGATGACACGGTTGAGCAGGCTTTCGAAGTCCCAGGCGAATTCGCCGATGCGCAGGGCGCCGACCAGCCGGCCACTGCCCTTGATGGTATGGAAGGAACGGCGGATGTTCTTCAGTGCGTTCTCGTCACCGGGGTGCTGTTTCCAGTCCTGCTGCAGCTGGCGAATGGATTCTGTTTCCTCCTCCGCTTCTTCAAGATAGATCTCGAGGATCTCCGGATCGCTGCCGGGCTTGAGCACCGGCTCGTCATCCGTGGCCGGCTCGGAAGCCGGGGCTATTGGCTCCGCTGCGGGCTGTGCGGCCACCGGTACCTCACCGGTCAGATCGATGTCCAGCCCGGTTCCACCTTCGTTACCGACTGCAGCCAGGCTGTCACGCAACTGCTCCAGTTCGCTGCTGATTTCTTCGACGCTGAGCCCTTCGGACGACGGTGGCTCCTCCGGCATCGCGGCCACCGGCATTTCGATCTCGGTGAAGTCATCGAGGTCTCCCACTTCGGCCAGGGGAGCGGACTCATGTTCGGGGTGTTCCTCTGCCGCACCGAGTTCGGCCTCCATGTGCGCGAAATCGACCTGCTCCAGATCCGCCTCGTCGACGGCATGCACCTCGTGATCCCCGTCGTCGATGAGCAGGTCTTGCGGCGTTTCGGCCTGCAGACCGCGCTGGTAGCCGTCCTTCAACAGCAGTTCGAGCTGTTCTTCGGCGACCTCGAGCACCGTATCGGCATCCTTCCGCTTTTCACCCAGTGCTTCCAGGTAATATTCGAGACTGACCACCACCTGGGAAAGCTGATCGAGGCGGTCGGCGTCCATGAAATCGACCACATCGTGACTCTGCAGATAGTCGATGAGCCCATTGACGGCCTTGACCGCCCGCTCTTCACCGAGCAGTGACAGGGCACCGGCGGTTTCGCTCAAAAGGTCGCGGCAGAAGTCAAGGTTTTCTTCCTTGGTGGAATCCTTGATGAAGTCGAGTATGGCGTCCTTGATCTTCTGGATGTTGTCGAGGGAAGCGGTGACCACTGCGGAGAGCATGTTGTCCATCTCGAAATCGAGACTGCTGGCCTCGCCGGACACCTCTTCGCTCGCTGCGTAGGGGCGTTTCTCGAGCATTTCCAGCGCCTGCTCCACCTGCAGCAGTTCACCGGCCATGGTCAGCAGGCGTTCCTGCTCCGGCGCTTGCCGGCCGGAGACCATCGCCTCGATGGCATCGATCTGGGATTCGATCAGCTCGCGCTGGGCACCCAGGCCGATCATCGCCAGGGTATCGGAAATGACATGCAGTTCCGCAGGCAGGTCAGCGAGCTGCCCGGTCTCGCTCATGTCGCCGTTGACATAGACCTCGAGACGGCTCTTGACCTGCTCAAGATCGTTGCGCACCGCATCGGCGACGGTTTTCATCAGTTCCTGATTGGGTCCGGCAATGGCCTCGCCACCGGCTTCGTCACTGGGCAGGAACTGTTCCAGCCGATAGGCGGTCTTGATCGCCTGGCTCTTGGGGCCATTGCACTCCGGCTGGGCAATGTAATAGAGCAGGTTCTTGATCAGGTCGATGGGCTGATGGGTCAACAGTTGCCGCTCACCGTGGAGAATCAGCTGGCGCATCAGCTGGTCCACCTTGCCGAGCAGCATCTTCACCGATACTCCGAGCGGCAGGTCGTCACGGGCGATGGATTCGATCAGCGCGCCAACGATCCACCACAGCCGCGCCACCTGCTCGGAATGGGCGCGCTCCTCAAGCACTTCACTGATGCGCGACAGCCGTGCCAGGTTGCCGGGAATCTCCGATTCGCGGATGACGCCGAGCAAGGCCAGCTGGTAGGCCGGGCGCAGCTTCTTGGCCAGCGCACGGGAGGCGAGGTTCTGTGCTTCCTCGATCTGTTCGGCATCGCCGTCCTCGTGGTGCATGGACAGATCCGGCAGGAACAGCAGTTTTTCGGAGAACAGGTCCTGGTTGCGCGCGGCGCGGATATCATTGAGCAGCGGCAGGATGGCGATCGGGATGTCGCGCTGCCCGGCCTGGATGTGTTCCAGGTAGTCGGGCAGCTGGAGCACGGCGCGCAACAGCACTTCCAGCGCCGCATCATCGCGCTGCTCGCGTTCCGCCACATGGCCGGCCAGCGCTTCCATCTCTTCGGTCAGCATGGCGGCGCCGTACTGCTCGATCATGGTCAGCACGCCGCGCAGTGACGACAGCTTTTGCTGCACCGCTTGCAGAGCGGCCCGGTCGTCGTCCTCGATGTAGGCGTTGAGGTCGCGGCGAACGGACTCGAGGGTTTCGTCGATCGATTTCTTGACCCAGCCCAGCGCGCTCTGCTTGATCGATGTCTGCTTGAAATCCATGCTCGGCTCCTAGGCCTGACCGGCTTCGATTTCGATATCCATTTCGTCGCTGACGGCCTCGCTCTCCTCGGGCTGGTGCATGACCGTGCTTTCGGTCAGTTCGTCCGCCGGCAGCTTGAAGCCGGCCACCGAAAGGCGCAGTGCCTTGACCAGATCGGTGAGTTCACCGATGGATTCCGAAGCCTCCGCCGCCTTGCGCGAGGTCTTCAGCGAGATCTGTTCGATGCTGCCCATGGTTTCGGTGATGGCCACGCTCTCGCTGGCGTGCTTCTGGGTCGCCTTGGAGATCTGCAGGATGCGCTGGGCGAGGTTGGTGGATACCGTCTCGATCTTCTCCAGTGCGCTGCCGGCATCCTCGGCGAGGTTGGCGCCCTCGACCACATGGGCGGTGGACTGCTCCATCGACGAGATCGCCTCGTTGGTGTCGGCCTGGATGGTCTTCACCAGCGCCTCGATCTGCTTGGTGGCGTCACCGGTCCGCTCCGCGAGGCGCTGTACCTCGTCCGCGACCACGGCAAAGCCGCGCCCGGCCTCGCCGGCCATGGAGGCCTGTATCGCCGCGTTGAGCGCGAGGATGTTGGTCTGGTCCGAAATCTCGGTGATCAGGCTGACGATGTCGCCGATCTCCTGCGAGCTTTCGCCGAGGCGCTTGATGCGTTTCGAGGTTTCCTGGATCTGTTCCCGGATCGCCTCCATGCCCTGGATGGTCTTGCGCACGGTTTCACCGCCCCGGTGCGCGATGCTCACCGAGTTGCGCGCTACATCGGCCGAATCGTTCGCGTTCCTGGATACCTGATTCATGCCCTCGGAAATGCCGGTGATGGCCGAGCTGGCTTCGGCGATTTCCCTGGCCTGCTGCTCGGAGGTCTGGGCCAGATCACGGGTGGTGGCCTGGGTACGGTTCACCGCGCCGGACACCTGTTCAGCGGTCTGATTGATGGTACTGACCAGATCACGCAGCGCGTCGATGGAGTAGTTGACCGAGTCGGCGATGGCGCCGGTGATGTCTTCGGTCACCGTGGCATGGGTGGACAGGTCGCCGTCCGCCAGGCTGGTCATTTCGTCGAGCAGGCGCAGGATCGCGCGCTGGTTGGCTTCGTTGCGCGCCTGGGATTCCTCGAACTGGCGGCGGGTGCCCTGAATGAGCTTGTAACCGAGCCACAGCAGCAGCAGTATGGCCAGCACCGCGGCTGCATAGGCACCCCAGATGTAGAAGCGGATGTGGCTGTCGTATTCGGCCAGGTCGGCTTCCAGGCTGCCGATATCCTCGAGCAGTTTCGGCGTGGCCCGCTGCACCTGGTCGGCGGCTTCACGCACCTCGAACAGTTGCGGGGAGTTCTCGAGGATGTGGTTGACATTCTTCTTGACCACCGAGAACAGGTCCGCCAGTTGCAGCAGCTTGTCCACCAGTTCCTCGCCGGTGAACTGACTGATGCCCAGCTCCTTGCTGCCTTCGAGCATGGCGATCAGGATGCGCTCGATAAGCGCCGTTTCACGCCCGAACTGGTCGGCCGCGGCCATCACCTGTTCGCCGCCGGTGGTGATCTGGTTGAGACTGTTCTGCACGCTCTGGATCAACGCGAGCTGGCGTGAGGCCAGCGCAATGTCCTTGCGCGGCGCCTTGTTGCGGATCAGGATCTTGACCACATCGTCGGACAGCACCAGCAGTTCCGGCAAC
>JALSKD010000041.1 GCA_026989015.1 Gammaproteobacteria bacterium
CCAGGGATTCGATGCCATCGCTGCGACCGCGGTACTGGGGCTGAAAATACAATTCAAACTCGCCGCGCTGCAGGCCGCGGCGTATCTCCTGCTCCAGCCGCATGCGGTGCTCGATGCGCCGCGCCAGCTCCGGCTCGAAAAAGTGCACCGCGTTCTTGCCGCCGGCCTTGGCCTGGTACATGGCGATATCCGCATGCCGCAACAGGTCCTGGGCATTGTCCGCATCCCTCGGGTAGAGGCTGATTCCGATGCTGAAGCGCGCCGTGACGCTCTGGCCATCGATGTTCAACGGCTCCTCGAAGGCCGCAATGATCGTGCGAGCGACACGGCCTGCGGCCAACTCGTCGTTCAGGTTCTCCAGAATCAGCAGAAACTCGTCACCGCCGTGACGGAAAATCATGTCGCCTTCGCGCAGGCTGGAACGGGTCCGCTTCAGCGCTGCCAGCAGCACCCGGTCGCCAAACTCGTGACCGAAACTGTCGTTGATGTCCTTGAAGTTGTCCAGGTCGATGAACATCAACGCGAAGGGCTGCCCGAGACGGTCGCTCTGGGCCATCGCCCGCGCCAGTTCGGTATCGAGGTAATCGCGGTTGGGCAGCCCGGTCAGCCGGTCGTGATGGGCGAGATGCCACATCTGCCGGGTATGGGCCTGGTGGCGCCACAACAGGGCCGTCAGATTGGCGCAGACCTGCAACACGCTCAGCTGGAAGGCGTCGGGCAGGCCCGGTTGCGGGAGGTCCAGCGAAAAACAGCCGGCCACCAGTACGCCATCCATCAGCACCGGCTGAGACCAGCTGGCGGCGATACCCTGTTGCCGCGCCAGCGCGCGTTGCCGGCTCCAGCGGGGATCCTGCTGTGTGTCTTCGACCAGCGCCGCTTCGCCATTGAGCACCGAAAAGGCGCAGGAGCCGACCGCCTCGCCGAGTTGCACTCCCTCGAAGGCCTCGACATAGCCCGGAGTGCAGGACGGCGCCGCCGACACGCTCAACCGATCGTCATCGGCCAGGCGCATCACGCAGGCGCGCGCGCCGGGCACCAGCAGTTCGGCCTCCCGGCACAGGTCGTCGAGGGCCGATACATCGGCATGACCGCCGGACAGAATGCGCTCCAGCCAGGCATTTTGCAGCCCCAGAAGGCGCAGCTGCTGCTCCTGATGCAGGCTGTTCAGGGAAGATCGGGGCATGATGGTGGGGGTACCGCTCAGTTCACTACACTCGGAGTATAGTGCATAAAACCCTGTTTTTTGCTCGGGATTCCGGGCCTCGCTAGAACAGGGATTCCAGCTCGGTGAGGGATGAGAGCGTGGCGTTCGGGCGCTTGCCCCAGGGATCGTAGAGCTGCGCGTCGTAACGCTTGATCCATACCGTATTGAAGCCCGCATGGGCGGCGCCGATGCAGTCGAAGCTGTTGCCGGAGATCAGCCAGCAGTCTCCGGCCTCGGCGCCGCTGCGCTTCAGAAAATGCCGGTATACCGCCGGATCCGGCTTGTAGGTACGGATCTCGTCGCAACTGACGATGTCCCGGAAATAGCTGTCGATGGCGTCATCGGCAAACAGGCGCTCGATGTCCTCCAGCGGGCCGTTGGTCAGCGCATAGATGGCGATGTCGCTGCGCTGTGCCAGCGAACTCAGGCAGGGAATCACATCGCGGTAGGCCGGCAGGTTCTGGTAGCGCTTGATCAGGCTGAACTGCTGATCGCGGGTGAGCTGCACGCCAAAGGCTTCGATGCAGTAGTTGAGGGCATCGCTGGTGCAGGTATAGAAGGGCTCGTAATCGTCCATCATGCTGCGGCGGAAGGAGTATTCCAGCTGCTTGTCGCGCCACAGGGTGGCGAAGGGCATGGCCCGGTCCTTGCCGATGTAGCGCTGCAGCAGGTCCACCATGCCGTAGGTGTTGATCAGCGTGGCATAAACATCGAAGGCGAGTACGGTCATGGGCAGGCTCCCGGCCCGCGGGTGACCCGCGGGCCTGTCGGCATCAGATCAGGTGTTGAGGCGGTTGGCGATCAGGTCGTCCACCACCGACGGATCGGCAAGGGTGGAGGTATCGCCCAGGTTGTCCAGTTCGTTGGCGGCAATCTTGCGCAGGATACGGCGCATGATCTTGCCGGAACGGGTCTTCGGCAGACCGGGTGCCCACTGGATGTACTTGATCTTGGCAATGGGGCCGATCTCCTTGCGCACCAGTTGCACCAGCTCGTTCTTCAGCGCATCGCTGCCCTCCACGCCCTTCATCAGGGTCACATAGGCATAGATGGCCTGACCGGTGATCTCGTCCGGACAACCGACCACCGCGGCCTCGGCCACCTGATCGTGCAGCACCAGCGCCGATTCGATCTCGGCGGTGCCGAGGCGGTGGCCGGAGACATTGAGCACATCGTCCACGCGGCCGGTGATCCAGTAATAGCCGTCCTCATCGCGGCGCGCGCCATCGCCGGTGAAGTAATAACCAGGATACATCGCGAAATAGGTGTCATAGAACCGCTGGTGGTCGCCGTGGACGGTGCGCATCTGCGACGGCCAGGGGTGCTTGATGGCCAGGTTGCCGGAAGCCGGGTTGCCCTCGATCTCCTTGCCCTGATCGTCCAGCAGTACCGGTTGCACGCCGAAGAACGGCCAGGAGGCCGAACCGGGCTTGAGCGGGGTGGCGCCGGGCAGCGGGGTGATCATGTGGGCTCCGGTTTCGGTCTGCCACCAGGTATCGACGATCGGACAGCGGGCATCGCCCACCACCCGGTAATACCATTCCCAGGCTTCGGGATTGATCGGCTCGCCGACGGTGCCGAGCAGGCGCAGGCTCTTGCGCGAGGTCGCCCTGACCGGCTCGTCGCCCTGGGCCATC
The DNA here is from genome assembly GCA_026989015.1 of Gammaproteobacteria bacterium. GTDB lineage: Bacteria > Pseudomonadota > Gammaproteobacteria > S144-22. The sequence goes on from JALSKD010000041.1 coordinate 2,842, forward strand.
AGCGCGCGGATGGCCGTCGGTGCGGTATAGAAGCTGGCCACATTGTGCTTGTCGCAAACCTGCCAGAAGCGTCCGGCATCCGGCCAGGTCGGCACGCCCTCGAACATCAGCGAGATGGCGCCATTGCACAGCGGGCCATAGACGATATAGCTGTGGCCGGTGATCCAGCCGATGTCGGCGGTGCACCAGTAGACTTCACCGTCCTTGTAGTCGAACACCAGCTTGTGGGTCATCGCCGCCTGCAGCAGATAGCCGGCAGTGGTGTGCAGCACGCCCTTGGGCTTGCCGGTGGAACCCGAGGTATAGAGCACAAACAGCGGATCCTCGGCATCCATCGGCTCGGGCTCGCAGACCGGATCGGCCGCGTCCAGCGCATCGTGGTACCAGACATCCCGTTCCATGTTCCAGTCCACCGGCTCGCCGCCGCGCTTGACGACAAAACAGGTATGCACGCCGGGACATTGCTCCAGCGCCAGGTCGGCATTGGCCTTCAGTGGCAGGCACTTGCCGCCACGGATCGACTGATCGGCGGTGATCAGCACTTCACAGTCGGAGTCGTGGATGCGGCTGGCCAGGGCGTCCGGCGAGAAGGCGGAAAACACGATGGAATGCACGGCGCCAATGCGGGTACAGGCCAGCATCGCCACCGTGGCCTCGGGAATCATCGGCATGTAGATGGATACCCGGTCGCCCTTCTTCACGCCGCGCGCCTTGAGCGCGTTGGCGAAACGGTTGACATCCGCGTGCAGCTCGCGGTAGCTGATGGCGCGGCTCTCTTCCGGATTGTCACCCTCCCACAGGATGGCGGTCTGATCGCCTCGGCTGTCGAGGTGGCGGTCCAGGCAGTTGTAGGAGACATTCAGCTTGGCGCCCTTGAACCATTCGATGTGCAGGTCCTCTTTCGCATAAGACCAGTCGAGCACCGTGTCCCAGGGTTTGAAGAAGGTCAGGTACTGGCCGGCCTGTTCGGCCCAGAAGCCTTCCGGGTCTTCGACCGACTGCCGGTACAGGGTTTCATACTGTTCGGCGTTGACATGGGCCTGAGCGGCGAAGTCCGCCGGGGGCGGGTAGATGGATTCTTGAGACATGGGATGCCAGTCCTCCGGATCGGTTGTTTTTCTTTGATCGCCCGCGGCCCACAGCGCCGCCAGCGCGCGAAATCGGTGCCGCCACTGTATCCTGTGACTGCATCATAAGACAGCGCGGCAGCGGGGCACGAGTTTACTACGATTTGGATTTTCAATACCGCCTATTTGCATTTGTTCCTGCCCCGGATCAAGTCGCGCGGGCCTTGCCCGGCACGGCCTGGGGCCGGAAATGCTATAGTGCGGCGCAGGCCGCCCGGTTGCCAGCCGGCGGCCCATCCATTAGATTGCGGAACCGGCCACAGCGCCGCATGACCAGCAGGGCACAGCCATGAACAGCCACCTCCAGAACCTGATCACCCAGAGCATCGAACTGATGTTCATCGGCATGGGCGCCGTGTTCAGCATCCTGGTGCTGCTGATCACGCTGATCACCCTGGTCAGCCGCCTGGTACAGCGCTATGCCGCCGAAGATGCTCCGGCCCTGTCCGCGCAGCCTGCCCGACCCGCCACCGCGGACACGGGCGACGACGCGGAAACCATTGCCGTGATCGGCGCGGCCATCCGCGCCTGGCGCAGCCGGCACCCCTGACCCCGACCACCACCGGTATTCCTCATGAGTTCACCCGTCAAGATCACCGATGTCGTACTGCGTGACGGCCATCAGTCCCTGTTCGCCACGCGCATGCGCATCGACGACATGCTGCCGATCGCCGAGAAACTGGACCGCATCGGCTACTGGGCGCTGGAAACCTGGGGCGGCGCCACCTTCGACGCCTGCATCCGCTACCTCGGCGAAGACCCCTGGGAGCGGCTGCGCCAGCTCAAGGCGGCGATGCCGAACACACCTCAGCAGATGCTGCTGCGCGGCCAGAACGGTCTCGGCTACCGCCACTACGCCGACGATGTGATCGAGAAATTCGTCGAACGCTGCGCGGTCAACGGCATCGATGTGTTCCGCATCTTCGACGCCATGAACGACATGCGCAACCTGGAGACCGCAGTACGCGCCGCCGTCGCCACCGGCAAGCACGCCCAGGGCACCCTGTCCTACACCCTGTCGCCGGTGCACACCCTGCAGACCTGGGTGGACATGGCTCGCCGCATCGAGGACATGGGCTGCCACTCCCTGTGCATCAAGGACATGGCCGGGCTGCTCAAGCCCTATACCGCCTACGAGCTGGTGAAGGAGATCAAGGCCGCCATCGACCTGCCAGTGGGGCTGCACTGCCACGCCACCACCGGCCTGTCCACCGCCACCCTGGTCAAGGCCGTGGAAGCCGGTGCCGACATCATCGACACCTCGATCTCTTCGATGAGCATGACCTACGGCCATTCGGCCACCGAATCCCTGGTCGCGATCCTCGCCGAAACCGACCGCGACAGCGGCCTGAACATCGCCGAACTGGAGCAAATTGCCGCGTACTTCCGCGAAGTGCGCAAAAAATACGCGAAATTCGAAGGCTCGCTGAAAGGGGTGGATTCGCGGATCCTGGTGGCCCAGGTGCCCGGCGGCATGCTCACCAACCTGGAGAGCCAGCTGCGCGAACAGGGCGCCGCCGACCGCCTCGACGAAGTGCTGGAGGAAATCCCCCGAGTGCGCGAAGACCTCGGCTACATCCCGCTGGTCACGCCCACCTCGCAGATCGTCGGCACCCAGGCGGTGATCAATGTCCTCTCCGGCGAGCGCTACAAGACCATCACCCGCGAGACCGCCGGCGTGCTGCGCGGCGAATACGGCGCCACCGCCGCGCCGGTCAACGCCGAACTGCAGCAGCGCGTGCTCGAGGAAGGCGGCGATATCATTACCTGCCGCCCCGCTGACCTGATCGAGCCGGAACTGGAGCGGCTGACCGAGGAGTTCCGCGACCTGGCCCGGCGTGAAGGCCTCAAGCCCGGCGCCCATGAGATCGACGACATCCTGATCTACGCGCAGTTTCCGCAGGTGGGTCTGCACTTCCTCAAGAACCGCGACAACCCCGACGCCTTTGAGCCGCCGACGGACGCCGAAGCCGGGACAGCGGCAACCGCGCCCGCCCCGGCCCCTGCTCCTGGCGGGCCCGAGACCTTCCGCGTGCAGGTCAACGGCAAGGTCTACGATGTGGTGGTCGAACCCGGCGGCGCCATCCGCTCCGCGCAGGCCGCGCCCGCCGCCGAAGCAGCCGCCGCTCCGACGCCCGCCGCCGGCGGCGAGGACATCGTCGCCCCGATGGCCGGCACGGTGATCGAGGTTCGGGTCGCCCCCGGTGACCCTGTGGAGGCCAACCAGGTGGTGGTCATCATCGAGGCGATGAAGATGGAAACCGAAATCCGCGCCCCGGTCAGCGGCAGGGTGCAGGCGGTGCATGTGGACAAGGGCGACGCCATCCAGGTCAACCAGCCGCTGGTCACGGTCGGATAGGCCCATGAGCGACGGCCTGCTGCAACTCTGGGGCTCCACCGGGCTCTACAACTTCACTGCCGGCCAGGTGCTGATGATGCTCATCGGCTGCCTGCTGATCTACCTCGCCATCCGCAAGGGCTTCGAACCGCTGCTGCTGATCCCGATCGGCTTCGGCGGCATCCTCGCCAACATCCCGGTGGCCGAGATCAGCGGCCCGCACGGCATTCTCGGCATTCTCTACAACGCCGGCATCGAGAACGGCCTCTTCCCGCTGCTGATCTTCATGGGGGTCGGGGCGATGACCGATTTCGGCCCGCTGCTGGCGCGCCCTAGCCTGATGCTGCTCGGCGCGGCGGCGCAGTTCGGCATCTTCGTCACCCTGTTCGGCGCCATTCTGATGAACCTGGTGCCGGGCATCGAATTCTCCCTCGCCGACGCATCGGCCATCGCCATCATCGGCGGCGCCGACGGACCGACCGCCATTTTCCTCGCCTCGCGGCTGGCGCCGGATCTGCTCGGCGCGATCGCCGTGGCCGCCTATTCCTACATGGCACTGGTGCCGCTGATCCAGCCGCCGATCATGAGATGGCTGACCACCGAAGACGAACGCAAGACCCAGATGAAGCAGCTGCGGCATGTGTCGCGCACCGAGAAGATCATCTTTCCGCTGGCGCTGCTGTTCGTCACCATCCTGCTGCTGCCCGATGCCACGCCGCTGGTGGGCATGCTCTGTTTCGGCAATCTGCTCAAGGAATCCGGCGTGGTGGAGCGCCTCAGCCACACCGCGCAGAACGAGCTGATCAACATCGTCACCATCTTTCTTGGTCTGTCGGTGGGCTCCAAGCTCTCCGCAGAGAAATTCCTCTCGCCGGAAACCCTGGGCATTCTGCTGCTGGGCATCTTCGCCTTTTCCATCGGCACCGCCGCCGGGGTCATCATGGGCAAGATCATGCACCGGGCCACCGGTGGCGAAGTCAACCCACTGATCGGCGCCGCCGGCGTCTCCGCGGTGCCAATGGCGGCCCGCGTCGCCAACAAGGTCGGCATGGAGGCCAACCCGCAGAACTTCCTGCTGATGCACGCGATGGGGCCCAATGTGGCCGGCGTCATCGGCTCTGCGGTCGCCGCCGGCGTGCTGCTGGCCATCGTGGGCTCACCCTCCGGCTGAGCCGGTGCGGATTCTGCTGATGCGCCACGGACGGCCCGACATCGACGAGTCCACGCCGATACCCGCCGCCCGCTTTCCCGACTGGCTCGACGCCTACCGCCAAGCCCCGCTGGTGCGGGAAATGCCGCCCGCTAGCGCCATCGAGGCCGTGCGTCGGGCCGATCTCGTCGTCTGCAGCCCGCTGCGCCGTTCCATCGACTCCGCGCGCCGGCTTGGCATCGAACGGCCCCGAATCCTGTACGGTTTCGAGGAGATGGCCATGCCCCATGGCGCCCTTCCGCTGTTGCGCCTGAGCGCACGCGGCTGGGCCACCCTGTTTCGCCTGCTGTGGCTGGCGGGTTACGCGGTCAATGCATCGGAACACCGCCGGCAGGGAACCCGTCGCGCGGCGCGGGCCGCGCGGCAACTGATCGAACTGGCCGCAGACCAGGGCACGGTGCTGTTCGTCGGCCACGGCATCTTCAACCGTTTCCTGGCCCGTCAGCTGCGGGCATTGGGTTGGGCCGGCCCAAAGGATCCGGGGCGCGGCCATTGGGCCTGGGCGGAATACCTCCCGCCGGCAAAGTGAAACCGAAGCTCGCGCTCAATCCGCGGGCGCGGTGATCTCCAGCCGGCCATCACGGACCGCCAGGGCACTGCGCCCGGCGAGGAAGTCCTGCAGGTGACGGCCCAGCATCTCGTGGCGCCAGCCCTGCAGCAGGCGGCTGCCCTCCTGCCCCGTGATCAGCGCATCCAGATCCTTCTTGCCGGCCACCGAAGCCAGGGAAATGTCGTTGCGCTCGCAGAGCAGACGGGCAATGGCCATCAGGCAGTCGGAAAGCGCCTGCTGATTGCTGTCGAGCTTGCGGAATTTCGGTGGTTTCGGCCAGTCGGCGCGATCGATGCGCCCAGCCTGATCCAGCACCTGCAGCAGATCGTCACCGGTCTTGCGGATGAAGTCGCTGCCGAGGTTGCCGATCTGCTGCAGATCGCGGTGGCTTTTCGGGCGGAAGCGGGCGATATCGACGATGTCTTCGTCCTTGAGGATCCAGCGCCGCGGCCGGTCACGGTCGCGGGCCCGCTGCTCGCGCCAGCGGCACAGCTGGTCGGCATAGTTGAGCGCCTCGCCCTTGAGCCGCTGCACGCCCTTGAGCTTCTTCCACAGCTGACCGTCGTCCTGCACGAAGGCCTGCTCATCGGTGATGCGCCGAAAGTCGGCCTCCACCCAGGACAGCCGTCCGCGCCGTTCCAGCTCCTCGCGCAGCCGCCGGTGGATCTCGATCAGGTAGCGCACATCGTCCATCGCATAATCCAGTTCGCCTTCGGACAGCGGTCGCCTGGCCCAGTTGGCGCGGGTGTATTTCTTGTCCAGCTGCACGCCGCACACCTGCCGCACCAGGTCCGCATAGCCGATCTGGTTGGCGTAACCGAGCACCGCCGCCGCGATCTGGGTATCGAACAGGGGCCGCGGTATGGCACCAAACACATGGTGGAACAGCTCCAGGTCCTGACCGGAGGCATGCAGGATCTTGAGCATCTCCGGATTCCCGAACAGCCCGATCAGCGGAGAGAAGTCGTCGATCGCCAGCGGATCGATGCAGGCCTGCCGGGTTTCGGTGGCCATCTGGATCAGTGCCAGCTTCGGGTAATAGGTCTTTTCGCGGACGAATTCCGTGTCCAGGGCGCAAAAGCGATCAGCGCTCACTGCCGCGCAGAAGTCGCGCAATGATCGGTCGTTGTCGATGTAGTCGAAATCCAAATGTCTCTCCTCGGTCAGGCAAGGTGCACGCGGCGGCGCAGATGCCGCAGCAGCAGGAAAATCCATGGCCACAGCAGCATGCCGATCAGCGGCGCGCCGATATAGGCGGTAAAGGGGGGATGGCGGCCGATCATGCCCTCGACCATCAGCACCAGCACCTGATCGAGCAGCAGCAGAGCCAGCACATACAGGGCCTGATGCGGCAGCGACATCACGCGGATGCGCTGGTGTACATTGAGGTTGATGAACAGGATCACCACCAGCGCCAGCGCATGCTGGCCAAGCAGACCGCCGCTGGTGACATCGACGAACAGACCGCAGACGAAGGCCACCCACAGGCCGATGCGGGTCGGCAGTGCCAGGCTCCAGTAGATCAGCACCAGCGCCATGAAGTCGGGACGGTAGATCGCCGCCCAGTCGGGCAGCGGCAGCATGGTCAGCATCAGGCTGACCGCCAGCGACAGCAGGATGACCAGCAGACCCAGCGGATTCATCGGGCAGGCTCCTGTGTCGCGTCCGTATCCGTTTCCGGCGCCGGGGCCGAACCTTCACGCGGCTGTTCGGAAGGCAGCGGCGCCACCGGGGTCTTGATCACCAGCACCTCGCGGCTGCGGTCCAGCCGAGCCCGCGGCCGTGCCCTGGCCGACTTGAAGCCCTGGATCTCGTCGAGTTCCACCGAAACGATGGTGGCCACCGGGTAACCCGCCGGGAAGCGGCCGCCCAGCCCGGAGCTGACCAGTTCGTCGCCCGGCTCGATGTCGGCGGTGGCCGGCAGGAAGCGCAGTTCAAGCTCATCGGTACTGCCGTTGCCGAAGGCGACGCTGCGCGCGCCACCGCGCACGAACTGCACCGGAATCGCGTGCTCCGGATCGGAGATCAGCTTGACCGTGGCGCTGTTCGGCGTGACATGGATGATCTGCCCCATGATGCCGAAGTCATCGATCACCGCCTGTCCCTCGCGCAGGCCGTCGAGGCTGCCCTTGTTGAGCAGAATCAGCTGACGGTAGGGATTCTGGTCCACGCGCAGCAGTTCGGCGACGATGACCGTATCCGCCACCTTGCGCGCCGACCCCAGCAGGCTGCGCAGGCGGGCATTCTCGGCGGACAACACCGCCATCTTCTGCAGCCGCGCATTGAGCAGCCGCTCGCGGTCGCGCAGGGCTTCGTTTTCATCGATCAGCGACTGCTGGGTCTGAAACCACTGCAGCACCCAGGCACCGGCCTGGGGCGGCAGGCTGACCAGCTGCCGCAAAGGCGCGATCAGCACCGAGATGCCGACGCGCAGCGGCTCCAGATTGCGCGAACGGTGGTCGATGAACATCAGGCTGACCGCCAGAAACACGAACAGCAGCACCGGCAGCAGCGTGCCGCGCGCCGGCTGAAAGATGTTCTTCATGACGGGAGTCCGGCCCGGAAAGGCCGGTGTGGGCGGTCAGCCGCCGATGTCGGCCAGCGGCATCCGGTCATTATTCGACCGCGAGAAAATCCGATCCGTGTTCGTCGATCATTTCCAGCACCCGGCCGCCGCCGCGGGCAACACAGGTCAGCGGGTCCTCGGCAATGATCACCGGCAAACCCGTCTCCTCCATGATCAGACGATCGAGATCGCGCAACAGCGCGCCGCCGCCGGTGAGCACGATGCCACGCTCGGCGATGTCGGCACCCAGCTCCGGGGGGGTTTGTTCCAGCGCGTTCTTGACCGCGCTGACGATGCCATAGAGCGGATCCTGCAAGGCTTCGAGAATCTCGTTGGAATTGAGGGTAAAGCTGCGTGGCACGCCCTCGGACAGGTTGCGCCCCTTGACCTCCAGTTCCAGCAGATCCTCGCCCGGGTAGGCGGCGGCGATCTCCACCTTGATGCGCTCGGCGGTGGCCTCGCCGATGAGGATGCCGTAATTGCGCCGCACATAGTTGGTGATGGCCTCGTCGAAACGGTCACCGCCGATGCGCACCGAGGCCGAATAGACGATGCCGTTGAGCGACATCACCGCCACCTCGGAAGTGCCGCCGCCGATGTCCAGCACCATCGAGCCCTGGGGCTCGTCCACCGGCATGCCGGCACCGATGGCTGCGGCCATCGGTTCCTCGATCAGGTACACCTTGCGCGCACCGGCACCCACCGCCGATTCGCGGATTGCCCGCCGCTCCACCTGGGTGGCGCCACAGGGCACGCAGATCAGCACCCGCGGGCTGGGCCGGAAAAGCTGGTTCTCGTGCACCTTGCGGATGAAATGCTGCAGCATCTTCTCGGTGTAGGTGAAATCGGCGATGACGCCATCCTTCATCGGACGGATGGCGGTGATGTTCTCCGGCGTGCGGCCGAGCATCTTCTTGGCATCGGCGCCGACGGCTTCCACCGACTTGGGGCCGCCGGGACCCCGGTCCTGACGGATGGCGACGACGGACGGCTCGTTGAGCACGATACCCTGACCGCGTGAATAGATGAGGGTGTTGGCCGTGCCCAGATCGATGGACAGGTCATTGGAGAGCAGTCCGCGTATCGCTGAAAACATGTATGAATCGTACCTGTGGAAGAGATGTTGACGGCCGGGAAAGCTGGCGCGGGAAAAGTTGCGCGTACTCTAGCAATCGGCACTGTCGAGGGCAAGGCGCAAACCGCCTTTTTTGCCCGTCCACCCTTATCCGGAGCGGCTTTCTGTGCTAAGTTTGCGGCCTTTTCAAACCCGCTTCAGGAAAGCCTCCGCATGAGCCTGAAATCCGAAGAAGTGATCGCCATCGCTCACCTGGCGCGACTGGGTATCGAGGATGCCGCGATCGACGACTACGCCCGCGACCTGTCGCGCATTCTCGATCTGGTCGCCGAGATGAACACGGTTGATACAGAGGGTGTCGCACCGATGGCCCATCCGCTGGACGCGGCCCAGCGTCTGCGCCCCGACGCGATCACAGAAACCAATCAACGCGACAAGTTCCAGTCCATCGCCCCCGATGTCGAGGCCGGGCTGTACCGCGTTCCCAAGGTCATCGAATAGGAGCGGCCCATGCAGACCCTGACCCAGATCCGCGACGGCCTCGCCGCCGGCGACTTCTCCAGCGTCGAGATCACCCGTGACCTGCTCGACCGCATCGCCGCCACCGACGGCGCGCTCAATGCCTACATCACCGTCACCGAAGCGCAGGCACTGCAACAGGCCGAGGCCGCCGACCGCGACCGCGCCGCCGGCAACGCCGGGCCTCTGAACGGCCTGCCATTGGCGATCAAGGACATCTTCTGTACCGATGGCGTGCGCACCAGCTGCGCCTCGCGCATGCTCGACAACTTCATCGCGCCCTACGATGCCACCGTCATTGCCAGGCTGCGCGACGCCGGCTCGGTGATGCTGGGCAAGACCAATATGGACGAATTCGCGATGGGCTCCTCCAACGAGAGCAGCCACTACGGACCGGCACGCAATCCTTGGGACCGTGACCGCGTGCCCGGCGGTTCCTCTGGCGGCTCCGCAGTGGCCGTCGCCGCCGGCATGGCACCGGCCGCGCTGGGCACCGATACCGGCGGCTCGATCCGCCAGCCCGCCGCCTTCTGCGGCATCACCGGACTCAAGCCCACCTACGGCCGGGTTTCGCGCTACGGCATGATCGCCTACGCATCCAGCCTCGACCAGGGCGGTCCAATGGCGCGCAGCGCCGAGGATTGCGCGCTGCTGCTGCAGGGCATCGCCGGTTTCGACGAACGCGACTCCACTTCCATCGACCGCGAAGTACCCGACTACGGCGCCCGCCTCGATGACGGCATCGACGGGCTGCGCATCGGCCTGCCGAAGCAGTATTTCGCGGCGGGCCTCGACGACGGCGTGGCCCGCGTCATCGACGCCGCCATCGACGAATACCGCCGCCTCGGCGCCGAGGTGATCGAGGTCGATCTGCCCAACAGCGGCATCGCCATCCCTGCCTATTATGTGGTGGCAATGGCGGAATGTTCCTCCAACCTTTCGCGCTTCGACGGCGTGCGCTTCGGCCACCGCTGCGACGATCCGAAGGATCTCGAAGACCTCTACAAGCGCTCGCGCGCCGAAGGCTTCGGCGACGAGGTCAAGCGGCGCATCCTGATCGGCACCTATGCCCTGTCCGCCGGCTACTACGATGCCTACTACCTGAAGGCGCAGAAGCTGCGGCGGCTGATCAGCAACGATTTCCAGTCCGCCTTCGAGCGGGTGGACCTGATCGCCGGACCGACCACGCCGACCCCGGCCTTCCCGCTGGGAGACAACCGCGACGACCCGGTGGCCATGTACCTGCAGGACATCTACACCATTTCGGTCAACCTGGCCGGGCTGCCGGCGATTTCGCTGCCGGCCGGCTTCAGCGACGGCCTGCCGGTGGGCCTGCAGCTGATCGGCAACTATTTCGACGAGGCGCGACTGCTCAACGCGGCGCACCGATTCCAGCAGGCCACCGACTGGCATCTGCGGCAACCGGAGGTGACGGCATGAACTGGGAAACCGTGATCGGGCTGGAAATCCACGCCCAGCTGGCGACACGCAGCAAGATCTTTTCCGGCGCCTCCACCGCCTTCGGCGCCGAGCCCAATACCCAGGCCTGCGCGGTGGACCTGGGCCTGCCCGGTGTGCTGCCCGTCCTCAACGAGGAAGCCGTCAACATGGCGATCAAGTTCGCGCTGGCCATCGACGCCGAGATCGGCCGCGAATCGGTGTTCGCGCGCAAGAACTACTTCTACCCCGATCTGCCCAAGGGCTACCAGATCAGCCAGTTCGAGCTGCCCATCGTCGGCCGCGGACAGGTCAGCATCAGCCTCGGCGAGGGTGACAGCCGCGTCATCGGCGTCACCCGCGCGCACCTCGAGGAAGACGCCGGAAAGTCGCTGCACGACCAGTTTGCGGACATGACCGGCATCGACCTCAACCGCGCCGGCACACCGCTGCTGGAGATCGTTTCCGAACCGGACATGCGTTCGGCGAAGGAGGCCGTGGCCTATGCGCGCAAGATCCACGCGCTGGTTCAGTACCTGGGCATCTGCGACGGCAACATGCAGGAAGGCTCCTTCCGTTGCGACGCCAATGTCTCGGTACGCCCCGCCGGCCAGCAGGAACTGGGCACGCGTACCGAACTGAAGAACATCAACTCCTTCCGTTTTCTCGAACGCGCCATCAACCACGAGGTGCGGCGGCAGATCGAGATCCTCGAGGACGGCGGCCGCATCGTTCAGGAAACCCGCCTCTACGACGCCGAGCGCGACGAGACCCGCTCCATGCGCAGCAAGGAAGAGGCCAACGACTACCGCTATTTCCCGGACCCGGACCTGCTGCCGGTACGCATCGACGACGCGCGCATCGAGCGCATCCGCGCCACCCTTCCGGAACTGCCGGAACAGAAGCGCCAGCGCTACATCAGCGAACTGGGCCTGTCGGAATACAACGCCGAACTGCTCTCCGCCAGCCGCGAGATCGCGGCCTATTTCGAGGCCGCGCTGGCCGAGGCCGAAGCCCTGTCGGTACCCCTGGCCAACTGGATACTCGGCGAGGTCACCGGCGCGCTGAACAAGGCCGATCTGGGCTTCGACGCCTGCCCGGTACCACCGGCCCGGCTGGCCGGCCTGCTGCGACGCATCGATGACGACACCATCTCCGGCAAGATCGCCAAGGAAGTCTTCGAGGCAATGTGGAACGGCGAGGGCGATGCCGATGCCATCATCGAGGCCCGCGGACTCAGGCAGATCAGCGACAGCGGCGAACTGGAAGCGATGATCGACGCGGCCATCGCCGAACACCCGGCCCAGGTGGAGCAATTCCGTGCCGGCAAGGAAAAAGTGCTCGGTTTCTTCGTCGGCCAGATCATGAAACAGACCCGGGGCAAGGCCAACCCCGGCCAGGTCAACGCCCTGCTGCGCGAAAAACTCAAGGGCTGATCCCCATGGCGGAGAGGGAGCACGACCAGATCCTGCGCTTCGTCATCGAGGGCACGCCGATTCGCGGCCAGTGGGTGGCGCTGGACGCCAGCTGGCGCCGCTGCCGCGACAAAAGCGAGACCGACCCGCGCGCGCTGGAACTGCTCGGCGAGGCGCTGGCGGCGGTAACCCTGCTGGCGCAAAGCCTGAAGATCGACGGCGGCCGGATCACCTTGCAGATCCGTGGACAGGGCCCGGTACATCTGCTGGTGGCCCAGGCCACCCGTGATCGCAGCCTGCGGGGCCTGGTGCGCCAGAGCGGCTCGCTGCCCGAGGGCGAATCCCCTGAACTCGACCGCATCTTCGGCGCCGACCGGATCGTCATCACCATCGATCAGGGCCAGGGCGAGCCCCATCAGGGCATCGTGCCGCTGGTCGGCCGGCGCATCGGCGATGCGCTGCAGCACTATTTCGAGCATTCGGAACAGTTGCCGACCCGGCTGTGGCTGGCGGCCGATGCCGAAACGGCGGTTGGCCTGCTGTTGCAGCGCCTGCCCGGCGAACTGGAGGACAGCGATGCCTGGAACCGCATCTCGCAACTGGCCGATACGGTCACCGACGAGGAGCTGCTGGCGCTGCCGTCCCGCACACTGCTGCACCGGCTGTTTCACGAAGAAGACCTGCGCCTGTTCGAGTCAGAGCCGCTGCGCTTTTCCTGCGGCTGCTCGCGTGAACGCATAGGCGCGGTGATCCGGGCGCTGGGCCGCGCGGAGGCCGAATCCATTCTCGAGGAGCAGGACAGCATCCGCATCACCTGCGAATTCTGCAATGCGCAGCATGTGTTCGACGCGGTCGATACCGCCGCGCTGTTCGACTCCGATACCCCCACCCCCGGCAACGAGACGCGACACTGATGAACATTCCCCGCACCCTGGCCACCCAGCTGATGCAGCGCGCACTGCGCCACCCGGACGACGCGCTGCTGGCGCTGATCGACGACCACCGGCCCCGCTACTTCCACGACGGCGATGAATGGCAGCAGGCCGCCGCACAGGCCCTGTCCGCCATCCGCGTCTACAACCAGCACCCGCTGGCGCTGCAGGCGGCAGAGGCGCTGCAGGCCCATGACGGCGAGCAGCGCATCGAGATCTTCCAGGACACGGAGGGCGTATTCGGCCTGCGCGCCTACCGGATCCACGGCAAGCTGGCGACGCCGGTGCTCCTCGAATTCGAGGAAAGCGCCTGAACCGCGCCCCGACCCCACCCCCGAACCCGGACGCTGAACGGCCATGATCTGGCAGATCATCAATATCCTCTTTCCGGTGTTCTCGATCGTCGCCGTGGGCTATCTCTATGCGCGCAGGCACGCACCGGACATGGCGGCCGCGAACACCCTCAATATCGATGTCTTCGTGCCGGCGCTGGTGTTCTCGGTGCTCACCGGCAAGAGCTTCGACCTGACCCAGTACCAGGCACTGACCCTCGGCGGCATCGCGGTCATCCTTGGACCGGCGCTGGTCGCCTGGGCGGTGGCACGAATGTTCGGCTATGCCTTCAAGACCTTCGCCCCGCCGATGATGTTCAACAATTCCGGCAACATGGGACTGCCGCTGATGCTGCTGGCCTTTGGCGAGCAGATGCTTCCGGCGGCGGTGGTGCTGTTCATCATCGAAAACACCCTGCACTTCACCGTCGGCGTGAAAATTCTCGATCCGCGCGCCTCGCTGCGCGGGCTGTTCCGTATCCCCATCTTCATCGCCACCCTGGCCGGACTGACGCTGTCGCTGTTGCAGATCCACCTGCCCGTCGTCATCGCCACGCCGATCGAGATGCTCGGGCAGATCTGCATCCCGCTGATGCTGTTCGCCCTCGGCGTGCGGCTGATTCACATCGACTGGGCCGACTGGAAGATCGGGCTGGTTGGCGCCGTCACCGCGCCGCTGTCGGGGTTGATCTTCGCCCTGCCGGCCATCGCCCTGCTCGACCTGCCACGGATCCAGGCCGCCATGCTGCTTGTCTTCGCCGCCCTGCCCCCGGCCGTGCTCAATTACATGATGGCGGAACGCTACGGCCAGCAGCCAAGGCAGGTCGCTTCCATCGTCATGCTGGGCAATCTGGCCTCCGTCGTGGTGATGCCGGTGGTGCTGGCCCTGGTGCTCTGATACCGGTGATCACGATCCGGTTTTGACTTGCGCCACAATGGGTATATGCTTGGAGGATAATTACTTAAAAAACATGGAGGTAGGCGCACAAATACAACAACTACCTGAATTTCTCCGAGATTTGGGAGCGCCTTCCCGATAAACCCTCAAGGCCCCGCCTTGCACCCACTGGAGAGAGAAACCATGAAGTACCCGCAAAACCGGCGTTTTTCCGCCCTTTTCGCCCTGACCCTGTTGCCCGCCATCAGCCTGATCGCGGCATCCGCGCAGGCGGAAGTCAGCTTTACCCCCCGCGCCACGCTGGCCTTTTCGTCCTACAGCTTCACCCAGACCGAGCGTCCCGGCGCCCTGCCCGCGAACATCAATGGCGGCACCTTTCCGGAGGTCAAGTTCGATGTCGTGTTCCAGATTCTCGGCATCGGCGGCACCTTCTTCATGGATGACTATTACCTGGATATCGCCGCATCGAAATCGGCCGACGAGGAAGACAGCTTCGAATTCGCGCCGATGAACTTCAAGGAAACCTTCAAGGGCGACCGCACTGACACCAGCATCACCCTCGGCCGCAAGATTCTCGACAGCCGCGGCGCGGTCTACATTGGCTACAAGACCGGCAAGAGCCAGGCCGACGGCGACCAGGGCCAGAGCCTGTCCTTCGAGGAAAAGGGCTTCTTCATCGGCGGCAACTACAGCTGGCCGGTGCTTAAATCCAGCGTGATCACCGTCAATGTCGCCTACGCCCAGCTCGATGGCGACCTGACCGAGGAGGTCACCAACCCCGGCTTTATCAGCATCACCCAGAGCAACGGGCTGCCGCCTCTGGACATCAATGCCAGCAGCGATGCCACCGGGCTCAGCTACAGCCTCGGCTTCGCGTCGCGGTTGACCGACAACCTCAGCTACAGCGTCGCCTACGAGATCAAGAGCTATACCTTCGACTCGGTCAAGGATTCCGATCCCACGGTCATCACCTCCGAAGAGTTCGAGGAGACATTCAAGGGTCTGAACCTGTCGCTGTTCTTCCAGTTCTAGGGGTCGCCCGGTGGAGATTCCCGGCTTCCGCCTCGGCCGCCAGATCGCCGAGACCGAGCTTTGCTCGGTACACAATGCAATCGATCTGGCCACCAGCAAGACCGTCAGTGTCCGCATCTTCCATTCACGGCTGACGCAACACCCCGGGTTTTGCCGCGGCTTCGGGCATTTTGCCGCATCCGTCAGCGGCCAGCGCGTCGGCGCCATGGTCAGCCTGCTCAGTCATGGGGCCGACGCCAACGCCTGCTATGCCGTCACCGACTATTTCCCCTGCCTGCCGCTGCTGCACACCCAACCCGCGCAGATACCGCCCAAGGCCGTGCTGCAGGGAGGCATCGAAATCGCTGCCACCCTCGAGTTGCTGCATCGGCAAAAACTGGTGCATGGCGCGCTGCGACCCGGTAATCTGTTTTTCAACGACCGGCTCAAGTTGACCCTCGGCCTGGGCATCAACCGGCCCGAGGGAGAAGGCGCCCGCCCCCTGCCCGTCGACTCCGCCAATGCCGCGCTGTACCTGCCGCCGGAGGGCGGTGACGGCCCCGCTGCCGACTGGTATGCCCTGGGCGTCTGCCTCCATGACCTGCTGATCGGGCGCCCGCCTTTCGATGCCCAGGACATCAAACTCCAGTTGCTGGAGAAAAGGCGCATGCTTCCGGAACGGTCCGACGGCACGGAATCCAACCTGCTGCCACTGCTGCAGGCCCTGCTCCATCCCGACCCGAAACGCCGCATCCGCAGCCTGTCCGCCTTTGCCGAGCAGGCGGAGCGCGTCGGCTTCCGGCTGATGGTGCCGCCCTATGCGGCGGCCGGGCCACCGCAGCCTGCCCGCGGCACGGGCGAGACGCCGGTGGTCAGCCCCTCGGCCGCCCCGCAACCGGCGGGCGGGCCGAAACCCGAGTCCGCACCCGTATCCGAAATCACGGAGCCGGTGAACCGGCGAAGGACTTGGATTCTGGGGGCTTCGGCCCTGGCCTTGCTGGCGCTGGGCTCAGTCCTGTTCTGGCCGGCATCCGAGGCTCCGGATTCCGCGCCGCAGGCCCGGCCAGTGCAGCCTCCCCTCCCGACACGGGAACACGCCCCCGAACCGGTCACTGCAGCGGCACCGGTGCAGGCCGAATCTTCGGGGCTGCCACCGTCCGAGACCACCGGCGTCCCGCCCGCGCCGGAGGAGCTGCCCGAGGATGAGCAGCGCTACCTGGAGGCGCGCAGCCTGTTCGCCGAGGGCAAACCGGGCAAGGCTCTCATGGTGGTCAACGAAGCCTTGCGCATCAACCCGCACAATGCGGACGCCCTGGCGCTGCGCCAGTCGATCACCAATGAGCTGGAGATCCGCTCCATCCTCAAGCGCGCCGAGCAACAGTTGATGGAGGGGCGTCTTGCGGATCCCCCCGGCAACAATGCCCTGGAGAGCTACCGCAGCCTGGCCAGGCTGCTGCCCAAGGGCGACCCACGGCTGCAGCGCGGCCTGGCCCGGGTCGCCAACCGCTATCTGGATCTTTCGCGCAAGGCGCTTGCGCAGAATCGTGTGGACGATGCGCTGCAACTGGCCGATTCCGGCGCCCGCCTGTTTCCGTCATTCACGCCCTTGCAGGCGCTGCGCGAGAACATCCGCCGCCAGTTGGAGGAACAGCGCATCAGCGCGCAACGCCGGCAGCAGGAAGACCGCAAGCTGGAACAGATCCGCCGCATCGAACAGGCCCGCCGTCAGCAGGCGGCTCAGCGCCGCAGCCAGATGGAGCGCTTCGAGCGCGCACTGAAACCGGGCGCCAGTACCGAATCCATCGCCGAAGCCAGCGCCGCCTATGCGGAACTGGAGAAGCTGCGTACCGATGACACCGAGCTGCAGACCCTGCGCAAAAAGCTGGCCGAAGCGCGGATCGCGCTGTCCGAACAGCAGATGAAGCGCGGCGATTTCGACAGCGCAAACCGCACGCTGCAACAGGGACTGGAGCTGGGTGACGACAGCGGCCTGCTGCAGCGGCAGATGGCCCGTTTGCAACAGGCGATCGAACGGCACCGCCAGCAGCAGCGTGCCGATACGCTGCTCGCCGAGGCCAAGGTGCTGATCGATACACGGAACGCCAGTGCCAACGACCTTGCGCGCGCCGATCGACTGATCAATGAAGCCGCGCCCCTGGTCACGGACGACGGCACCATCGTCACCATCAAGCAGCAATTGCTGGAAGCCAGCAACCGCCTGGCCAGGGCGGCCATCGATGCGGACCGGCTCGATGAGGCCGAAGGCTATATCCGCCAGGGCCTGAGCGTATCCGCCGCCGATCCGCGACTGCTGCAGCGGCAGCAGGAACTGGATCAGGCCCGCCAGCGCCAGAAGCGGCGCGCGGTCCCGGTCATCGGTACCTTCTGAGCATTCGGTCCCGGTCACAAAAAAGACCCGCGATGCGCTGCATCAGCGGGTCAACTGGACTGGCCTATCATCGTTCGGGATGACCGGCCTTCAGGGCCAACACACCGGCACACCCGTGCCGGCAGTGCCCATACTAGGCCCTGCGCCTGAATCGATGCTGAACCGTTTCGAATCGGAACTCATTGGGCATCAAGGACGGACAGGGCGGCTTCCCGCGGCACGCTCGGTCAGTCGAACAGCCGCCGCAGGTGAATCTGCCGGTCGTTGCCCCTGAAGATGCCGAATGTGGCCCGCGCCTTCGGATCCTCCTGATACAGCCCGTCACCGTCCCAGTCGAAACGCAACCAGGGCCGCGACCCAAGATCCAGCCGCAGGCCCACCCAGCCTTCATTGCCCGCGGTGGGCGTGCAGGCCGGATTGCCCGGCGGACACAGCGACAGGCCCGCGTCCCCGGCCAGCAGCGGATTGTGCGCCAGCGTCGCCCGACTGACCTGCCCCGGCAGCACCTGGATGTCGCCGTCGGTCTGAGCGTTTTCCACCGCGCTGTCGAGACGCAGCCGGTTGACCGGAAAGCCGCTGCAGGAGTCATCGGCATTGATCAGGAAATTGCTGCCATCATAGTACTCGGCGCGCATCGGCACCGGCAGGTTCAGCAGTTCCGAGCCGTGGCTGTTCTCCAGCACCATGCGCCCGAAGCGGACCTCGGTCTGCCCCAGCGCATAAGGGCTGCCGGCGATCCGGTTCACTTCATCGCTGCTGTCGACCAATTCGGCGCGGCTGACGGCCGGTGCCTGCAGCGGCATGTCCCAGGCCAGTTGCACGGTAAAACGGGCCTCTCCAGCGGTGCCGCCGGCAAAGCCCTCGATGATGCTGTAATCCTCCTGGTCATAGGCCAAGCCAGTGCGGTCGTTGCGGATATTCAGTTCGCTGGCGATATCCAGCGTCACGAACGCCCCCCGATAGCCGTCGGTGAGCGCACCGGACTTGTTCTGCGCCTGCAGGGTCAGCGCCACTTCGAAGGGTTCCCGCGCATAGGTGAACGGGCTGGCCGATGAGCAGGCCGGAGTCAGGTTGCTGGAGGTGACGGCATACTGCCACGGATTGAAGCGGCCCACATTCGGCGCCGTGCCGACGATCGCCACGCCGCTGCCGAAATAATCGTTGTCGGCGAGGCGGGCCTGGATGTCAATGATGCCCACATTGCCGTACTGCACGCTGGCCGTTTGCGACCCGTTGACGAAGCCGTCGAACCGCCCGCCGGCAACGCCATCGACAATCAGCGCGCCCGCGCTGGCCCCGGCGGGCGCATTGACGGCCACATCGGCCACCACGCTTTCGCCCTCGGCACCGAAGGACGGCGCCACGGCATTGTCTCCGAGCCAGGCCCCGGCATCCGGAATACCATTGCCATCGGCATCGTCAACGGACTGCCACAGCACCCCCGCCACCGTCACCGCAAAGGTCTCCCCGGCCTGGGTAAAGACGCTGCCACCGGCATCGGCCGCGTAGCTGAGGTCGCTGCCCGTGCTGTCGTCGATAAGGCCATTGTCGGCCATGTCGGCATTGCGCTGGCCGGAAAAATCGATGGCCAGACCAAAGGGACGCAGGGTTTGCTCCGCCGAACCGCCCGCGATATCGATGTCGGCAAAACTGCGCGAGACATCCTTCGCTTCCAGCGTGTATTTTCCGATATCGCTGCTGCTCAGCGTCACATCCGCTTCTCCGGCGGTGAACGAAATACTGGCATTGGCAGAGGCCGGTTCGTTGTCGGGCAGGACGGTTCCGGCCAGACTGGGCGCGGCGCCCCCCGGGTCGGCCGCATTGCGGACACGCCACAGTTTCAGCGATCGGTTGCCCTGGTAGGCGGTGGCCAGGCCGCATTGCCCGCTGGCCGGGTCCTTGCGCAGCAGACGGATGCGGTAGGCATGGTCACGGCCCGCCACCGGCACATTGTCACCGGCCACCGTGCCGTCCACATCCACGATTTCGAAGGCATTGTCACGGAAAGTGATGTCCACGGATGTGGAGGTCAGCGGTATGGCGCTGTCGGTGACCGATATGCGCAGGGTTTCGGCGCGCTGATTGCTCAGCGACAGGTCGATCTGCCCGTTGTCCGCGCCATCAAAGGTATAGCTGACACTGCCGTTGTCGTCACTGTCCGGGTCGGGCGCCAGGCTGTTGGTGGCCGAAACTACGGCGAAATTGCCGTGGCCGCTGCTGGCGGTGATCGTCACCGTGCCGTCGTAATCGGTCACCGCGGCATTGCTGCTGTCCTCGGCAGTGATGCTGAAGGAAAACGGAGCGCAGGTGCTGGCATTGCCGGCGCCGACATTGATGTTGAAATGATCGATCCGCCGGCAACTCACGGCCGCGCGGCCACTGCCGTCCACATTCAGACCGCTCTGCTGATGCCGCCGGATCGCCTGGATTTCGTCGCTGCCCAGCGCATAATCGAAAACGGTGAATTCATCCAGCGCCGTGCCAAAACCCTGGGCGCTTCCGCCGTCGGCCGCGTCGTAGGAGGTGCCGATGTAGTGCAGGTTACCCCGCGCCTGCAGATTGATCCGTTCGATGAAATTGCCATCGATGTACAGCTCGGTTTCGCCCCTGGATCCCTGGTCGGTGCCTACCAGCGCCAGGTGGTGCCAGCCATCGGTGAGCGTGCCAAAACGGAAGTTGCCGCTGACGATGCGCCCCGGCACATAGACCCCCCAACGGAAATTGGCATTGCGGTCGAGAAACAGCAGATCGCCGCCACCGCTCATCGCACCCAGCACATGGTAGCGCTGGGTGGTGACGAAGGGGGTGCGGAACCAGACGCTGACCGACCAGGCGCCGTTCATCGGTATATTGCTGTCGGTGCGCACCTGGTGGGTGCGCAGACTCTCGTCGAGGTAGCCGTTGATGATACCCGGCCGGTTGGTGTTGACGCCGTTCAAGGGCGTGGCCTGGTAGTTGCCTCGGCTGTCCGCCACCTCGCCCAGCAGACCGCTGTAGCTGCACTCGTCGAAGCGGTATTCGGCGATCGGTTGCAGCGGGCAGGGGTGGGTTTCGTTCATGACGGCGGCAATGGCCGAGGCATCCAGCGCCGAGCCGTATACGCGGACCTCATCGATGTCGCCATCGAAGCGCCAGTTGGGCGTGGCTTCCCCGCTGCCATCCGGTTCACCACCGATGGCGGCCGGCCCCGGGTCACTGCCCCAGGTACCGGTATAGCTTGAAACCGTGGATCCATTGCTCAGCGTGACCGCCACGCCGTTGACATAGATGCGCCGGATCTTGCCCGCCGCGTCATGCACCGCCGCCACATGGGTCCACCGCCCCGCCGGCACCACCGCCGACTGGCTGTCTACGACTACCGGTCTGACATTTCGCGAGAAAAAGCGCAGGCGGCCATCGCCACCATCGCCGAGGCTGAAGGCATAGCCGCCCGAATTGCTGCGGTCATCGACGAAGATACGCTGGTCCTTGTCGACCCGGTTGGGCCGTATCCAGGCGGTGATGGTGAAGCTGCCGGTCAGATCCGGAAACCCCGGCAATTCGATATAGTCGTCACTGCCATCGAAACCCGCGTAGCGGCAGGTACCCGGGCTGCCGGACACGGCAGGGGTCACACTGGCGGTCTGAGCACCGTTACGCGCCGTGCCCGGATAGGAACCGGTCTCGTCGATCACCTCCCCACTGTTGCCGCTCCAGGTCAGGGCTTCCATCCGCCATTCCGCAAGCAACGCCGTGCAGGGATGCGTGGCGTTCATGTCGGCGGTGATTTCCGCCGTGCTTTGCACATGATTATGAACACGCAGTTCGTCGAACAGGCCGTTCGCCGACGTCGCGCTGCCGCCCGGGTGGTAGCTGCCCCGGTTGTCGCCGACAAACAGGCTGAGCATGTTGCCCAACACTCCGTTACTGGAAAAACTGGCGCTGCCGTCGAGCACGCCATCGATGTAGCTGCGCATGCGGCCGGCCGTCATGTCCCAGGTGACGGCGATGTGGTGCCATTCTCCGGCATTGAAGCTGCGTCTGGCCCCATTGGACTGAAAGTCGGCA
>JALSKD010000042.1 GCA_026989015.1 Gammaproteobacteria bacterium
CTCTGGGAACGACATGACTTCCCCGGCAATGTACGGGAACTGCGCAATGTGGTGATCCGCCTGTCCGCAAAATACCCGGGACAGACCATCAAGCCGGAGGTCCTGCGGCAGGAATTGCAGCCGGCCGTGCAGCCGTCACGCACGGCCGGCGATGACGGCGACGACTGGCTGCGCCAGCAGTTGCGGCAGCCGGATTTTCAGCTGGGTGAAGCCTTGCGCCGGATCGAGCGACGGTGGATCGATCTGGCGCTGCAGCAGAGCGACAACAACATGAGCCGCGCCGCCGGACTGCTGGGCGTCAATCGCTCGACCCTCTACGGACGGCTGGAGCGTGTCGGAGGCGCGGAAGGTGATGATGATCAATGACCGTCTTTGTGCGCCAGCACGCGGTTCTCGGCAGGCGTACACCGCTATCATGGCGACAGCCAGGAATCCTTGATCATGTATGAAGAATACTTCGGCCTGAACCGGCCACCGTTTCGCATCACACCGGACACCTCGCTGTTCTACGAGGGCGGCCGCCGCGGCGACATCCTCGCCGCTTTGGCCTATGCGGTGCAGCGTGGCGAAGGCATTGTCAAGGTGGTCGGCGAGGTCGGCAGCGGCAAGACCATGCTGTGCCGCATGCTGCAGCAGGTACTGCCCGAGGATGTGGAAATCATCTACATCGCCAACCCCAGCGTGTCGCCGGAAGACATCCTCTTCGTCATCGCCAGCGAGCTTCATTTCGATGTCGACCGCGACGCCTCCAAGCATGAGCTGGTCGCCCGCCTGCAGCATTACCTGCTCAAGCGCCATGCGGAAAACCGCCAGGTGGTGCTGTTCATCGAGGAGGCCCAGGGCATGCCGCTGGAGACCCTGGAAGAGATCCGGCTGCTGTCCAACCTCGAGACCGACCAGCACAAGCTGTTGCAGATCATTCTCTTCGGCCAGCCGGAGCTGGACGAAAACCTGTCGCGCAAATCCATCCGCCAGTTGCGCGAGCGCATCACCCATGAATTCAAGCTGGCGCCGCTGGACGCGGACGAGATCCACCAGTACCTCAATTTCCGCATGCGCGAGGTGGGCTATACCGGGCCGGAGCTGATCAACCGCAAGCTGGCGAAGCAGATCGCCCATCATTCCGAGGGGCTGCTGCGTCGGGTCAACATCCTGGCCGACAAGATGCTGCTCGCCGCCTATGCCAACGACACGCACACCCTGACTCCGAAACACCTGCGGGAGGCGGTCGAGGACAGTGGCTTTAGCCGCTTGGGGATCGAGCGCAAGGGTCACGGGCCGCTGTTCTGGTCGATGGTCGGTCTGATCCTGCTGCTGGTGGCCCTGCTCACGCTGTACAAGCTGCAGCCCCGGTGGCTGGGGCTGGGCCCGCAGGCGGTGTCATCCGCAGTGCCGCCGGAGTCTGCGACGACAGCGATCGTGCCCTCTCCCCGCGAAGACATCACCGCTGCCCGCGAAATCGAAGTGCCCCAGGCGCTGGCCGACGCGCTGCGCGAGGCAGAGCCGGATATCGAGGCTGCCGAAGAACCCCTGACCACGGCACATCTGCCGATGGATCCGCTGGAAAGTTCGCCGCCCGCCGCTGACATCGGGGCCGGTGAAATGACGGCTGGTTCAAAAAAAAACGCACAGACGGGCGGTAAACTTGATAAAGTTAATGCAAATCAGCCTGTTGAAGCCGCCATTTCAAGTGAAAAATCGGCTTCAGTGAGTGGTCCGGCCGAGGCCGATCAATGGCTGCAGGACAAATTGTTGAAAAGCAGGGCCTGGCTGGAACAGGCCGACCGTCAGGCGGTATCCATACAGGTCATGGTGCGCAACCAGGACGCGGCCGATGACCTGGTCGACTACCTGAAAAACGAGTGGCCGCTGGACCTGGAGCAGACGCGGCTGTTCGCGGTCAACAAGCGGGGCGGGAACATCTTCAGGGTATTTTATGGCGAATACCCGACCATAAGCGAAGGGCAGCAGGCGATCCGTGCCCTGCCGCCCGAGGTGCAGGTCAACGCGCCCTATCTGCATTCGATCTACCGGATGCAGCAGCAGTTGCTGTAATAAACAGAACAACAGGCCGGCGCCCGGGCGCCGGCGCGGCGCGCAGCGATCCCTGTGGATGGCTGTGACATTGATGACAGTGGCGGTATATTAAGGACTGGGAACGACAATGAAATACATCCTCTCTCTCTTGCTCTTGCTCAGCCTCGCGGCCTGCAGCACCACCAACATGGGCCGGGATCCGCGCATGAAACCGGTCGGTCATGTCGATGAGCCGATACCCGCCAGCGTGGAACAGACGATTCCCCCGGTGGTCGACAGCGCGCCCATCGTCACCCCGCCCAAGCCGGCGCGGAAGCTGCAGACCTTTACCGTTGTCGCCACCGATCTCCCGGCGCGCGACCTGTTGTTCGCGCTGGCGCGCGATGCCCGACTCAATCTCGATATCGATCCGGCCATCGAGGGCAATGTCAGCATCAACGCCATCGACCAGACGCTGCCCCAGATCCTCAAGCGCATTGCCCGCCAGGTGAAGCTGCGCTATACCCTCGACGGCCCCAACCTGATCGTCGAACGCGATCTGCCCTTCACCCGCGTCTATCGCATCGATTACCTCAACATGGCGCGCAAGACCGCCTCCGATGTTTCGGTCAATACACAGATCGCTTCGCCCGGCTCTACCGAAGGCGGCGGCAGTGGCAGCAATTCCTCGACCACCGTCAGCAACACGGCGGTCAACGAATTCTGGAAGAGCCTGGAAGACAACCTCAAGGGCATGGCCGAGGGTGGCTCCGTGGTATCGCACCGCGAGACCGGCACGATACTGGTCACCGCCACCGAGAAGGCGCACCAGTCGATCCGTCGCTTCCTCGACCAGGTGATGGCCAACGCCCGCAAGCAGGTGCTGATCGAGGCCACCGTGGTCGAGGTGACCCTCAATGACGCGTTCCAGGCCGGCGTCGACTGGGCACGCATCGCCCAGGGCAACGGCTGGAGCTTCCAACAGAGCACCCTCGCCGGAAACCTCGGCACCGCGCCGTTCCTGGCCGCGACCTATACCCACAGCAACAGTGAACGAGACATCACCGCGGCCATACGCGCACTGGATGAATTTGGCGATGTGTCGGTCAAGTCCAGCCCGAAAATCATGGCGCTGAACAACCAGACCTCGGTGCTCAAGGTGGTCGACAACCGGGTCTACTTCACCACCGAGGTGGAAGAAAAGGAGGCCACCGACAAGAGCGCAGCCAAGACCACCTACACCACGACCATCCATACGGTGCCGGTAGGTTTTGTCATGAATGTGACGCCCTACATCACCGAAACCGATGAGGTCATCCTCAACATTCGCCCCACCCTGTCGCGCATTTTGCAGTTTGTCGATACCCCGAATCCCGCGCTGGTCGCGGCGGGTATCACCAACAAGGTGCCAGAGATCCAGGTGCGGGAGATGGAGTCGGTATTGCGCGTTGCCAACGGCAGCACGGCGATCATTGGCGGGCTGATGCAGGATACGACCGATGAAAGCCAGCGCGGCATCCCGGGCCTGCAGGATGTGGAGGGCTTCGGTTACCTGTTCGGCACCAAGTCACGGAAATACCGCAAGACCGAGCTGGTCATCTTCCTGCGTCCTCGGGTAGTACGCAGCGCCAGCCTGAACACGGACCTGCGGGACTTCCAGCGTTTTCTGACCCCGGTGCGCGACAGCGAATAACGGGCTCCGGTCAGCGGGAGGCTACCCATGAGTTTACTCTTAGACGCACTCAAGAAAGCGGCCGAGAAGAAGGCGCAGAAGAGTGGCCAGCCGGCTGCCGACGCCTCGACCGACAGCACTGAACAGCTGACGCAAACCGAAGGCATCGATGCCACCGAGCGGGACGAGACCCATGTCGAGACCCAGCGCATCGAACCGACGGAATTCGAGGATACCCATGTCGACACCGCCCGTCTCGATGCCACGGAAGTGGACCGCACGGAAGTCGACGAGAAAGCCTACACCGAAACCCAGCGCATCGAGCCGACGGAATTCGAGGATACCCATGTCGACACTGCCCGTCTCGATGCCACGGAAGTGGACGGCACGGAAGTCGACGAGGAAGCCTACACCCAAACCCAGCGCATCGAACCGACGGAATTCGAGGATACCCATGTCGACACCGCCCGCCTCGATGCCACGGAGGCGGCCGC
>JALSKD010000043.1 GCA_026989015.1 Gammaproteobacteria bacterium
GAACACCCATCCACGGCCTTTGCGTAGAGTGAGTTTCATGATGCAAGGTCCTTTTTGGTTGTTGTTGGCCGGACCGAGAATAAAAGCCGTCTGCCCGAAAGTCTAGGTTTTATTCTGCAACTGATGAAGTTTCGTTTCGGGGAAGGCTGGGTTTCCCTGATTGGGTCAGGGATCGTCGGCTTGCGTGCGCATTCGTCAGTCGAGGAGCTCGGCGAGGCTGTCGAGCAGCCGCTCCATGTCGTCGTCGGTGCCGATGGTGATGCGCAGCCAGGCGTCGAGTTCCGGAGTGGCGAAATGCCGCAGCAAAATGCCGCGCGCCTTGAGCGTGCGGTAGAGTTCGCCGGCGTTGCCACCCGGAGGCCGGGCAAACAGGAAGTTGGCGGCTGAGGGCAATACCCTGAAGCCGAGACGGCCCAGGGCTTCGGCGCAGCGCTCGCGGGTGGCGATGATGCGCTGGCGGCAGTCATCGAACCAGGCCTCGTCCTGCAGCGATGCGACCGCGGCGATCTGGGCCAGGCTGTCGACGGGGTAGGAGTTGAAGGAGTTCTTGACCCGGTTCAGGCCTTCGATCAGCTCCGTTGAGCCCAGCGCGTAGCCCAGCCGCAGTCCGGCCAGGGAGCGGGATTTGGAAAAGGTCTGGATCACCAGCAGGTTGGGGTGCCGCGGCAGCAGGGCGGCGGCGCTGTCGCCGCCGAAGTCGATATAGGCCTCATCGACGATGACCACCCGCTGCGGCTGTTGCCGGCACAGGCGTTCGATGGCGTCCAGTGGCAGCAGGCGGCCGGTGGGGGCATTGGGGTTGGGCAGGATCACGCCACCGCATTCACCCCGGTAGTCGTCGGTGTCGATCTCGAAATCGCCGCGCAGCGGCAACGGCCGTGCCTCAATGCCGTAGAGCCGGCAATACACCGGATAGAAACTGTAGCTGATGGCGGGGAAAAACAGCGGTTCTGGGCGCTGGAAGAAGGCCTGGAAGGCTTGCGCCAGCACCTCGTCGGAGCCGTTGCCGACGAATACCTGTGCCGGATCGAGCCGGAAGCGCCGCGCCAGTTCCGCCCTGAGGGCGGTCGATTCCGGATCCGGGTAGAGGCGCAGCCGCGCGCTGTCACAGGCCTTCAGCGCCTTGGCCACGGCGGGCGACGGCGGGTAGGGGTTTTCGTTGGTGTTGAGCTTGATGTACTGCTGATCCTGCGGCTGCTCGCCGGGTACATAGGGATCGAGGCACCGCACCCGCGGGGTCCAGAAATCACTCATGGTTCAGAACAGTTGACGCCCGCCGTCGACAGCGATGATCTGGCCGTTGACATAGGGGCTGGTGACGAGAAACAGGACGGTATCGGCGATGTCCTGCGGTGTGCCGGTACGGCCCAGCGGAACCTGATCGAGGATGGCCTGACGTTCGGCGTCGTCCATGGCTTCGTCCTCGGGCCACAGAATGGCGCCGGGGGCGACCCCGTTGACGCGCACCTCCGGTGCCATTTCCTGGGCCAGGGCGCGGGTCAGCATCGCCTTGCCGGCCTTGGCGATGGAGTAGAGGCTGTAGCCTTCCAGCGGTGATCGTGCATGAATGTCGATCATGTTGACGATGCAGCCCCGGCGCTCGCGCAAGGCGGCATGGCAGGCCTGGGAGAGGAACAGCGGGGCCTTGAGGTTGGTGCCGGTCAGGTCGTTCCACTGCGCCTCGGTGATCGTGCCGAAAGGGGTCGGGTAGAAGGTCGAGGCGTTGTTGACCAGAATGTCCAGCCCGTCGAATGCCTCTGCCGAGGCCGCGGCCAGATCGCGCAGTTCACCCAGGTTGAGCAGATCGGCCTGCAGGGCCACGGCGGAATCCGGCCGAACAGCGTTGAGTCGCGCCACCAGATCTTTGGCCGCTTCGGCGGAGCCCCGATAATGGATAATGATGTTGGCGCCGTTTTGATGTAGAGTCTGTGCCGTTTTTGCGCCCAGACGCCGCGCCGCGCCGGTCACCAGTGCGGTCTTGCCGCTCAGTTTCATCGTTGTTCGGGTTCCTTAGGGGAAATCGCTTGCCATCATATCATTCCGCAGCCGACCTGCCAGCACCGGACGAGGCGCAGAAGGCATACAGCCTGCGTCTGGTCCACCGGCTGATCGAACGCATCGAACAGGCGGGTGGAACCATTCCCTTCGAGGACTACATGCATGCCTGTCTCTACGAGCCGGGGCTGGGCTATTACAGTGCCGGCTCCGCCAAGTTTGGTGCCGAGGGGGATTTCGTCACCGCACCCGAACTGACGCCCCTGTTCGGGCGCACGCTGGCGCGCCAGGCCGAGTCCTTGTTCGCTCAGGGTCTGCCGCCGGGCATCCTTGAGTTTGGCGCCGGAAGCGGCTGCTTGTGCTGCGATCTGCTGGGCGAACTGGAAGCACGCGGTGTTGCCTGGGACGAATACGCCATACTCGAACCCAGTCCCGATCTTCGCCAGCGCCAGCAGGCCCTGTTTGCGCGGGAGCTGCCGGCAGGGGTGCGTGCGCGCATCCGCTGGCTGGAGCGCCTGCCGAACGGGTTTCGTGGTCTGGTGCTGGGCAACGAGGTGCTCGACGCGATGCCACTGCGGGTGCTGCACAAGCGTGACGGCTGGCGCGAACTGGGGGTGGCCTTCGAGGATGGCCGTTTCCGCTGGCGCGAACTGCCGCAGTCCCGCGCCGATGCCGGCGCGCTGGCTGCCATCCAGGCCATCGATGCACGCCTCGGCTTGCCCGAAGGATACCGCACCGAGGTCAACCGGCAGTACGGTCCCTGGTGCCGCGCCCTGGCCGGAGCCTGTGTGCAGGCGGTGGTGCTGCTGATTGATTACGGTCATCCGCAGACGCTGTATTACCACCCGTCGCGCACGCGGGGCTGGTTACAATGTTTCTACCGCCACCGCGTGCATGGCGATCCTTTTGTCTATCCGGGGCTGCAGGACATCACCGCTTTTGTCGATTTCGATGCCTTCGGCGAAGCCGCGCGTGACGCGGGTTTTGAACTGCTGGGGCTGCGGGGTCAGGGCGAATTCCTGCTCGCCAATGGCCTGCTGGACCTTGCTGATGGAGGTGACGCCGATGGCGATGCGCTGTCCCGTCTGCAACGGGCGCAGCAGATCAAGACGCTGACGCTGCCCAACGAGATGGGCGAGCGTTTCAAGGTGGCGGGGCTGGCCCTGGGCGGCCGGTATACGCTCAACGGTTTCTGATACTCATTACCCCAGGAGTCCAAATTCGATGGACAGTCTGCATATTGTCATCCTGGCCGTGGTCCAGGGATTGACCGAATTCCTGCCGATCTCCAGTTCGGCGCACCTGATCCTGGTGCCGGCCATACTCGGTTGGCCCGACCAGGGGCTGCTGTTCGATGTGGCCATGCATGTCGGCTCGCTGTCGGCGGTGGTGGTCTATTTCCGCGATGAACTGCTGTGCATGACACGGGCCTGGTTGGCCCATGTGTTCCACAGGCAGGTGAGTGCCGATGCACGGCTGGCCTGGTGGGTGATCATCGGCACCGTTCCGGCGGTGATCTTTGGCGGCCTGTTCAAGGACACGATCGAAACCTTGCTGCGCTCGCCGCTGGTGATCGCGGCCACCACCATCGGCTTCGGCCTGCTGCTTGGCCTCGCCGACCGCATGGCCCGGCACCGCCGCGACGAGTATTCGTTGGGCCTGCGCGATGCGTTGACGGTCGGACTGTTCCAGGCGCTGGCGCTGATTCCGGGCACTTCGCGCTCCGGCATCACCATGACCGCGGGGCTGTTCCTCGGCCTCAATCGTGATGCCGCGGCGCGTTTCTCGTTTCTGCTGTCGATCCCGATCATTCTCGCCAGTGGCCTGTTCAAGACCCGCGATCTGATCGCCTCCACCCAGGCCATCGAATGGGATTTGTTGCTGCTGGCCATCGGCCTTTCGGCGGTCAGTGCCTGGCTGTGCATCAAGCTGTTTCTCAGCCTCATCAACCGCATCGGCATGATGCCCTTCGTGATCTACCGCCTGCTGCTCGGGGCAATGCTGCTGTACCTCTACCTGTAAGCGGGTTCTGATCTGGAGCAAGGCTGCCGCATTCAGCACTTCACAGGCAGCGCGATCTGCGGTTTCATGACGGAATGAAGACAGGAGATTCCGCCATGCAGGCCATCGACCCGAATCTGCTCGACACCGACCCCGAAATCGGT
>JALSKD010000044.1 GCA_026989015.1 Gammaproteobacteria bacterium
GCCGGCAGATTGTCGGCCAGCACCACGCCGTTGCGGTCGTAAATAAGCCCCCGGGTTGGTGGCAGCGCCTTGAAGCGCATGCGGTTGGAATTCGACAGGGTCGCGAAGTGTTCCTGATCCACCACCTGCAGCACATACAGGCGCGCCACCACCAGTGACAGCAACAGCACCACGCCCACCGCAGCCACCATCAGGCGGCGCTGGATCAGTCGTGTTTCTGAAGCGTAATCCTTGAGCTGTTCTCGAAAGGCCATGAAAACCGGGGAAGGCGGAGGACGGCGGACGCCGCACCATAACGGGAGTATAACGCCAATTCAAGCAAGCCCCCGAAAATGGGAGCAGACAACGCATTTGTGGTTCAGTTCCTTTCGCTCAGCGCCAGACGCAGGCCCAGACCAATGAAGATCGATCCGATGCCCCGGTCCACCCACAGCGCCACCCGGCCGTGCGCCGCGAGATAACGCGTCAGCCGCGCGCCCATCAACACCAGAACCGGCTCGATGAACGCCGCCACCACAATGATCAGCGTACCGTGAAGGAACAGCTGTGCACCGACCGGCCCCGCACCGGCCTCGACAAACTGCGGCAGGAATGCCAGAAAAAAAATCGCCACTTTCGGATTCAGCGCTGCCACCAGAATACCCTGGCGAAAGATCCTTCCATGCGGAAGCACCCGCCCTTCCGTCTGCGGGAGGTAGGTGGCGCCCCGCGTGGTCAGGGCCTGAATGCCCAGCCAGATCAGGTACAGCGCCCCCAGCCACTTGACGGCGGTGAACGCCAGCGCCGAAGACACCAGAATGGCCGACAGGCCGAGCGTGGCAAACAACACATGCAGAAAGGCACCGCTCCAGATGCCCAGCATCGCCGCAAACCCGGCCCGCTGACCGTTGCGTGCCGTCTGTGCGAGGATGAACGCGATGTCAGGCCCTGGCGAGAGGTTCAGCAGGATCGCGGCCGCGAAAAATGTACCCCAATGGGCAAGGCTGTAATCAAACATGGCAATCAGTATCGCATCAGAGCTGCGGACAGGGCAATCGCTGACGCGCAATCCGCGAATCTGCGGCAGGGCGGAACTGCCTGCCTACCGGGATTCAGTTCCAAAAAAGGCCCGCACAAGGCGGGCCCGGGCCAGAAACCTTCCGGCGGTCGATCAGAGCAGCGGCACCATCAGCAGAGCCACGATGTTGATGATCTTGATCAGCGGATTGATGGCCGGACCGGCCGTATCCTTGTAGGGATCGCCCACCGTATCACCGGTGACCGCCGCCTTGTGGGCATCGGAACCCTTGCCACCGAAGTTGCCGTCCTCGATGTATTTCTTGGCATTGTCCCAGGCGCCGCCACCGGTGGTCATCGAGATGGCCACGAAGAGGCCGGTGACGATGGTGCCGATGAGCATGCCACCCAGCGCCTGCGGACCGAGCGCAAGTCCGACGATGATCGGCGCGGCCACCGGAAGCAGTGACGGGATGATCATTTCCTTGATTGCGGCGCGGGTCAGCATGTCCACGGCGCGGGAGTAATCCGGCTTCTGGCTGAAGTCCATGATACCGGGCATCTCGCGGAACTGGCGGCGCACCTCATTGACGATGCCTCCGGCCGCGCGGCCCACCGCTTCCATGGCCATGGCACCGAACAGGTAGGGGATCAGCCCGCCGATGAACAGACCGATGATGACCATGTAGTTGGACAGATCGAAACTGGTCATGCGACCGTCAGCGGTGGCCAGCGTGTGGGTGAAGTCGGCGAACAGCACCAGGGTGGCGAGCCCCGCGGAACCGATGGCGTAGCCCTTGGTGACGGCCTTGGTGGTGTTGCCCACGGCATCGAGCGCATCGGTGGTGTCGCGCACATCGGGGGGCAACTCGGCCATTTCCGCGATGCCGCCGGCATTGTCGGTGATCGGCCCGTAGGCATCGAGGGCGACGATGATGCCGGTCATCGACAGCATGGCGGTGGCGGCGATGGCGATGCCGTAGAGCCCCGCAAGGTTCTGCGCGCCCCAGATGGACAGACAGATGGCCAGCACGGGCAGCGCAGTGGAACGCATGGAGACGCCCAGACCGGCGATGACATTGGTGCCGTCGCCGGTGGTCGAGGCCTCGGCGATGTGACGCACCGGCTTGAATTCGGTGGCGGTGTAGTACTCGGTGATGACGATCATCGCCACCGTCAGCAGCAGCCCGATCAGCGCTGCACCGAACAGGGCTCCGGTGCTGTACTGGCCGTTGTCGGCCATCATCGCATCGGTGATGAACCAGAAGCCGATGGCCGAGAGAATCGCCGACACGGCGGTGCCCTTGTAGAGGGCGGTCATGATCTTGCCACCTTGCTTGTAGCGGACGAAGTAGGTACCGATGATGGACGCAACGATCGAGATGCCGCCCAGCACCAGCGGGTAGGTGACGGCCAGCTGCAGCGCGTCGGCGCCGAGGCTGGCGAAGGTCAGCCCGCCGAGCAGCATGGTGGCGATGATGGTCACCGCGTAGGTTTCGAACAGGTCGGCGGCCATGCCGGCGCAATCACCCACATTGTCGCCCACATTGTCGGCGATGACCGCCGGATTGCGGGGATCATCCTCGGGGATGCCGGCTTCCACCTTGCCGACGATATCGGCCCCGACATCGGCACCCTTGGTGAAGATGCCACCGCCCAGACGCGCGAAGATGGAAATCAGCGAACCGCCGAAGGCCAGGCCGATCATTGCGTGCAGGGGATCGGGCGCGCCCAGGGTGATGAGGACGCTGTAATAGCCGGCCACGCCCAGCAGGCCGAGGCCCACCACCAGCATGCCGGTGACCGCGCCACCGCGGAAGGCGACATCCAGCGCGGCATTGATGCCCTGCCGCGCCGCCTCGGCCGTACGCGAGTTGGCGCGCACCGACACCAGCATGCCAATATAACCGGCGGAACCGGAAAACAACGCGCCCAGACCGAATCCGAAGGCGGTGTACCAGTCGAGATAGATACCGATGGCGATGAACAGCGCCACGCCGACCGCGGCAATGGCGGTGTATTGACGCTTCAGATAGGCCATGGCGCCTTCCTGTATCGCACTGGCGATGCGGACCATGTCCTCGTTGCCCTGCGGTTTGGCCAGGATGCTGATGATGGTCACCACCCCGTAGGCGATGCCGGCCAGCGCGCAAATCAGCGCGATCGTCAAGCCTGTTGTCATGTCAATGTCCTCGTTCTCATGGATTGCTGGAAGATTCGTGCATTCGCCCGCACGGCATGGACGCGCAGGCAAAACAAAGGCCGCCCCGTTGCCGGTGGCGGCCTTTGCCGTGTCTTACGACTTGATCGTGTCGAGCTGCTCGAAGATCTGGTCCCGTATCTCTTCGACCTTGCCGATGCCGTTGACCTTGATGTAGCGCGGTGCGTCCGGGTCACCGGAGGCCGCCCATTTCGAGTAGAACTCGATCAGCGGCTCGGTCTGCTGGTGATAGACTTCGAGGCGCTTGCGCACCGTCTCCTCCTTGTCGTCGTCGCGCTGGATCAGGTCCTCGCCGGTCACATCGTCCTTGCCCTCGACCTTGGGCGGATTGAAGATGACATGGTAGGTGCGACCGGAGCCCGGGTGCACGCGGCGGCCGCTCATGCGGCGGATGATCTCGTCGTCATCGACATCGATCTCGACCACGGCATCGATGCCGGTCAGCTCCTTGAGCGCCTCGGCCTGCGGAATGGTGCGCGGGAAGCCGTCGAGCAGGAAACCGTTCTTGCAGTCGTCCTCGGCGATGCGTTCCTTGATCAGGCCGAGGATGATGTCGTCGGAGACCAGCCCTCCGGCATCCATGATCTTCTTCGCCTCGATACCCAGCGGCGTACCTGCCTTGACCGCCGCACGCAGCATGTCGCCGGTCGAAATCTGGGGGATATTGTATTTTTCGGTGATGTACTGGGCTTGGGTGCCCTTTCCGGCGCCGGGACCGCCGAGCAGTATGATCTTCATGTCCACCTCGTTTGTTCTTGTGATCAGGGACGATAGCCCCGCAACGGTCCGAACGCATTGATGGATATCAACGCCGCGCGGGCGGCAGGCGGGGTATCCCGATATTGGCCCGGACCATTCTGCCACAGCCGGCGTGCGGCGGCGAAGTCAGGTTTTGTATCAGGCAATCGAATAAGCTTATAAGAGCATGCAAAACGGCCGCTTTTATTGTATATTCCCCGCCCATTCGCGCTGCCGCCCGGCGCAGCCCGTCCTGCGGACGCCCCGCCGTCCCGGATTTCACCGATTCAAAAACGAAGGCCCGCGGCAGCGGCGCCGAACAACGATACGGAGACAACATGAGCAAGAAAAACGCCTTCTACGCCCAGTCCGGTGGCGTCACCGCCGTCATCAACGCATCCGGCTGCGGCGTGATCGAAGCCTGCCGCAAGCACAGCGACCGGATCGGCACCGTCTATGCCGGCAAGAACGGCATCATCGGCGCGCTGACCGAGGAACTGATCGACACCTCGAAGGAATCCGATGCCGATATCGCTGCCCTCAAGTCCACGCCCTCCGGCGCGTTCGGCTCCTGCCGCTTCAAGCTCAAGAGCCTGGAAGACAACAAGCGCGAATACGAGCGCCTGATCGAGGTCTTCAAGGCCCACGACATCGGCTACTTCTTCTACAACGGCGGCGGCGACTCCGCCGATACCTGTTACAAGGTGTCGCAGCTCTCCGAGAAGATGGGCTTCCCGGTGCAGGCCATCCATGTGCCCAAGACCGTGGACAACGACCTGCCGATCACCGACAACTGCCCCGGCTTCGGCTCGGTGGCCAAGTACATCGCCGTCTCCACGCTGGAGGCCTCCTACGATGTGCGCTCCATGGCCGCCACCTCCACCAAGATCTTCGTCATCGAGGTGATGGGCCGTCACGCCGGCTGGATCGCCGCCGCCGGCGCCCTGGTCGAAGACTACGGCATCCCGGTCGTCACCCTGTTCCCGGAGATCGAATTCGACAAGGAGAAGTTCCTCGCCACGGTCGATGCCAAGGTCAGGGAACACGGCTACTGCACCGTGGTGCTGTCCGAAGGCTGTCACTGGCCCGATGGCCGTTTCCTCGCCGAGCAGGGCACCCGCGATTCCTTCGGCCACGCCCAGCTGGGTGGTGCCGCGCCGGTGGTCGCCAACATGATCAAGGATGCCCTCGGCCACAAGTTCCACTGGGCAGTCGCCGATTACCTGCAGCGCGCGGCGCGCCATCTGGCGTCAAAATCCGATGTCGAGCAAGCCTATGCGCTGGGCCAGGCCGCCGTCGAGAAGGCACTGGAAGGCAAGAACTCCATCATGCCGACCATCGTTCGTGAATCCTCCACCCCGTACAAGTGGAGCATTGGCGAAGCGCCGCTGTCGGAAGTCGCCAATGTCGAGAAAATGATGCCGATGGAGTTCATCACCGATGACGGTTTCGGCATCACCGACCAGTGCAAGGAGTACCTCTACCCGCTGATCCAGGGCGAGGACTACCCCCGGTATGACGACAACGGCATGCCCAAATATATCACCCTCAAGAACGAGCTGGTGCCGAAGAAACTGCCCGAGTTCAAGATCTGAGCGGCAGGCCGGGGGCCATACGGCTCCCCGGCCGCCTGCGTCACACTGCCCAGCCTTCGCGCATTTGCCCCCCTCCATCGATCACTCAACAGTCCGCGCGACCCCTGCTATAATCACGCGCTGGTTTTATCGATTTTTTCTATCAGGACATAAATACAATGAATTTAGATCGCGTCAACTCCGGGCACGACTGCCCCAATGATGTCAATGTCATCATCGAGATCCCGTCCCATGCCGACCCGGTGAAATACGAGGTCGACAAGGAGACCGGCGCCATGTTCGTGGACCGCTTCATGGGCACCGCCATGCATTACCCCTGCAACTACGGCTATGTGCCCCATACCCTGTCCGACGACGGCGATCCGGTGGATGTACTGGTGGTCACGCCCTCGCCGCTGATCAGCGGCTCGGTGATCCGCGTGCGACCGGTGGGCATGCTGAAGATGACCGACGAGTCCGGCGAGGACGGCAAGATCCTGGCCGTACCCATCGACAAGCTCTCGCGCATGTACCGGGATATCGACCATGTGCGCGCCATGCCTCGTCCCTTGCTGGATGCCATCTCGCACTTCTTCGAACACTACAAGGATCTGGAAGACGGCAAGTGGGTCAAGATCGAAGGCTGGGTCGGACCGGAAGAGGCCAAGCAGGAAATCATGGACAGCATCGACCGTTACAACAAGGAACCGGAAAAGCCCTGCTTCTGATCCCGTCCGGGGCGGTCGGCGGTCAGTCCTCGTCCGTTTTCCCCGCCGAGGAAAACAGCGCCGCCCGCTCGTCCCGGCTGACCTCGCCCGGCTCGCCGCTGCCCTGAAACGGCGGATGACTGACCCGATTGCGGCCTTCCTCCTTGGCCCGGTAAAGCCAGGCATCGACCCGCTCGACAAAGCCCTCGGGGCTGTCCTGGTCGGTATAGCGGTAGACATCCACGCCAAAGCTGGCAGTCAGTGAAAATTCGGCCTCGCCGAACACGACCGGCGTCTGCTCGAGGCTGCGGCGGATGCGTTCGGCGATCGCCACCGCCATCGGCAACCCGGTCTGCGGCACGATCACGGCAAATTCCTCGCCGCCATAGCGGCAGACGATGTCCAGTTGCCGCAGCTCCTGGCGAAATACCCGCGCAGCGGTCCTCAGGGCCACATTGCCTCCCTCGTGCCCCCAACGGTCATTGACCGACTTGAAGTGATCCAGATCGATCATGATCAGGCAGGTAGGGCGACCGGTACGGCGTGTGCGCTGCATCTCCGTATCCAGCACCTGACAGAAATAGCGGTAGTTGAACAGCCCGGTGAGGGTATCGGTGGTCACCAGCGATTGCAGTTCGCGGTTCTCCTGGCGCAGGCGCTGGATCTCACGCAGCCAGCGGCAATCGGACTCCAGCAGCGGGCATTCGGGTGCGACGGGGGGTTGGGGCATCGGTGGTCCGGCAGATTGATCGGCAGGCCGGCGTACCTGCCGGCTTGACCGCAGTATAATGTGTTTTTTGCCGATACACAGCCGCCAATGCCCGCCCCTTTCCCCTCCTCCACCGACAGCTTCACCGATGCCTTCCACACGCGCCTGAAGGCCTTGTTGCAACTGCCCGCCGGGGAGGATGCCCTCGGACTGCTGATCCTGGTGCTGGCCAATGCCAGCATGATGCCGGAGATGGCCGCTGCACTGGGACCGGCGATCCGCAAGCGCTACCGGGAACTGCAAGCGGCCGGCGCATCGGCGCTGGAGTCCGCGCCGGCTGATGATGCCGCCGTGTTCCGCCAGCTGCAGGCCTTCGACCTCGAGCAGATCCCCCTCGTCCGCGAGCGCGAGACCGGCCCCTGGCGCCTCCAGTTCAACCCCTTGCGCGCGCTGCGACCAGCACGCAACAGCAGCGCGGTCATCGACCGGCTGTACCGCCCTTTCGACGCGCAGGGGTTCCACTTCGACAAGCCCTTCCTCGAACGGGAGATGCTGTGGCGCGGTTCGGTCGGCGGCCGCGATCTGCGCCTGCTGTTCAACAAGTTTCCCTTTGCCCACTATCACTGCCTGGCGCTGATCGATGCCGCGGCGCACAAGCCGCAACATCTTGCGCGCCGGGATGTCAGCGATCTGCTGCATGTGATGGACGCGCTGCAACGCCTCGAGGGACTGGCCTTCGCCTGGAACTCGCTGGGGGCCTTCGCCTCGGTCAATCACCAGCACTGGCAGATGACGCTGAGCGACCGCGCCTATCCGGTCGAAGCGCCCCGATGGCGCCACCGCGGTGGCGACAGCCTCTACCCGCTGACGGTGCAGCGGATGCACAGCGAGGAGGCTTTGTGGCGGGCCATCGACGCCTGCCAGCGTCAGGATCAGGCCTTCAACCTGCTGCTGCGCCCCGGTGACTACTGCCTGATTCGCCGTCGCCGGCAGGGGCATTTCGAGGCACAGGGCTGGGCACCGGGTCTGGCCTGGTCAGAGGTCTGCGGCAGCTTTGGCCTCAGTGACGAGGCCCTGTTCAACGGGCTGGAAGCGGAGGCGATCACGCAACAACTGCGCGCGCTGGCAACGGACTGAGCATTCAGCGGGGAAGGCCCGCGGAACCCGCTTCAGAGATCGCGGGCGAGGCGGATGCCCACATTGTACTGCCCCTTGTTGCTGGGGAATTTCTCACGGTTCTCGACCCGCATCGAAGTGGCGGGACTGCGGAACGCACCGCCACGCACCACGCGCACGGAACAGTCACCGCCTTCCCATACCGAACCGTCGTCGGGCGCGCCCTGGTAGTTGCGGTGGTAGCAGTCGTGCACCCATTCGTACAGGTTGCCGGCGGTGTCATAGAGACCGAAGGGACTGGGCGGATAGGACCCCACTTTCGCCGGGCGGCTGGTATTCAGCTCGGTCCCGCAATCGAAACAATGGGCCATGCCCTTGCCCTTGTCATAGCCCCACCAATAACTGGTGGTGGCTCCGGCCCGGGCCGCGTATTCCCATTCCGCCTCGGAGGGGAGACGGTAGTTCTTGCCGGTCTGCTTCGACAGCCATTTGCTGTAGGCCAGGGCATCGTCCCAGGACACATTGAAGACCGGGTATTTCTTGCGGTCGAGTCCGTTGCTGGACGGCTTGCGACGCCCGGTGGCGTTGGCGAAACGGTCGTATTCGGCAAAGGTGACTTCGTGGGTGGACAGGGCGAAAGGACGCACGCGCACCGAATGCCGCGGGGTCTCGTCAGCGCCATAGGCCCCGGTGCCACCCATGAGGAATTCACCGCCAGGCAGGGCCACCATCTGCGGCGCTCGGCCGCCACTGGCGAGACGGTCGCTGAAGGGCCGAGGCGCAGCCACCGGGCTGCGGGTTTGGGTCTTCGGCTGCTTCACCAGCGGACGCGGCGCCGCCTTTTGCGGGGCCGGTTGCGGTGCCTTGTCCAGGACTGCCTCCGGCTCCTCTGCCGGCGAAGCTTGCCCGCTGTCGCTGGTGGTGATCTCGGTATCACCCATCAGATCGTCAATCCAGGCGCTGGCCGCTTGCAGGCCGGTATCCACATAACCGCGATCCCAGGCATAC
Source organism: Gammaproteobacteria bacterium (assembly GCA_026989015.1). Classification (GTDB taxonomy): domain Bacteria; phylum Pseudomonadota; class Gammaproteobacteria; genus S144-22. The sequence continues at coordinate 9,070 of JALSKD010000044.1, forward strand.
CAGCCGCCGCCTCCCAGCAGTCCGGCCAGCAGCAGCCACAGCAGCCACAGCAGCCATTTCCATGAGCGCGGTTCCTCGTCATCGAAATCATAGCGGGGGGTGGTGGCCGGGGTCGGATCGAAGGTGACCGGAGGTGTTTTCGACAGGGGTTCCTTCAGGGCGCCCGGCGGAGCCTCCATCTCCAGGTCCATCCGTTCCTTGATGTCGGTGACGATGACCGTGGTGTTGTCCTGGTTGATCTTGTTGGCTTCTTCCACCGCCTTGAGCAGTGCATAGACGCATTCACGGGCGGTGACCGACCAGCTCGAATACTGGATGATGGCACCGGCGCCCAGGGTATCGAGCCCGTCGCTGGCGACGATGACCCGGTCGCCCTCGCGCAGCAGGATCGGATCCTTGGGACAATCGATGGAACTGATTTCCTCGCCCGTCATGGCGCTCATCAGCATGCTGCGCGACATCCCCGGCTGCTCGGTGATGTCCATGCCCTGTTCCTTCATCATGTCGATGTAGGCGCCGTAACTGTGATCGGCGTTCTGCTTGATCAGCTCACGGTCACGCAGCAGGTAGAGGTGGCTGTCGCCCACACTGACCCAGTACAGCTTGTTGCCTTCGATATAGGCGGCGACCATGGTGCAGCCCATACCCCGCAGCGCCGGTGTTTCCTTGATGGAAGCGGCGATCTGCTCGTTGGCGCGCAGCAGGGCAGAGGTCAGCGCCTCGGGTATCTTGCGGGTCGGGAATTCGTTCTGGAAGGCCTTGTTGAAGGTGGCCACGACCATGTTGCTGGCGACATTGCCCGCCGCATGTCCGCCCATTCCATCGGCCATGATCAGCAGCGCACAGGGGATGCCATCGTCATTGTCGCCCAGCTGGGCGACCATGTAAGCATCTTCCTGATAGTCGCGGGCACCGTCGATCTGATCGGCGGCGATGTCGAATTCGAAGCTCATTGTGGTTATTCTGCTCTTCCGTCCATCAACTATAGATAGAAGTTAAAGTAATTTCTAGGAAAACACCGCCCTGTGGCGGAAAATGACCGACTATAGCGGATAGGACGGATAAAAATGCGAACCGGTACCGGTCTGGCCGAGTCGTTCGTTAGTATCCCTGCATAATCAGCAATGCGTCTCACCTGTATAGCAGCAATCGAACGGATTGCCCGAATTGACATGAAAAAGGCCGGTCGATACCGACCGGCCCTGCATCCGACACTACCACTCGCCGGCACGATCGACGGCCGGGACGCACCCGGCCCGTCGCGGTTTACGGACGAATGTAGGAATAGCCCTGTTCCTGCAGCTCCATGATGCGCAGCACGCCGGCCGGGACGACCTTGACGCCATTGAGCAGCTTGGGCTTCTTGCCCTTCTTCTTTTCGACCTTCTTCATGGTGTTGGCGCAGGCGCTGAAGGTGATGTCCTGCATGGCCAGGCTCTCGACCCGCTTGGCCTGCTTGCTTTTCTTTGTCAGCAGGCTGAGGCCCGGACCGTAGGCCACGATCTCGACCTCGACATTGTCCATGCCCAGGGCCTTCTGCAGGTTGACCGCGTTGTTGAGCGCGATCTTCTGGGTGCGCGGGTCATCGGTGCTGACCTGGATCACCACCTTGTGCTTGGCGCCCATGTCGCCGGCAACGGCATTGCCGGACAGGGAAAACAGCAGCGCGAAAGCCAGCAGTGCGGATGACAGGAATTTCATGTTCATGGTTCTCTCCTTTGATTTTCTGTTGACGTTTGGGTGTTGGCTCGCAGGAATGATGCAGGAACCGTGTGATATATTCCCTGTCTCAAGGGAAGCCTTGCATCACTCCATGACCAACACCGACGCGTACCTTACCACATGCTCGACACCTGGCCACTGTTGAAAGACAGCCGTTTTCCCGCCCTCAGCCGCCGACCGCTGGAAATCCTGCAGGTCAACCTTGGCTATGTGTGCAACCAGCAGTGCCAGCACTGCCATGTCAACGCCGGTCCGAACCGCAAGGAGCAGATGCCGGCTCCGGTCATCGACAGCCTGTTGCGCATTCTCGAGCGCCCTGGCATCCATACCCTGGACCTGACCGGTGGCGCGCCGGAAATGAACCCGCTGTTCCGCGAGCTGGTCACCGCGGCCCGGTCTCTCGGGGTCAAGGTCATCGACCGCTGCAACCTGACTATCCTCAGCGAGCCCGGCTACGAAGGGCTGTGCGGCTTCCTCGTTGAAAACCGGGTCGAAGTGGTTGCCTCCCTGCCCTGCTACCTGGAAGAAAATGTGGACGGACAGCGCGGCAAGGGCGTGTACCGACGCAGTATCGACGGGCTGCAGCAGCTCAATGCCGCCGGATACGGGCAACCCGGCTCCGGACTCATCCTCAATCTCGTCTACAATCCGACCGGGCCCTACCTGCCCCCGGGACAGCAGCAGCTGGAAGCCGATTACAAACAGCGCTTGCATGAGGAGCACGGCATCGTCTTCAACCGGCTGTTCACCATCACCAACATGCCGATCGCCCGCTTCGGCAGCATGCTGCTGTCGAAGGGTGAATTCGAGACCTACATGAACCTGCTCAAGGATTCGATGAACCTGGCCACCCTCGACGGCCTGATGTGCATCAACCAGCTCAGCGTGGACTGGCAGGGCCGTGTCTACGATTGCGACTTCAACCAGATGCTCAAGCTGCACATCGCACATCCGCAGCATGGACGCCCGCTGCACCTGGACGACCTCGATGAGGTGGACCTCGACCGCATTCCGATCCGCGTGGCCGACCACTGCTACGGTTGCACCGCCGGTCAGGGCAGCAGCTGCGGCGGGGCGCTGGAATAGCACCGGAGGATGCGCTTCAGCATCATCATCCCGGTACTCGACGAGGCCGCGCGCCTCGACCACGCGCTGAGCGCGTTGACGGCGGACATCGAACGCTTCTCCGACTGCGAAATCATCGTCTGTGACGGTGGCAGTGTGGACGATACCCGTCGCATTGCGAGGCGTCATCCGGTACAGCTCATCGATGCTCCGCGCGGGCGAGCCCGGCAAATGAACGCGGCCGCAGCCCGCGCACTCGGCGACTGGCTGCTGTTCCTGCATGCCGACACCCGCCTGCCCGCAGACTGGATGCAGGCCCTGACGGCCTGTCCCGCTCCCTGGGGCCGCTTCGATGTCCGTCTTTCCGGCCGTCATCCGTTGCTGCGGCTGGTGGAAGCGCTGATGAACCTCCGTTCACGCCTCACCGGCATCGCCACCGGCGACCAGGTTCTGTTCTTCCGCCGCGCATTCTTCGAACGCATCGGCGGTTTCCCCGACATCGAGCTGATGGAAGACATCGCCATCAGCACACGCGCGCGCGCCCTGTCCAGACCCGCCTGCCTGCGGCAGCGCGTGGTCACTTCGTCGCGTCGATGGGAAAAACAGGGTATTCTGCGCACCATACTGCTGATGTGGCGCCTGCGCCTCGCCTACTGGCTGGGCAGCGACCCGAAACGCCTGCACCGTCTCTACTATGGACCCTCGACCGGACAGCCTGCTGCAACTGTTCGCCCGTCTGCCCGAAGCCGGCCGGGTGAAGACCCGTCTGGCCGATGAGATCGGCAGCGACGCCGCGCTGGCGGTCTATCTGCACTGCCTTGAACACACGCTGGACCTGCTTCGTGACAGTGGCCTCGACACCCAGCTGTGGCTCGACCGCGAGGGTGAGGACGCACTGTTCCGTGGTTTCGAGCAGCACCTGCAATGCACGGGCGATCTGGGCGCGCGCATGCGCCATGCCATCGGCTGCGGCCTTGAAAGCCACCGCAGGGTACTGCTGATCGGTTCCGACTGCCTCGACATCCATCGCGGCTGCCTCGACCGCGCCCTGCAACAGCTCGACGACCACGACCTGGTGTTCATCCCCGCCGAAGACGGCGGATTCGTGCTCATCGGCAGCCGCCATCCCCTGCCGGCCGAACTGTTCACGGGCGTTGCCTGGAGCAGCGAATGGGTGTTGCGCCAGACCCTGGAGAACGCACTCTCCGCCGGTTTCAGCGCCGCGGTGCTGCATCCGCTCAGGGACATTGATCGCGCCGCCGATCTGGCGCACTATCCGCTGCTTGCCGATTACCGCTGATACCGCCCGATGCTGTACTCCCTGATCCGCCCGCTGATCTTCACGCTGGACGCCGAAACCGCGCACGAAGCCACCCTCGAGCTGCTCGACGACCTGCGCTGGCTGATTCCCAGGACGCGCATCCGCAGGCCGCGGCGGGTAATGGGGCTGAACTTCCCCAACCCGGTCGGCCTCGCCGCCGGGCTGGACAAGAACGGCGACCATCTGCGCGGACTCAGCCACCTGGGTTTCGGGTTCATCGAGGTCGGCACGGTCACGCCCCGGCCTCAACCCGGCAACCCAAAGCCCCGCCTGTTCCGGCTGCGCCGCGAACGCAGCATCATCAACCGCATGGGCTTCAACAACGCCGGCGTGGACCACCTGCTGAACAACCTCGAACACCTGCCGCCGCGTGACTTCATCCTCGGCATCAACATCGGCAAGAACCTGTCGACCCCGGTGGAACGGGCGCTGGACGACTACCGACTGGCGATGGAACGGGTCTATACCGCAGCCGACTACATCACCCTCAACATCTCCTCACCCAACACCCCTGGGCTGCGCCGCCTGCAGGACGACGACGCCCTGCGGCAGCTGCTCGAGGGCATCACCGAGACCCGCAAGCAACTGCAGGACCGGCACCAGGTACAGCGCCCGCTGGCGTTGAAGGTGGCACCGGATCTGGATGGCGATCAGATTGCCGTCATCGCGGATCTGCTCCATGAATACGGCATCGACGGACTGATCGCCACCAATACCACACTCGACCGCTCGGCGGTGGCCGGTCACCCGCTGGCGGAGGAGGCCGGGGGACTCAGTGGCGCTGCGCTCAGGGACCGCTCGCGCGAGGTGCTGGTGCGCTTCCGTGAGCGGCTGGGTGACTCGATCCCGATCATCTCCGTCGGCGGCATCGACAGCCCCGAGGAGGCCCGCCTGCGCTTCGAACTGGGTGCCAGCCTGATCCAGATCTACTCCGCGCTGATCTATGAGGGGCCGGGGCTGGTCCGGCGCATTCTGCGCGCCATCAATTGATCCGGGTCAGTTGAAATGGGGCGTGACAGCCCCATTTCCACAGTGGAAGTGCTGTTTTCCGCTCACCCATACTTGGAGGTGCCCCATGGCCCGCATGAAACAGAAGCTCGAAGACATCCAGAAACTGACCCAGCGCCTGCAGCAGGAACACCCGACCGAAACCAACGCCTTTCTCGGCTTCCTGCAGAAAGCCGAGGCCGGAACCGCGCTGGACCTGAAGCAGAAAGAGCTGATCAACATCGGTCTTGCGGTGGCCGCCCAATGCGAGTGGTGCATCGCCTTTCATGTGGAACAGGCCGCCGGAGCCGGTGCCAGCCGCGACGAAATCATCGAGGCCGGATTCATGGCGGTGATCATGCACGGTGGCCCCGCCTACATGTACATGACGCCGCTGCTCGAGGCGCTTGACGAGTTCTGCCCGGCCTGATCCCTTACAGCCGGGCAGAGACCGGCAATCGTCTGCGGTCATGTCCGGCCGGGGCTGTGCTATGGTTGTGTTCTGTACCCATCAAACGATACGCCATGCCCCAAACCGCTCGACAGATCGCCCAACAGTGGCTCGACGACTGCTGCGATACCCTCGCCCGCTATGACCACGCGGCCCACATGAACCTGATCTCGCGCCGCGTGCAGGTTTACGGTGTGCCCGGTTTCGAAGTCATCGGCTATGACGACTGGCATGCCCAGTGCGAATACGAATTCGGCAAGAAGCTGATCGCCAGCACCTGCTACGATGGCCTCGAACTGCTCGACAGCGGGGAGCGCCAGATCCGTTTCGCCACCGTGGAAACCGTCACCGCCGTGGACGGCACCGTGGACAGCCACCCGATCGAAATCCTGCTCAGCCTCGAGGACGACGGCCAGTGGCGGGTCACCGAGGAGCGGTTGCTGACACCGGTGGAAGCCCTGCAGCGAGGCATTGCCCTGTGAGCGGGGACTCCAGCCAGCCGATGCAGCAGGCCTCGCTGGCCGAGGCGCGGGCCTATTTCGACACGCTGCCGAAACAGCTGGCCGACTACCTGGACGCCGACTACCGGCGCGCGCTGGACAACCTGCTGGAGGCGCTCGGCCAGTTTTTCGACATTCTCGAGACCATCGACCACCAGGCCGCCGAAGGCCAGCGCATCTCGCCGGCCGAAGCCACCGAGATCGGCAACCACGGCATCGTGCTGCTGTTGCAGATGATCGACCTGATGGAAAAACTCGACCTGCCCCACAAGCGCCACGAGCTGGAGCACATCGCGCTGGTGTTCGCCCGCTGGATCATCGAGCACGGCGGGGAGCTGCAGCACCTGGAGCCTCTGGTCAATGCCTTTGCCCATGCGGCGAACCGGATGCAGGACCGCGCACAGCTGCGCCAGCTCGCCGAGCTGATGGGCCAGGTGGTGGATGCCGCTTCCGCGGAACTGAAGCAGGACCTCGGCGGACAGGAACTGTACCGACCCTGGCGACTGCTGCACATCAACCGCGGTATCGTCGCCACCCGCAGCCAGGATACCGAGCTGATGCGCCGGGTATTCGATGAAATGCTGTTCTACCTGCCGCAGGAAGCGGCCAGTTTCTTCGAGGAAGGCATGGAGGAGATGGACGCAATGGACTACCCGCCTCATGTGCGGCAGCTGATCGAGGAATACCACGCCAAGCGCCACAACCCGCGCCTGCACTGACCGGCACGGCGGCCGGCTCAGCCCTCCAGCGTCAGCGCCACCCGGTAGCCCGCATACTTGCGCAGATTGATGACCCCGCTGTCGAAGATCAGGTACTGCCCCTTGATCGCCTGCAACCGGCCGCCGACCTGCGGTGTCTTTTCCAGATTGAGGCTGACCACCTTCTGCGGAAAGCCTTGTGCCGGATAATCGATGACCACCGGCTCGGCATCCACCCGCCACTCGATGCGGCGCGCCAGGTCGCGATCCAGTTCCGGCTCCACTCGGGCACGCAGGCTGGCGGCCTCGCGGACCAGATCCACGGCCTCGAATGCATCCTTGAGCATGGCCCGCCAGTTGGTGCGGTCCGCCACATGAGCCTTGCAGGCCACTTCCAGACGCCCGGCGTCGTGGCGAGTCGGCACCCGCGCCATCGCCAGCGCCTGACGCGCGCCCTGGTCGATCCAGCGGGTGGGGATCTGCGTTTCACGGGTGATGCCCACCTTCACCCCGGCAGTATTGGACAGATAGACCACATGCGGCTGCAGACAGTGTCCCTCGGCCCAGTCCGGCTCGCGGCAGGTGCCGGCATCATAGTGGCATTTCTCCGGCGACACGATGCAGACATCGCATTGCGCCAGGGAGCGGAAACAGGGGTAACAATAGCCCTGGTTGAAGCTCTTCGAAGTCGTGCGGCCGCAGTGCACGCAGTGGATCTCACCCAGCCACTCGATGCCGATTACCTGGCCGATCCGGTCATGCAGATCGACACGACCGCCTTCCAGCTCCAGCCAGTAGCGCACCGGATCGCCCGCAGCGCTGTGCATCTTGTGCAGATGGCCCTCGACCCTCATGACTGCGGCTCCAACTTCAACGCCCGTTCGCGCAGGGACTCGAGCCCAATGTCCCGCCAGCGCGGACGCTCGTCGATCTGTTCCTGCGCTTCCAGTTCGTTGACCCGGTAGGCGGGCTCGTAGAGTGCGCGTACCTCGTCCAGCGGCACCGAGAAAGGCGGACCCTCCATCCGGCTCTGGTCGTATTCCAGCGTCACCAGCAGCATCGGCGTCCGCGGCAGGATCCGCTGCATCTGCCGCGCGTAGGCCGGGCGGTTGAAATCCTCGATGGCGACCAGCGAAGCGCGGTCGTAGATCAGGCGGCAGGTATCGACATGCCGTGGCCGCAGCTCCATGTAGTCGCCCTGGTAGAGGGTGATGTTGATCGAACGGTAAACGGTGAAACCGTCCTCCTCGCTGCGTTCGTAGGGCAATTCCGACTCGGCGAAGAAGGACTCGATGGCCACCGCCGACAGTTCAACGCCGGTCACCGGATGCCCTTGCTCCGCCAGCCAGCGCAGATCCACCGCCTTGCCGCACAGCGGCACGAACACGCCCTCCCCCGGCTTCAGTCCAAAGGACGGGAAATGGCGGCTCAGATAGGCGTTGACCCGCCCTTCGTGGAAGCCCTGGCGATCGCGGCTCCAGAACTCGTGCCAGTCGATGGTCTGTTTCATCGCTTAACCGTTTCAAAAAAACCGCAAGAGTAGCCGATTTTGCAGCGGCCGCCCAAGCCCGCAATGAAAAACGGCCCCCCGAAGGGAGCCGCTGAACGCCGGGATCCGTGGGGGAATCAGGCGTCGCCCTTCTTCGCGGTATTGATGCCGAGCAGGGCGTAGGGCGGGCACCAGCCGACGATGGCGGTGAACAGCATGACCACGCCGACGACCAGCGCGACCAGGGCCGCAGTGCCCCCCAGCCAGCCGAGGAAATAGGCGGCAATGGCGACGATGCCGATCAGGCCACGGATGATGCGTTCGAGGGTTCCTACATTCTGTTTCATGAGGTCTGTCTCCTGTGTGGGTCACTCGGAAACAGCTTACGCCGGTCGACAAGTCTTGTCAGTGACAATGTCACCGAAGCCCTGCCATCAGGAGAGATCCGCCAGGCGCCGCAGTGCGGCGGCGTCAAGCACCTCGATGACGCCGCGGCCGGCGCGTATCATCCCCTGTTCGGAGAAATCACGCAGAATGCGGCTGATCACCTCGCGCGAACTGCCGACATCGGCCGCCAGCTCCGCATGGGTTTTGCGCACTTCCCGCTCTCCGCGCTGCAATGCCTGCACCAGCTGGCGCGCCAGACGCAGGTCGATGCGGCGGAAGGCTACTTCTTCGACCACCGAAATGATGTCACCCAGACGGTGCGACAGCAGGCCAAACACGAAATCGCGCCAGGCCGGTTCCTCGCAGAACCAGTCACGCACCCGCGCCGGCGGTACCAGCAATGCACGGCAGGGCGTTTCGGTGACCGCCATGGCCGGAAAGGCCTGGCGGCTCATGATGCAGGAAGCGGTGAGCACGCAGCTCTGCCCCGGATGGATGCGGTAGAGGGTGACTTCGCGGCCGTTGGGCGAGAGCTTGTAGACACGACCCACCCCTTCCAGCAGCAGCGCCAAATGGGCGCACTGCTGGCCTTCATCACAGATCGGAGCCGCGGCCGGCAGCTCGGCCTCGCGGGTCTGACTGAAAAAGGCCTCGACGAACGCCGGCCGGGCCTGTTCGATGAACGGAAAGCGTTCGGCGAATGCGCGCCGCACCGACGTCATGCGGCAGCCGGCCGGCGCGGTCCGTCAGTCGCAGACATCGTCCTTGCGGCAGGTATTGATGCCGAAGATCGCATACAGCGGGCAGTAACCGGCGATGCCGGTGAGCAGGGGAATCAGCCCGATCAGCCCCCACCAGCTGGGTATGTAAAAGCCCGCGCCGAGTATGAACATGCTCAGAACGATGCGAAACATGCGGTCGGTGCCGCCCATATTGCTTCTCATGACGCTTACCTCGGGATGCCAGAAAGTCGGATGGGCCCGAACATAGACCCGGGCCGTCGGGAAATCAAGTGACGCGGGTCAGAGACGCACCTTGACGCAGTTGCGCCCGCTCTTCTTGGCCACGAACAGGGCCATGTCGGCGCGCTTGACCATGGACTCGTAGTTGCCGGTTTCCTCGGTGATCGCGGCCACGCCGATGCTCAGGGTGGCGCTGCGTTCGCCATAGGGCGTCTTGAAGCGGGCCGACTCGACCCAGCGGCGGATCGACTCGGCGAATTTCTCGGCCGCGTTCATGTCCACCCGGTGCAGCAGCACACTGAACCCGTTCTGCCCGTAACGCCCGAGCACATCGCCCTGCGGATCCAGCTTGGAAAAGACATGACGGATGATGCCGGCGAAGACCTTGTAGGCCGCCTTGTCGCCATCCTGCTCGCGCAGCGTGCTCAGACCGTCCACCTCGACCAACAGCACCGACAGCGGCTCCCCTTCCAGCGCGGCACTGCGGTAGCGGTCGACCGCCACCCGGTCGGCATTCTCGCGGCTGAGCAGGGTAATGGTCTTGCGCGCCGATTCGGTTTCCTTTTTCAGCTTGCGCACCAGATCGCTGGGCGCCAATTCCTCATCCGGCTTGACCTCTTTCGGCGGTGCTATCGCCTGGCCGATGTCCGCCGCATCGACCCGGGTACTGTCCGCCGCCACCTGGACGCCCACGGCGGAGGGGTCGGATCGGGTCAGGGCGTCGGGGTTTTCGCTGCTCACCGGCTGCGGCGCAGCGGCCACCTGCGTACCGCCTCCCGGTTGCGCCAGCTGCTCCGGCGTCACACCACGCACCAGCGATTCGGACATCTTCAGCACCTTGGCCGGACCGGCCTGCAGGCTGCGTTTGTAGATCATCATCGCCTGTGCAGTGAGGCTGATGCTGGCCGTCATGTCCAGTTCGTCGTAGGGCTCGCTGGCCCGGCGCAGGCTGATCAGTGCCACCAGTTCGGATCCATCGAACACCGGTATATCCAGGCGGTAGTTCTTGAAAATCTTTTTCTGCCGACCAAGAAAGCCTTCTTCCCAGTCGAAATCGGCGCTGGCCAGCGCCTGACGGGTCTGGGTCAGGCGGCTGATCAGGTCATCGTTCCACAAAGTGGCCTGCTCGTTCTCGAACAGCGTGCCTTCGACCACATCCGGCTCGGGTTGCCCCTTCTTGCCGTCCAGCGTGGTGAGCACGAAGGAGTCAAAGGGAATGACACCGCCGATGAATTCCATCAGTCGCTCCAGCAGCTGCCGCAAATCGGTGATGCCACTGAGCGCCATGTCCAGGTCGATGAGGGTATAGGCCCAGCTTTCCTGCCGTGCCGACAGGCTCTTCATCGCGTGCTGCGTCAGGTACAGCATGCGGCGGAAACGCTCCAGCAGATAGGAGACGAACAGCGCCAGCACCAGTGCCGAGAACAGCTGGGCCAGCAACGCCGGCAACTTGATGTCGTCTGCGCCATAGAGCCACGCAAGGCCGGCAAAGCCCAGCGCCAGCAGCGTGACCGCAACCGAAATCATGCGGAACCCGAGCGAATTGAGGCTGCCCAGCCAGATCAGCAGCAAGCCCATCTGGAAGCCATGATAGAGACGGTAGCCCTCGAAATGCAGCGACAACAGCAGTCCGCAGAGCAACAGCGCCCCCGGCAGCAGAAGGCGCAGCTTGAGCGCCACGGTGCTCGAACTGAAGATGGAATAGAGGGAACCGGCGCCGGACACGGCCGCGGCGCCCAGATAGACCATCAACGGCAACGACGACTTGAGGCCCAGCACCCAATGCTCGATGAAGGCAAAACCCAAGGCCATCAGCATCAGCGTGAACAGGCCGAAGATACTGGTACTGCGCCCACGGCCGCGCTGGAAGCGCTGGTAGCGTTCCTCCATGTGTTCATCGCGGTACTGCAGCGGAACCGATTGCTTGTAGCGGTTGATCCTTTCTATCGGCACTGTCCGGTCCTCTACGCCGTTGCGGCGGGGTGTATGAAGAACGCGAGCTTGACAGGCAACGCGGACTTTTAGCGTGACGCAGTAGCTGATACTAGCATATAGCCCGGTTTTTCAAAGGCTTAAGCGAGCTATTTCACATTCCCGTTGAACTGAAACCGCTTGTAACCACCGCTTATCTTGCCCAGAATGCCGTCTGCTCCGAGAGTGTGCTGGCATGGATCCGTCCTTTTTTTCTCTTTCCAAGTGGCTCTGGCTGCTGTTTTCACCCACCCACCTGCTGCTGTGGGCCCTGTTGGCTGCGTGGTTGCTGCTGCTGGCCGGGCGTCGCCGACGCGGACTGCAGCTGCTGACACTGCTGCTTGGCTTCCTGCTGCTGCTGACCTGGCTGCCGATCGGCGATGGTCTGCTCTATCCGCTTGAGTCACGCTTTTCCGCGCCGTCCCGTCTGCCCAAACGGGTGGACGGAATCCTTGTGCTCGGTGGCTCGGTACAGGCCGAGCTGGGCGGCTACTGGAAAGAGGTCGAACTCAATGAAGCCGCCGAGCGGCTGACCCGGTTCATCGAGCTGGCCCGGCGCTACCCTAAGGCGAAACTGATCTTCACCGGCGGCAGCGCCAGTCTGCGCCCCGGCCTGCCCACCGAAGCCGAACAGATCAGGCCGCTGTTCGAGCGGGCCGGCATCGGCGACCGCGTGCGCTACGATGACCGCGCACGCAACACCCATGAAAATGCCCTGTTCAGCCGCCGGCTGGCCCGGCCACGGCCCGGCGAGCGCTGGCTGCTGGTTACCACCGCTTTCCACATGCCGCGCGCGGTTGGCGTCTTTTGCCATCAGGGCTGGGCCCTGCAGCCCATTCCGGTCGATCATCGCTCGATGCCGGAGCAGTTGCTGCGCCCGCGCCCGGACCTGCTGGCCCATCTGAACAACCTGCAGGTGGCGCTGCACGAATGGCTGGGGCTGATCGCCTACCGGCTCAGTGGCAAGACTTCGGCACTGCTGCCCAGCGGCTGCGGCAACGCTTCATGAGTCCGACAAGGGCAGCCACACCCGCACCAACAAACCGCCGGTGGCCACATCCTCCAACCGTAACTCCCCCTGATAACTGGCGATGATGTCGGCACAGATGCGCAGCCCCAGCCCCTGCCCTTCCCGGGTTTCATCGAGCCGCACGCCCTTGCGCAACACGCGCTGCCGCTGATCCTCGGGCAGGCCGGGACCATCGTCTTCAACCTCGATCAGCAGCTGACCGCCGTCCCGACGCAAGCACAGGCGCACCGCGCCATCTGCGAACTTGCCGGCGTTGTCGACCAGGTTGCCAATCAGTTCCAGCAGGTCGTCCCGATCCAGGTACATCTGGCCCAGGTCATCGGCAAGATCAATACTGAACGCGACACCGGGATGGATGCTGCGCATCACTTCGAGCAACGGCTGCAAATCCTGCTGCGGGTCGAAGCGCCGGCCCACGGCATCGGCGCCGGAGATGCGTGCCCGTTTCAGCTCACGGTCGATCAGCGTCTGCAGCTGCGCCAGCGCCCGGCGCTCCGGCGCGCTTTCTTCCTGATCTTCATGCGCCAGCATCAGCATCTGCAGTGGCCGCTTCAGTTCATGGGCCAGATCGCCCAGCGCGTTGCGGGTGCGCTGGGTGCGTTGCCGCAGCTGTTCGAGCAGGCGATCGATTTCGGTAACCAGCGGGGTTATCTCGTCGGGGATCTGAGGAGCATCGATGTCCAGCGGCTCGTACCTGCGCGCGGTCAGGGCCTGGCGCAAACGGTCAAAAATGGCAAAACCGCGAGACAGCAGACGGGACTGCCACGAGACCAGTAACACGGCACCCATGACCACCAGCAACAGCATCAGCACGGACCACCACCGCAAACGGTCGTGCAGAGCATGGATGTCCTCGGCGATCCACAGCGTCAGCGGTTGCCCCTGCTTGACGATGCGGCGGTGCAGCACCAGCCACAACTCCCGACCCGGTCCGTCGAGTTCCCTGGGAGCGGCGCCGGTCACGGCGGAGAAATCCGGCTCCAGATCGAACAGCGAGCGGGAGCGCAACACCCCGCTGGGGGTGTCGATGCGGTAGTAGTGCCCCGAACGCACCCGCCGGTAGACGCTGGACAGCATCCGTTCATCCAGGCTCCAGTGGCCGCTCCCGTCCCGCTGCAGGGCGCTGACCAGGGTATCCAGGTCATGTTCCAGACGGGATGCCACATAATCGCCGACCAGGTCGCGTATGGCCAGGTTCATCGCCAGCAGCAGGCCGGCAAGAATCAACAGCATGCTGAACAGCAACTGGCGGCCGAGCCGCTTGCGCAGGGAAGCCACCGTTCACTCCGGCCGCAACCGGCCCAGCCGATAGCCCTGCCCGCGCAGGGTTTCGATGACGGATTTTCCGAAGCGCTTGCGCAGCCGGTTGACATAGACCTCGATGACATTGCTGTCGCGCAACTGCTCTTCTTCATAGACCTGTTCGCTCAGCTCGGTTCTTGAATGAATCTTTTCCGGGTACAACATCAGCTGACGCAGCAGACGGAATTCGATGCCGGTGAGCTGCACTTCCTCTCCGTCCTCTGTACGCGCCCGTTGCCGGTCCGTGTCCAGCTCCAGGCCGCCCTGGCGGATCACATTGGCGGTGAGTCCGTGACGGCGGCGCAGCAGTGCCTCGATACGCGCCAGCAGTTCCTCGCTGTGAAAGGGCTTGCCCAGATAGTCATCGGCACCGGCCTTGAGTCCGTCCACCCGTTCCTGCCAGCCGTCCCGCGCGGTGAGAATCAGCACCGGCACCCGCCCGCCGCGGGCGCGCACCGCACGCAACACATCCAAGCCGTTCTTCTGCGGCAGACCGAGATCGAGCACCACTGCATCGAAGTCTTCCTCCTCCATCAGGAACTCCGCGTCCACGCCATTGGCCGCCCACTCGACAGCATAGCCGGCCCGACGCAGCAGGGGGCGCAGGCTGTCCACCAGTGCCTCATCATCCTCGACCAGCAGCAGCTTCAATCCTCAATCTCCCGCTTGATCAGGCGACCGTCACGGGCATCCACCTTCAACTCGACCACCCGGCCATCGGCATGCAGGATTTCCAGTTCATAGACGACACGGCCGCCATCCTGCTCCACTTCCAGATCCAGAAGACGACCACCGGGGCCCGGCGGGTAGCGTTCGAGGATGTCCTGCAGCGGCAGGATTCGACCCTCGCGCACCCACTGGCGAATCTGCCCAAAACCGGCATCGTCATCGTCAGCGGTTATGGGGGGGCTAGTCGTCCCAGCGGCCAACGCCAGGAATAGAAACACGGTCTTCATCGAAAGAGCCTCGGGCTGCATCCTGATGGCAGGCATCGCACTGACTGAACGACCGCACCTGGTCATTTCCGGTAACGAACCGACGCGGTATTTCACGGTGCTCACGCTTGAAATAGGTCATCTCTGTAATGCGCAGCGGCGCCTTGTTTGGGTCCATGTTGCGCAACAGTTTACGGTATTCGCCCCGTCGCGGCGTGGACAACAACTTGAGGTAGCTTTCGATCTGCTGACGGGTCTGGCCATCGAGCTCGGCGTTCTCGCCGAAATGATCCTCCAGTCCGTTCATGATGCGCGACCAGCTTGCCGGTGGCAACAGTTGTGGCGGATAGGCAAGATGGCAGCTGCCGCACTCTTCCTGGTAGAGCTTCGATTCCACACGCATGGCCTGCAGGTTTGGAGCCCTGCGGTAACCGTATTCGTCGTCATCATCGTCGAATCCGTAGCCTCCCGAGGCCAGGCTGCTGCCTACACCATAAACAGCGAAACCGAGTATGCTCGCCAGC
>JALSKD010000045.1 GCA_026989015.1 Gammaproteobacteria bacterium
CACGCCAAACTGGTCGGCAAGGCGCTGGATCATCGCCTGGGTGCCGGTCAGGCCCTTGAGCCGCGGGTCGAAATACTTCACATAGTCACGGATCACCGGCGCCTTGTCCCTTTCCGGGTCCACGGTGATGAAGTAGGGCTGGATCCGTTTGCCGTCATCGCCCAGCAGTCTGAGCGCCTGGGTCAGGGTGCTCAGGCTGGTGGGGCAGACATCCGGGCAGTGGGTATAGCCGAAATAGACCAGCGACCATTTTTCAATGAAATCCTGCTCGGTTACCAGCCGCCCGAGCTGATCGGTGAGCATGAAGCGGCCGCCGATGCCGTCGGTCTCCGGGATGTCCGCCTCATCAGCGCGGGCACGGGCCAGAGCCGCTTCGTCCAGATTGGCGCGCAGGCATTGCTTGATGACATCGGTATTGTGCCGCATCAGCTTGAGGTAGAGATCCTCTCCGGGCTTGAATTGCAGGCCCAGAGGGTCCAGCTCGCCAATGCTGATGTTCTGACCGGCGGTCAGCAGATCGAGGTTACGGGCCGGCATGCCACGGTCGGTGAACAGGCAATTGGCGCGGAACTCGAGCATTCGGCTGCGCAGCCGGAGCAGGGCTTCGGTGTCGATCGGGTCCCAGGGGGTGGTGGCCACATGACCGACGATCTTCAGCGCATAGGCCTGCTCGAAATAGTTGAGTGCATCGTAGTATTCGGCGCCGGTACCGGCCTGAAGGCCCCGGTAGCCGTATTCGTATTCCCGGTCGATGCGTTTGAGCGGCTTGAGCAGGCGCAGGCGGTTGCGGGTGTAGATGTGCGCCCGCGCCGGATCGGCCTCGATCAGGATCTCGGTCAGCAGATCGAGCAGGATGATGGCATTGCGGTCATCCATCCAGAAGAAGGGGTTGCGCTGCAGCGGATTGGCGCGGGAAGGCAGCACCTTGAGGTCTTCCCGGTCCAGCAATTCCACCACACGAACGCTGTCGGGCAGTTTCGCGATCAGCGGCTGCAGGGTTTTTTCCAGTTCCGGGCCGACCCAGAGCAGCAGATCGACCGTATTCAGGCGTGTCTTCAGCGCCTCGTCGGGCGCATAGTCGAACGGTGTGCGGTCGGCGGGGATCAGCAGCAGCGGTTCGCCAATGTCCTTCATCAGACCACTGAGTATGGAATGCACCGGCTTGACGGTGGTCGCGACCTTCAGGTCGCCGGCGGCCTGTGCGATCAGCGGCCACAGCAGGACGAGGATCAGCACACGGCGGATCATTGCGCAAAGACCTCCGCGATCCGCTTGCTGGCCTGATCCAGTTCGCGTTCGTATTCGATCAGTCCGGGGCATTCCCGGTTCTGCTGCATGAAGTTCATGAAGCTGTCCTGGGTGGTTTTCTCAAACCACTCACCCAGCGCCCGTTGCTTGGGCAGGTGGCTGATCAGCACCTGCTTGATGCGGCGCATCTGATCGAGGTAGCGGCACTGCAGGGCAATGCCGTTGAGTTCACCCATGCGGGCGATGGCCTGCAATCGGGCATCGTCGGTTTCGGCGGCGGAAGCCGGCATCAGCACGGCCAGGAACAGCAGGCTGCTCAGCAGAAGGGTCTTCATCGTGTGATCTCCATCGGATGGCTCATCGGTGCGCTGTACAGGGTAGCGGAAAACGGACAGAACGGGGTGGTTCATGGCTGTACCCGGTCACGCAGTTCGGGTGGCGGGTTGCGCACGGCTTCAACTCGCGCCCCATCGAGCACGGCGTGGGTCAGCCGCGCGTCGCGCAGGTCGGCGCCAATCAGATTGGCCTGGTCGAGGCGCGCGCCATTGACCAGCGCCCGCGTCAGGTCGGCGTTGTGCAGGTCCGTCTCCTCCAGGGCTGCGCCGGTCAGCACCGCTTCGTTGAAACGCGCCCCGCGTAACTGGCTGCCGATCAGCACCGCGCGCTGCATGAAAGCCTGGGAAAAGTCGCTTCGATTGAAGCGGCCATCTTCCATGGCCACATCCTTCATGTAGGCGTGGGCGAAGCGGCTGTCCTCGGCATCGACTTCATTGAGGTTGGCGCCGAACAGGTTGGCGCGGTGGAAGCTGGCGCCGGTCAGGCGCGAGCCGTCGAAGGTGGCATGAAACAGGTCGGCCGCATCGAGAGTGGCGTGGCTGAGGTCGCAATCCGTCAGGGTCGCCCACTTGAGATCGGCGCCGGACAGCGAGGCATTCTGCAGTCGGCATCCGGGCATTCGGGCATTGATGAAATCCACACCGTCGAGCCGGCTGGAACTGAGGTCGATGCCCGGCAGGTTACGCCCGGAAAAACTGCAGTGGCGCAGATCCTGTCCCGGTTTTGGCCGTTGACAATCGCCCTGGCGCAGTTCGCCGGGAGGCGCATCGGCTGCCTGCGCATGGGTCAGCATCAGCAGGGTGAACAGTATCGGCAGACGGGTCATGATGCGTCGGGCGCCTTCAGCGGCTGTGCCGGATCAGGCGCTTCGGTGATGAAGCGAAAGGGAGCCACCAATTCGCGGTCACCCTGATGGACGAGGACTCGGGCTTCCCACTCCATGATGCCCCGGCTGCAGAAATTGAGCCCTCCGGGGCCGCTGAAACGGTGGCCGTCGGCAGATTCCAGAGGGTATGGGCGCAGACCCATGTCCATGTCCACGCCATTGATGTCGACCGCGACCCGGTCGGCCGGAGCGCCGTCCACCTCGACCGAAAGCTGCAGTGTCTTGCCGACCGGGATGTCGCGTGGGGCGATGGCGAAACGCACGCGGGTTCCGTCTTGGGCCACGAGTTCGCAGGGACCTGCGCGCAGGTCGCAGTCGGGGTCGATCTGCAGGCGCACAACCTGCGGCTCAGGGCCGGGCGAGAACAGCCAGGCCGCCGCAGCGGCCAGAAGCAGTGCGGCCAGCGCGATGTTGATCAGCCACATCCGGGAAGAGGCGCTCATCTCAGGGCAGGTCGCTGCGGCGGAATAAAAAGTAGCCCAGGGTGGCGGCGACCGAACCGAACAGGATGGGGTAGAGTACGGCCCAGGCGATATAGCCCTCGACGGAGAAGCGGTCGAGAATGACGAATGCGGTTGGGCCGAGCAATACCAGCTGTGGATCGAACAGCATCATGGTGGCGGTGCGGAACACCTGCAACGGGTTGGCCAGGGCGATGGCGACCGCGGTGTCCGGCGGCAACCGCTCCTGGATCAGCACCCCGAGCAGGATCAGGTCGAGGAACAGCAGCAGCGTCAACCAGACCAGAAACGCCGCGCCCTGGGCCACATCGGAAGAGCGGGCGAGGGTGGAAATCAGCATGCCGATGCCGAGAAAGCACCAGGCCAGCGACATCAGCAGCGCGCTGTAATAGACGAACAGGTTCCAGGGAATCTCCGAGCCCTTGACCAGGCCCCAGATCACCGCGCCGAGCATGGCCAGAAATACCGGCAGGAAGACCACGAAGAAACGGCCGAGGAACCGCCCCCAGAACCAGGACGACAGCGACACCGGCAGCGACAGCATGTATTCAAACACGCCGGCCTCGCGGTCACCGGCCACCGAACGCACGGTGGTGATGAGCACGAAGATGGGCAGGATGGCCATCGACAGCTGGATGTAGGTGACCAGCAGCCGCGACAGGCCGGTGAAGCCCATGATGCGCGATTCCGACAGACCGAAGGCAAAGAGGATCACCACGATGCCGCCGAAGACCAGTGAATAGACCATGAACCAGCGCGCGCGCAGGGATTCGATGACATCGGTCCAGGCGGTGAGCCACAGGTGCTTCATGGTTGTTTCCCCTGTTTCTTGAGCGCGCGTTGCCGCGCCTGTTCCTCGAGCCGCTGCCTGAGCTGCTGCCCGTGGACATTGAATGTCTCTTCGATTTCGCGGATACGGGCCTTGGCCTGCTCGAAGTCCAGCGCACCCGAAGCGGGTTCTGACTGAGCGCCCAGACCGTATTCCATCGGTGAGGAGTTGAGGGGCACATACCAGGCGCTGCGCGCATCGATCCACTGACGGCTTCGGTGATCGGCCACCCAGATCTCGGTCTTCGGATCGTCGCGGAAGGGTTGGTGCTCCAGCCACAGGGTGGCGCAGCCGATGTCATCGAACTTGGCAACCCTGGATCGCTTGCCTTCCGGGAAATAGCGGATTTCCGCGGCAAAGCGCGGATCACTGAGCACCATCCGGCAACGGGTGCAGGCATCGCGGTCGAAACGGACATCGACAGGACCGGTTTCAGGTTCGTCGGAACAGCCGGTGAGGCCCAGCAGAGGCAGACCGCCGATCAGGAGCAGACAGCGGCGCCGTTCAGGCCACATCGCTGGCCTCCGTAGCGCTGCCGGCCGCCTCGCTCATCTCGAGGCCGGCGAGCAGGGCGGCATAGCGCGACAGCATGCCGAGGAAGCGCAGGCGGTCCGGCCCGGCGATGGTCCCGCTCCAGTGGCAGGGATCGGCCAGCTCCCTGAAACCCCACTCGGACAGCGCCCGGGCGAAGGCGTCCTCGGGTTGAGTCATGATCACGACCACCGCGAGCAGGCGGGTCATGTCCACGCTGTCGGCCACCTCGTCGTCGAGCACGATACGGCCCTGATCCATCTCGATCACACGGTTGACCAGGGCCGCCACCTCGTCGAGGCGGTGGCTGGAGATCAGCATGGCGGCCTTGTCCTGCTTTTCCGCCAGCAGCCGAAACAGCTGGTGCCGTGCCTCGGGATCGAGATTGGCGGCGGGTTCGTCCATCACCAGCAGTTCCGAGTCCCGTCCGAGGGCAATGGCGATCAGCAGTTTCTGCTTCTGGCCGCCGGAGAGTTTGAAAAAGGGGTGATGGCGGTAGCGCCGAGCATCGAAACCCAGATCGTCGGCCACCGCCTGCATGCGTTCCGGGTCGGCTTGGCAGAGGCTGGCCGAAAAGCGTACCAGCTGGCCCACGGGCATGCGCAGCGGGGGTGGCAGCTGTGGCACGAAACCGATCTTCGACAGCACGCTCTGGCGGTGCTCGCGGGGTGATTCTCCGTCAATGAGCACCTGGCCCTGGTGGGTGTATTCGCCCAGCAGGCAGCGGATCAGCGTGGTTTTGCCGGCGCCATTGGAGCCGACCAGCGCCACCCGCTGGCCGCGCTCGATGCGCAGATCGATGGACTGGAGGACTTCCTGTCGGCGAAAGCGCTTGGTGACGCCGGAAAATTCAATCATCGGATCAGTGTCCTACAGGAACTTGTCCAGCCCCTTGATCTTGAAGTTCAGCGAATCCGTCGGACAGATATCGACGCACATGCCGCAGCGGGTGCAGTCCGAGGTCAGATCCTGCCGTACATCGTGGGCGCGGCCGCGGATGGTCACATCCAGTACATGGGGCACCAGGCAGACCTTGCGGCAGTCGCCTTCGTGATGACAGGCATCGGCATTGTACTCGATCCGCACCGGCGACAGGGTGCCTACCGCGGCATAGGTGATGCCGATCGGGCAGACATAGCGGCACCAGAAACGGCGCGACACGAAGACCTCGAACAACAGCAAAGCACCGACCCAGATCAGCGCCAGCCCCGGCCCGTAGATGATGGCCCGGCTGACGATTCCGGTTGGCGAGATGGTCTCGAACACGGTGTAGCCGGTGACCAGAGCGAGCAGCGCGAAGATGACATAGAACACCGCTCGGGTCTTGCGGTGGAACTTGACACCCTTGATGATTTTCTTTTTCACCAGCCACAGATGCAGGTATTCCGCCCATTCCGACAACAGGTGGTAGGGGCAGACCCAGGAGCAGAAGGTGCGGCCGCCGAGCAGCAGCCACAGAATGAACACGGTGGTGGTGCCTATCACCAGGTTGAGCACCACATGCTTGTAGGCCAGCATCACCTGCAACGCCGAGTTCAGGTCAGCGAAATGGAAACCGATGACCCGCGATGCGGTCATCGCCCCTTCGACCAGCTGGATGTCCAGCTTGTAGGAAATCAGGAACAGGAAATTCACGAACAGCAACGTCAGCCAGCGCCGTTTCATCCATTTGCCGAGCACATGGCTGTGGTGCTCGATGGAGAGCAGGTATTCCTTGGTCAGGGTGCCGCGTTTCTTGTCGTAGATCTTTTTCAGTGCCTCGGGCTGCTCCTCCTTGTTGGGGCGCGTGGGGTCGCGGCCGAAGACCTGGGAAAGGGATTCCTTGATGTAGTTCATGTCAGCTCCTCCGGGAATCCGTGGTCTGGTGAATGTCGATGACGATGGCGGCGCTGCCCGGCTCGTCGCCACCGACCGGGCAGATCATCTCGCAGACGCCGCAGCCCACGCAGCCGTCGAGCACCACCGGCTGCAAGCGTTTGACACCGTCGCCGTTGTCGATGGGGCGCAGTTCGATGGCGTGCTTGGGCGGGCATTCGTTGCCGACCTGCATGGCCACCCGCGCCTTGGGTTTTTCCTCACCCTGTTTCTTCTTTTCCTCGCACTGGGCGATGCGGATCTCGATCGGGCACTGGCGCATGCACAGGTCACAGATCTCCAGGTCATAGGGATGATCGGCCACCGGAATCGGGTTCCAGCGGTCGATTTCGTCGTAGCGCAGCTTGCCATCGTAGTCGGAGCCGCGGGCCACGCCCCTGAAGCCCTTGCCCTGCACCGCCAGGCAGGATGTCGGGTTCTTGAGCACCGCGAAGCCCATGCGTGCGTCGGCCGGATAATCCAGTTCGTGGGTCAGGGCGCCGGTGGGGCAGGCCAGTACGCACTGCAGGCCGTCACAGGAAAAATCGCAGGCCTGCGCGCGCGGGTCGATATAGGGCACGCCGATGCCGGCGCCGTCGATGAGGTCAGCCAGCTTGATCGCTTCGACCGGGCAGACCTGGACGCACTGGCCGCACTTGATGCAGGCGGCGAAGAACTTCTCTTCGTCCAGTGGTGTCTTGATGGCGCCGGGGGGGCGCAGCCGCAGCGCGCTGCCGGTTACCGCGGGCGCCAGGCCGACCAGTGACAGGCCGACGATGCCGGCGGTCAGCGCCGCCGAGCGCAGGAATTCGCGGCGTTGCTTGTCGCGCCGGGCCTTGCTGATCGGTGCCTTGCTGCGTCCCTTGGCGGAAGCTCCGGGTGGTGTACTGTCGCTCATGATGGATCGGTCTCCGCGAGTTGGGTTGAGTCCGGCGTGGACATCAGCGGGCGCTCATCGCGCACCAGTCGCACCGGTTCGCTGAACGGTGCCAGCCGCTCGAGAAAATCCAGCACCGCCATGACCGGGGTTCCCTGGAAGAAGCGGGCGGGTGGCACATCCATCCAGATGCGGTCGGCGTAGTTGAACAGTTCGTAAGGCTGGTCGCCGATGCCGTCCTGATCGAGATCGAAGCCTTCGTAGTCGTCCCAGTAATTGCCTTTCCAGACATTGCGGTCGGCGCTGCCGCCACCGGCGACGGAGACCTGGATCTGGTTGCCCTTGAAGGCATTGCGTTCGAAGATGTTGCCTTTCCAGTCGTTGAGGAAATCGACCGCGATGATGGTGAAGGCGATGGTGTTGTCGTGGATGCGGTTGGTGGCCTCCGGGTCGTAGGGCGATACATCGATGTACAGCCCGGTGGCGCAATAGAGGATTTGGTTGTTGGCGATCTCCACATCGGAGGTTTCCTTGAACCCAATACCCATGCCCGTGGGGCCGTTGGCGTAGGCGATGTAGTTGTTGCGCACGCGCACGCTGTCGGAATACATCAGGAAGATGCCGACCGAGTTGTGTTCGTAGTGGTTGGAATCCACATCGTTGAAGCGTGAATACATGAAATGCAGCGAATAGCGGCCGCCACGGGAATCGTTGCGGGCGATGGTGTTGTCGGCCGAGTACCAGACCACCATGTCCCGGCTGTTGCGGATGGTGTTGTCGGTGATCTTGTTGTTGAAGCTGTACCACAGGCGCACCGAATCGCCGCGCACGCCCAGCTCCACATCCTTGGAGGAAATGCGGTTGCGGCGCACGATGTTGTTGTTGGACTCCTGCAGGTCGATGCCGAACAGGCAATTGTCGATGACATTGTCCTTGATGACATTGAAATTGCCGCGTACCTGGACGCCGGCATCGATGTCGTTGTGGGAATTGCCGGAATGGGTCAGGTGCAGGTTCTTGATCACCGCGCCATCGGTGTCGATGTAGATGACCGAGCCCTGGCCGCCGCCATCGATGGTGACCTTGCCCTTGCCGTCGATGGTCAGCGGAAAGTCCAGCGTGACCGGCCCCGAATAGGTGCCGGGCGGGGGCACCAGGGTCGAGTTGGGTTTGGCCTTGTCCACCAGATCCTGCAGGGGCGGGTAGGTGGATGCGGCCTGCGCGCCGCCAGCAGTGGCGGCGAACAGCAGCAGGGCGATGGCCAGCAGGCGGATCATCAGTCCTTGCCGCCGTCCCTGAACTGCTTGCGACGGATCAGTGCGGCCATCGCCAGCAGCAGCGAGAGCAGTACCATCAGGCCGAAACCGACATCCGGATAGGAATGGGTGGTGAATTGCGCCACCTTGCCGTTACCGAAGACCGTCGGCATGAAGGGCTTGACCGAGAAGGCGCCCATGTCGTTGAGGGTATGGCCGTACCACCACAGCCAGGCCGAGTAGTCGATGACAAAGAAGAGCGGCAAGGCCATCGGCACCAGTACCAGCAGCCAGTGGAACAGCCCACCGTTCTT
This sequence comes from Gammaproteobacteria bacterium, assembly GCA_026989015.1. Taxonomy (GTDB): domain Bacteria; phylum Pseudomonadota; class Gammaproteobacteria; genus S144-22. The sequence goes on from JALSKD010000045.1 coordinate 8,593, forward strand.
GCGTGCGCCCCAGAGCAACAGCAGCATGGCCGCGACCAGCCCCCAGAAGGTGGTGATCAGGGCGACCCGCAACACCTTCACCATGGGTTCGATCTCGGCGCGGTTGTTGAAGTAGCGTCCCAGGGTCTTGTCGTAGTGCCACAGCATGACCTGCAGGGCGCTTCCGTTCCAGGGTTCCATCTTGCCGCCGGATTTCTCGCGGTCCACCTCGTAGGTGGCCTTGAGCTGTTGGATCAGCTCATTCTTGCCGCTGGGCTTCTTCTTGCCTTTCTTCTCCAACTCCGATGGCAGCACGACTTCCACGCCGGATTCTTCCAGTGATTGCTTGAGTACGCCGGTGATGCCGCCGATGACGATCTCGTCTTCAGCCTCGGCATTGTCCTTGGCATCCTGATCGAGCGAGGTTACCAGGGCTTCGATGTAGCCTTCGTTCTGCAGGGCAATCCCGTTATCGGTGAACATGGTCAGGTACATCCAGGCGGTCAGGCCGGCGAAGCCGACGCCGAGTATCGCCATTCGGATCCTGGGTTTGGTACACATGAAGCCCAGCAGCATGATGGCCAGAAAGGTGATCAGGAACTGGCCGTAGCCGCGCTCGACCGGTGCGCCTGCCGCGATCGGGTACATGCCGACATAGTGATTGATGGTGTCCATTTCGTGGACACAATCGAGGGCTTCATCCTCCTGGATTTCCTCCTTCTTCTGCAGCGTGCATCCGTTGAAGACGCCATTGACATGGAACTCGATGCGCACCCCGTCGGGAAAGGATTCCTTCGGGTAATTGGGTGCGGTGAGCGATACCCACCAAACAGAGGAATAGAAGATCAGCGCCAGCAGCCCGATCCCGGCGAGGGAGAGCAGGGCGACCAGCAGGGTCTGTTTCTTGTGTGTGTCGGCAGTCATGAGCTTGGCCCCTTGGGTATCGTAATGGATGCTCGGGTCCGGATCCGGACTCTGGAAACCGGAGCGGGATGACCCGGTTTTCAGGGTACGGCTCTGTCACTTCAAGGCCGTGGCTTTATTGTGGTTTTTCGATGGCCCAAACGCCGCTCCCGCCGAAGCGGGAGCGGACAGTCGGGTCATCAAAGGCTCTATGGCCTCAGTCGGCGAAGTCCGGGTTGACCCAATCCTTGGACGGCGCCAGCAGCTTCGGATCCACTTTCTGATGAGTGACCCAGTTGATGACTTTTTTCATGTCGTCATCACTGAAGTTCTTGATCTGCTTCATCATGTCCGGGTTGGCGTTGCGTCGCTTGCCGTCTCGTATCCACTCGAACTGGCGCAGCATGTACTTGTAGTGCTGACCCTGAATCTTCGGATAGAACTTTTCGTTGTCGCCTTCGCCATGGGCCTTGTGGCACTTGACGCAGTTGTCCTTGAACAGCTTTTCGCCCTTGGCGTATTCCGGCGTGCCGGGCGGCCAGGGGCCCTTGCCCCAGTCGGGGTTCATCGGCAGCTTGGCGATGTAGGCGGTGACATCGGCCAGCGCCTGGGCGTCACCGATGGATTCGGGGAGCGAAAACGGATACATTGTCGGATTGTCACGGTTGCCGGCGCGAATGTCGGCCAGCTGCTTGATCAGTACATTGCGGTGCTGTCCGGCGATCTGTGGGAAGGTGCCGGTTTTTTCACCCCAGCCTTCGGTCAGGTGGCAGGCCGAACAGACTTCGAATACATCCATGCCGTTCTCGAGATCCGGCTCCAGTTTCAGGGCCTCTTCCTCCTCACCACCCGCGGCATTCCATTTGACGATGTCGGCGGCACTTGCCACAGAAGCGCTCATCAGACTGAGCGCAATCATTCCGGATTTGAGCAAAAGTTTGGGATTCATGGTTTTGTTTTCTCGGTTGATACGCCCCTGCGGGCGGTGTGTGTCTGGCCGTAATGCGTTTTTCAGCCTTGCGGCCACCGATACGGCGGGAAGGATTGAATCACACGCATGCGCTGAAGTGCTTGATGAAAATCAACCCAACCCGCCGGATTGGTGGCCAGTTGATTCAGGTCACTTGAGGCCGGCGAGCCACTTGGCAATCTCGGCCATTTCGGCTTCGTTGACCATGCCCATGACGCCTTTCATGGCGGCGCTCTGGCCATTGTTGCGCGTGCCGGACTTGATGTCCTTCATCTGGTTGAGCAGGTAGGCCTCATTCTGGCCCGCCAGTTTCGGATAGATGGGCAGTACGGGAGATTTCGCATCCTTTCCGTGGCAGGACCAGCAGGTCTTGGACTGATAGAGTTCCGCGCCACCGGCCTGGACGGCTCCGCTGATGGCAAGGGCGAGGGTGGCAGCAGCCAGTGCAAAAGTCTTGTTTTTCATGATTTCACCTTTGTTTGCAAGGTTAATGGATCTTCATAACGAAGCAGGGGGAGCTTACCGCTCCCCCTGCCCGGGTCAGGTTATCCTGGGATAACTTTACTTGACCTTAACGGCGCCATGCTCTTCGAGGAAGGTCTTGGCGCGCAGGCCGAGGTCAGCGGTCTTGACCTGGTACTGCCATTGCTGACCGGCCCACAGGGTGGCGTTCTGCCAGTCGCCCTTGGCGGCGAAGGCTTCCGCTTTCTTGCGGGCTTCTTCCGCAAATCCCAGCTGATCGGTGGCATCCTCGACCAGGGCAACCACTTCGGGGAAATCCTTGTAGTTGCGGTTGGTGATGAACTTGACCACGGTGTCGATCACGGCCTGGGTGTCACGGTTGGTCTTGACCTGCTTCTCGTAGTCAGCCTTGGTGTAGGCCTGTCCTTCCTTCACGCCACTGGCCTTGGCCTTGTACCCCTTTGGCTTGACCAGCAGATAGCCCTGCATTTCGAGGTGCAGCGCGGAGCAGAATTCGGTGCAGTAGTAGGGATAGACACCGGGCTTGTCGGCCTTGAAGGTGGCGGACACGGTCTTGCCGGGCTCGAGCGAGAGCTGGACATTCTGGTCGTAGATGGCGAAGCCATGGGTTTCGTCCTCGGCACGCTCCAGGTTGGTGAAGTGCAGCGAGACGGTATCGCCTTCTTCCACCTCGATGATGTCCGGAGTGATGTGCGAGCGGATGACGGTACCGTAGACATCCACCTTGTTGCCGTTGCGCACGACCTTCTCACGACCGGCGCGGGTCTTCCAGGGGGACCGCTTGTCGCTGCGGCTGTCCCATCCGGACTTGTAGCGCACCGCCGGCTTCAGCTTGTCGGCCTTGATGGCGACCACATAGTGGGGCTCGCCCAGCGGGATCGGCATGTCGTACAGCAACTTCATCTTGTCGCCGCTGATGTCGATCAGCTGGTGGTTCTGCGGGTGCAGCGGACCCACCGGGTTGAAGCGGTCGATGGCCAGCTTGTTGAGCGCGATCAGGTACTTGCCGTCCGGAGACTTGGAGTCACCTTCCATCGCCACCAGGTGACCGATGTTGTAGTGGATGTGGATCTGGTCGAGCACCTTGCCTTCACAGTAGTCCCACTTGGTGACCATGGAGTCCACATAGATGGAGGTGTAGACCACGCACTTCTTCGCGTCATACTGGGTATGCAGCGGACCGAGCCCGACCTGGACCTGGGTGTGCAGGGCATCCTTCATCGCAATGATCGGAATGCCATAGGGGTCCTTGCCTTCGAACTTCTTGTTCTTGATGGCGCTCCGGATCTTCTCCCAGCTGTAGACCCAGGCATGGCTGTCGAGCTTGCCGGAGACGATGATGTATTCGCCGGTCGGGTTGACATCAACGCCGTGAGGGCTCTTCGGCTCGGGCACCAGGTAGAGAATGCCTTCCTTCACCGCCTGATCGATCGGGATCAGGTAGGAGCCGTTGACCTTCTTGACCTTGCCGGCCTTGACCAGCTCTTCAGCCTTCTTCCAGTTGGTGATCTGCAGGAAGTCGGTGTCCTTGGCGGAACAGCCGGCCTCGAATGGCGGACGGTTCTCGCCGCCGACATAACGCTCGGAACAGAAGGAGTTGGTGAAGCCCCAGCCGTAGCTGGCTTCCTTGCCCGCGTCGGACAGATCCTGAGAGTAGGGCGGCAGCTCGAAGGTGAAGGAGTTGGCCTTGTCGATGCGCCCCTTGTCCTTGTCGAACTTCCAGTAGGTCACGCCACCGCGGTACTTGTCGTTAAACTCGCTGATCGGCGTGAAGCCGTCATCCAGCGGCGCGGCGTACTGGGCCGCCGACATGATGTACTCGGTGTTGGGGGTAACGAAGGCGCCACCGTGCTCGGACTTGAAGAAGGGGTTGGCGACGATCTGCTTGGTCTCGAAATCGTGCAGATCGATCACCGCGATGCGCGGGTTGGCCTTGTCGTTGATGAACAGGAACTTGCCGTCGTACTCGCCATCTTCTTCCGAGAAGGCCGGATGGTGGGTGTCGCCGAACTTGATTTTCATGTCCGGGTTGTCCATCTCCAGCACTTTCTTCGACTCGTCATCGAAGCCATATCCTTGCCACGGTTCCGGCGTGAACACGCCGATGTACTTGAGGATGCGCATGGACGGTACGCCGTAGACGATGACATGACCGCTCTGGCCGCCGGAGCTGAAGGCCAGGTATTCGTCACGACCACCGGTGGGCGTGTAGGTCTTCGCCGCCGCGAGAATGTCCTTCTCGGTCAGGCCGCGTTCCTTCATGACCTCTTGCAAGGTCTGGCCCGCCATTGCCGATGTGGCCAGGCCGAGGCCCAGCCCCATGCCAATCAGCGCCCTGGAGAGAGTGTTCAGTCTTGGTTTCATTGTCATTACCCTGCTTTTGAAAAGTGTGTGTGCGGACCTCTTCAGGTTCGAAATCCGGGACGGTGGAATTCTTGTGGCTGTGGCAATTTGTCGCATTGATAAAAATCAAGGCAGCAAAACCGTTTTGCGATTGTGGGCAAAATGAAGGCCGGAGTTGATCTGCATCAATTCCGGCCCGGAAAGTGAAGGGAACTTGTGGACGGTCGTCAGAACACGATACGGGTCTGCATCGGGTTGTCATCGTACTGGGTCCACTGGTGCAGCGAACCGTCATAGATGCGCACCTTCGGCACACCGAGAATCTCATGCAGCGCGAACCAGTCGGAAGAGCACTCATAGGCGCTGTTGCAGAACAGGATCAGCTCGTCGTCGAGGTCGATATTGAGGTCGCCGATGATGCGTTTCAGGCGTTTCGGCTCGAAGTAACGCTGGGTACCCCTGGCCGGAGTCAGAAACTTGTAGGGCAGCAGCCGGGCGCCGGGGATGTGACCGTAGCCATAGACATAGGACTTCTTGTCGATGCCGATGTGGTAACGCAGGTTGCGGGTATCGATCAGGGTTGTGCCGTCGCGCCCCAGTGCGGCGCGCACCTGGCCCATGGTCGCCAGGATTTCCGGGTGCTCGGCGCCGACCCGGTAGTGGCCCTCGGCGGGTGGCGCTGTCGGTTCGTCGGTCAGGTCTTCCAGCGCGTCGACCCAGCCGGCGTTGCCGCCGTCGAGCAGGGCCACATCCTCGAAGCCGTAGTACTTGAAGTGCCAGTAGAGCCGTGCGGCGCCGGCCAGCTGACCTGGCGTATGGCCGCGCTGGGTGATGACCACGCGGCTGTCGTTGTCGATGCCCAGTGTGCGCAGATAGGCCTGGAACTGTTCGGGGGTGGGGCGCATGCGGGTCAGCTCCTTGCCGTCGACCACCCGGTTGACGCGCACCGTGCCGACATCGACCAGACGGGCGCCCTCGATGTGGCCTTCCGTGTCGAAGGCTTCCTTCTTGCGCACATCCAGCAGGATCACTTCATCGCGGTGTTCGATCAACCAGTCTGCATCGATCAGAGGCGCGGGGAAAAATGCCGCCTGCAGCGTCGGCGCGAGGGTCAACAGCATGGGCAGCAACAGGCGTGTGACGATGTTCATGATCGTTTCCTCGAAGGTGTCTGGATGAGGCCCATTGAACCGGCACGCGGCCCGGAACGCCATGAGGGAGGTCAATCGGGGGTGGTTTCCTCGCCGGGCAGCCGGGGCTGGTCGAGCAATGTCCGCAGCTGCTCCTCGAAGGCAGAGCGGGAAATCTCCCGAGCGCCCAGGCTGGCCAGGTGATCGGTGTGCATCTGGCAGTCGATCAGGCCGTAACCGCCTTCCTCGGCGAGGGACTTGAGGCAGGCCTTGGAGGCATTGTCGGCGCGGCTGAACATGGATTCGCCAAAAAAGACGCGGCCGATGGATACCCCATAGAGGCCGCCCACCAGCCGGTCGCTGGCATCCCAGCATTCCCAGGAATGGGCATGGCCGAGGGCGTGCAGTCGCTTGTAGGCGCGCAGCATGGGACCGTTGATCCAGCTGCCGGGCTGGCCGGGGCGGGGTTCGGCGCAGGCCAGCATGACATCGGCGAACCGGCGGTTGACGGTGATGCGGTAGGGCTCACGGCGCAGGAACTTGCGCAGGCTGCGCGAACAGTGGAATTCATCAGGGAACAGCACCATGCGGGGAGCCGGTGTCCACCACAGGATCGGCTCCTCGTCGCTGAACCAGGGGAAGATGCCCCGCCGGTAGGCCGCCAGCAGCCATTCCGGTTCCAGGCTGCCGCCCGCCGCCAGCAGGCCATTGGGCTCGTCCAGGGCCGCCCGGGTCGGCGGGAAGCGCGGCGGAAGATCCGGGTCGAGCCAGGGAATCACGCCTCGGCCACCTCCCGGTAGGGACTGTGTGCCTGCAACGTGGCGCAATATTCCGCCACCTGCTCCCGTTCGGCCTGGACATGGCGGCCGGTCAGGCGCTGGAAATCGGCGTCCGCCAGCCAGTGCGCCGATACCGTGCGGAACGGCAGAAAACCGCGCGGCAGCTTGTGTTCGCCCTGGGCGCCGGGGTCGAAATGCTGCAGACCCTGCTCGATGGAGTAGTCGATGCCCTGGTAGTAGCAGCACTCGAAATGCAGGAATTCATGGTCTTCCTCGGCGCCCCAGATGCGGCCGTACAGACTGTGGCTGTCCCTCAGGAACAGCGATACGGCAATGATGCGCAGGTCGCCGGGACGACGGGCCAGCACCAGCATCATCTGATCGCCCAGCGCCTGCCCAAGGTGCTGAAAAAAGGCTGCGCTGAGCGTGGGCGCGCCGTACTTGCGGTCGAAGATGCCGGCATAGAGCCGGTGCACCTGCAGCCATTCGGCGGCATCAAGCTCGTGACCGGGGCAGCGTTCGATAAGCAGGCCGCTGTCGCGCACCCGTTGCCGTTCCTTGCGGATGTTCTTGCGCTTGCGCGAGCGCAGCGCGGCGAGAAAGTCGTCGAAACTCCCGTAGCCGTTGTTGTGCCAGTGGAACTGACAGTCGTGGCGCAGCATCAGCCGCTCATCCTTGAGCGCATACAGCACGGTTTCCCGCTCGAACAGCAGGTGCCATCCGCTCAGCCCCTGCCGTTGACAGAAGGTCAGCGCGGCCTCGACCAGCATGTGCCTCAATTGCAAGCGCTGCTGTGGCTCCTGTACCGATGGATGCACCAGCAGCCGGGGACCGGTGGCGGGGGTATAGGGCACGGCGCTGACCAGCTTCGGGTAGTATTCGCGGCCACTGCGCTGGTAGGCGCCCGCCCAGCCCTGATCGAAGACCAGTTCGCCGTAGGAATTGTCCTTGATGTAGGCGGGCAGGGCGGCGATCAGCCGGTCACCGTCGTGCAGTGTGAAGTGGGCGGGCTGCCAGCCCCAGGGCAGCAGGCAGTCGTGACGCTCCAGCCCTTCGAGGAAGGCATGGCGGGTGAAGGGGTAATCCGTCCCGCCGAGGGCATCCCAGTCGGCGGCAGGGATGTCGGCGAGACGGGGGTGGATGGAGAGCCGGTAGCTCAACTCAGCGGGTGCCGGCTTCCTTTGCGTCGATGTAGCGTTCGGCGTCGAGCGCGGCCATGCAGCCGGTGCCGGCCGAGGTGATGGCCTGACGGTAAATGTGGTCACTGACATCGCCGGCGGCAAAGACGCCCTCGACACTGGTGGCGGTGGCGTTGCCCTCGGTGCCGGACTTGACTCGGATGTAGCCGTTGTCCAGCTCCAGCTGGCCTTCGAAGATCGCCGTATTGGGTTTGTGGCCGATGGCGATGAACACGCCGGTGACCGGGATTTCCTTGGTCGAGCCGTCGGTGGTGCTTTTCAGCCGCAGGCCGGTGACACCATTGTCGTCGCCGAGGATCTCGTCCACGGTGCGGTTCCATTCAATGGTGATGTTGCCGTTCTTTTCCTTCTCGAACAGCTGGCTTTGCAGGATTTTTTCGGCACGCAGCGTGTCGCGGCGGTGCACCAGGGTAACCTCGGCGGCGATGTTGGACAGGTACAGCGCTTCCTCGACCGCGGTATTGCCGCCGCCGATGACCGCGACCTTCTGATCCTTGTAGAAGAAACCGTCACAGGTGGCACAGGCGGAAACGCCGCGGCCCTTGAACTTCTCCTCGCTTTCCAGTCCAAGGTACATTGCGCTGGCGCCGGTGGCGATGATCAGCGCATCGCAGCTGTATTCGCCCTGGTCGCCAATCAGCTTCTTGGTTTCGCCCTTGAGGTCCACGGTATGGATGTGATCGAACAGGATCTCGGTGTTGAAGCGCTCGGCGTGCTTCTGCATGCGCTCCATCAGCGCGGGTCCGGTCAGACCTTCAGGATCGCCGGGCCAGTTGTCCACCTCGGTGGTGGTCATCAGCTGGCCTCCGGATTGCATGCCGGTGATCAGCACGGGGTTGAGATTGGCGCGGGCGGCATAGACGGCGGCCGCATAACCGGCGGGGCCGGAACCGAGGATCAGGACTTTGCTGTGTTTGGTATCGGGCATGGCATGTATTCCTTGGAGTACGTGTTCGGTTGAAAGATCGAACGCGGATTGTAACCGAAAACCGCACGACGCGGGCGATCAAAGGCCGGTCCCGGCAGGGCTGTACGCAGTTGATATGGTTTCTTGATTCTGCGTGCAAGTTTCTGATTCAGCGATGAAATCGCTGGATTTACAGACCACGGGACGGTGCCCTTTATGGCGGCATCATGTAAAATGAAGGATTCCACTACCCGTACCGGAAATCGAACTTGGCTCAGGCAAAGGCAAAAACGCGCGCAGGCGCTCCCAATCCGTCCCGGCGGCCCCAGGGGCTGATCGACTCCCGCTTCGAGCACCGGCTGCGCGAGGCCGGCATGCTGCTGTCCCTGGGGCTGGCGGCAATGATGCTGGCCTCGCTGGTCAGCTACGATCCGGCGGATCCGGCCTGGTCGCACAGCGGCAGCAACGACCAGCCGAGCAATTTCGTCGGTTCCGCCGGCGCCTGGCTGTCGGACCTGATGTTCTACCTGTTCGGATACATGGCCTATCTGCTGCCGGTGATGCTGATCTATAACGCGGTCCTGCTGATCCGCAGCCGTCTGCCGGAGGCCGAAGACCGTTACCAGTTGCTGGCTGTGCGCTGGGGCGGCTTCGTGTTGACCCTTGTCTCCGGCTGTGCGCTGGCCAGCCTGCATTTTGTGCCAGGAGCGGCTTTGCCGCTGGACGCCGGCGGCATTCTGGGGCAGATCGCCGGCGGCAGTCTTTCCGGCAGCCTTGGCCTGCTCGGCGCCACCATTCTCCATCTGGCGCTGTTTCTCGGCGGCCTGACCCTGTTCACCGGCATCTCCTGGCTGGCGGTGGCCGATCAGGTCGGTCGCGGCACCCTGTGGTTGATCGGGCGGATGATTGACCGCTGGTACCTGTTCCGCGATCGGCGCATCGGGCAGAAACTGCGCCAGGAACGCGAAGTGGTGTTCACCCAGGAGAAGAAAAAACTGGAGCAACGCAAGCCGGTGCGCATCGAACCGGTGGTCAAGCAGGTGGAGCAGAGCCGGCGCGCCCTCAAGGACCAGCAGATCCCGCTGTTCAGAGGCAGCGACAGCAAGGGCGGCATCCCGCCGTTGTCGCTGCTGGACAAGCCACCGCCCAGGAAACAGGGTTACAGCGAACAGGCGCTGCAGGCCATGTCCCAGCAGCTGGAGCTCAAGCTCAAGGACTTCGGCATCGAGATCGAAGTGGTGTCGGTGCATCCGGGGCCTGTGATCACCCGCTTCGAGATCCTGCCGGCGCCCGGCGTCAAGGTCAGTCAGATCAGTAACCTGGCCAAGGATCTTGCACGCTCGCTGTCGGTGATGGCGGTGCGCGTGGTGGAGATCATTCCCGGCAAATCGGTGATGGGCCTGGAGATCCCCAACGAACAGCGCGAGATGGTGGTGCTGAGCGAGATCCTCAAGTCCGAAGCCTATGACCAGTCGCCGTCGCCGCTGACGCTGGCGCTGGGCAAGGACATCAGCGGCGATGCGGTGGTGGCCGATCTGGCGCGCATGCCGCATCTGCTGGTGGCTGGCACCACCGGCTCCGGAAAATCGGTGGCGATCAACGCGATGCTGCTCAGCCTGCTGTTCAAGGCCACGCCCGAGGAATGCCGGCTGATTCTGATCGATCCGAAAATGCTGGAACTGTCGGTCTATGATGGCATACCCCATCTGCTGGCACCGGTGGTCACCGACATGAAAGACGCCGCCAATGCGCTGCGCTGGTGCGTGGCCGAAATGGAACGCCGCTACAAGTTGATGGCGGCGCTCGGCGTGCGCAACCTGTCCGGTTTCAACAAGAAGATCCGCGAAGCGCAGGAGGCCGGTGAAACGATCCTGGACCCCCTGTTCAACCGCGAACAGGCACAGCTGATGGATCCGGATGCCGAGCCCGAGGCACTCGAACCCTTGCCCTACATCGTGGTGGTGGTGGACGAATTCGCCGACATGATCATGGTGGTCGGCAAGAAGGTGGAGGAATTGATCGCGCGGCTGGCGCAGAAGGCCCGCGCCTCGGGCATCCACCTGATCCTGGCCACCCAGCGGCCGTCGGTGGATGTGATCACCGGCCTGATCAAGTCCAACATCCCGACGCGCATCGCTTTCCAGGTATCGTCCAAGATCGACTCACGCACCATCCTCGACCAGATGGGCGCGGAGAACCTGCTCGGTCATGGCGACATGCTCTATCTGCCGCCGGGCACCAGTCTGCCGGAGCGGGTGCACGGGGCCTTCGTCTCCGATTCCGAGGTGCATGCGGTGGTGGCCGAGATCAAGCGTCAGGGCAGGCCCGACTACATCGAGGGCGTGCTGGAAGAACAGACCGGTGTGATGCTGCCGGGCGAAAAGCCGACCGGCGCTGACGGCGGGGAGCAGGATGCCCTGTACGACGAGGCAGTGGCGGTGGTCACCGAGAGCCGCAAGGCCTCCATCTCCTATGTGCAGAGGCGGCTCAAGATCGGCTACAACCGCGCTGCGCGCATGATCGAGGAAATGGAAGCCGCCGGCGTGGTGTCGCCGGTGCAGGGCAACGGCAGCCGAGAAGTGCTGGCGCCACCACCGCCCAGGGACTGATCACTGGCCGAAGTAGCGGCGGCGGATGGTGTCGTAGCTGCCGTCCTCGATGATCTGCAGCAGCGCGCGGTTGATCGGCTCGCGCAGCGGGGAATCCTGCTGCAGGGCGATGCCGATCTTGTCCGGGGCGAAGGTTTCACCCACCGTCACCACCTCGCCTTCACTGACCTGGCTGGCATAGTATTCGGCCACCGGAGCATCGGCCAGAATGGCGAACACCTTGCCGTTTTCCAGAGCCTGCAGCGCCTGCTGGAAATCATCGTAAACCACCGTGTTCAGCCCGTGCTTGCGGGCGAAGGCTTCCATCGTCGTGCCCTTGGGCACGCCCACCTTGCGCTTGCCCAGATCCTGCCAGCCGCTGATGCTGGAACTCAGCTCACCCACCGTCAGCGCGGTGGTGATCTTGGCGGTGAAGGTGGAGATGAAGAACAGGCCGACGATGATCCAGAAGACGGCAAGAACGCGCGAGATGCGTCCACGCGGCCGCTCCAGTTCGAAACCACCCATGGTGACGATGATGAAGGCCCACCAGAAGGCATCCCACACGCCGCCGGGCCATTCCTTGCGGAAGTAGGGCTGCTTGCCGCCCTCGAACCACCACATCAGATGGGCGATGATCAACAGGATCAGCGTGGCGCCTACGATCAGCTGCACCGCGCCCGATTCCCAGAACAGCTGCAGCAGCGAGGGCTGACCGTTCTCGGCGCGAATCATCACCTTGAGGCCGGAGTCGTAGATCGGCAGCGAGAAATCCAGATACTGCTCTCGCTCTGCGGTGATGCTGATGTTGGCCACGGCCAGATCGGCACGTCGCTCGCGCACGCTGTCGAGCATGTCCTTGAAGCTGTCGGCAGGCCGGTAACGGTAGTCCCGGCCGATGCGGCGGGCGATCTCGTCCCACAGATCGATGGAGAAACCGCGCACCGGATTGCCGTCCTCGAAAAAGGTAAACGGCGGGCGCTCGACGGTGCTGACGGTCAATGGCGGGCCGCTGCTGGCGGTGGGTTCGGGCGTTGCCGCCCGCAGCGGCGAGAAAACGGCCAGCGCCAGGCACAGGCCCAGCGCCAGCCATTGGCGGGTACTTCTTCGGGTCATGCGGATCAGGGCTGCTTGATGAACTCGATACGGCGGTTGCGTGCCCGTCCGGCCTCGGTGTCGTTGGAAGCGATCGGGTCGGATTCACCTGCGCCATCGGTGGTCAGCCAGTTCGGGTTCATGCCCTTGCCGATGAGGTAGGCCCGTACCGATTCGGCGCGCTGGCGCGACAGGATCAGGTTGGACTGTTCATCACCGGTGTCGTCGGTGTGGCCGATGATCAGGTAGTTGCCGTCTTCGAGACAGACCATCAGCCGGTCGAGCAGGCGGGTGCCTTTCTCGGTCAGCCGGCCGCTGCCGGATTCGAAGGAGACATAACTGGCCGCCAGCACGGCTTCGCAGCCGGGCCAGGCCGTCTCCTGATCGAGCACTGTGCTGTCGTCCGATGTGGCCGGTGCAGCAGTGGTGGCCGCCGTGTCGGTCATCGCCTGATCGTCTTGCTCGTTGCCGCCACAGCACTGCTCGCCGCCGCGGGGCAGCAGGAACAGGGCCAGCAGCAACAGCAGCAGGGTCAGCAGAACGGCGAGGTTGAAGTCGCTGTTGTTGCGCGGGGGGAGCTGGAGTGAGTTGTTCATGGTTGCCCCTAGTCGTCGAACTCGATACCGCCGATCAGGCGATCCTGCAACTCCTTGAGCGCCTTCCACTCGCCGCGGGCGGCCAGGGCGGCCTGCTTCGGCCAGGCATCGGGCTTGGCCAGGCGGAAGTTCGGGCCGGCTTTTTCGAGGATGCCCACCAGGCGTTCGTGCGGCGTTTCGGACAGCATCCTGAAGGTGGTGATGCCGTCGTCGATCAGCAGCTGGCAGATCTTCGGACCGATGCCTTCGATGACGGTCAGGTCGTCGATGCCATCGGCGGTCTTCTTGATCTTGAAGCCGAACTCGGCCGGGTTCTCGCCACTGGAGGCGGGCGCGGCCACGGCCTGGGGCTTCGGCGCGGGTTCGGGCTCGGGTTTCGGCCTGGGCGCCGCGGCCGGTGTGGCTTCGGGGCGCGGTGGCGGCGTGGACCTCACCGGCTGGGCCGTGGTCTGTCGCGGCGGGTTGTAGTCGTCCTGTTCGCGGCGAAACAGCATGCCGTAGAGCCAGCACAGCAGCAGGCCGAGAAAGACACCGAGAATCAGCCACCAGAGGTAGCAGGAGAAGAAATTGGACATGATGTGCTCCTTGTGTTTCGTTATTATTCCGGCTTACTGCCCGTGCCGTTCGCGGCGCAGGCTATCACTACAGCCGCCGAGCGTAAAGTGTCAGCATGCCGTTCACCCACGGTTTGGTCTGGCCCGCGCATACTGATCCCCCTGTTTTCCCGGAGACGAATCCGACCGATGAACCTTTCCCGATACCTTGTTTTTTCCCTGTTGCTGTGGTCACTGGGCCTGCTGGCGGCGTCCGTCGATGAGGCCCAGCAGCGGTTGCAGCGGGCGCTGAAATCCCTCGACAGCCTGCAGGCGGAGTTCCGCCAGACCGTGCTCGACGAGGACAAGCAGGTGGTTTCGCAATCCAGCGGCACGGTGGCCATTCAGCGGCCGGGGCGTTTCCGCTGGGTCTATACCGCGCCCTATGAGCAGCAGATCATTGCCGATGGCAAGGAGCTGTGGGTCTATGATGTGGACCTCGACCAGGCCACCGTCAAACCCATCGAATCCAGCCTGTCCACGGCGCCGATCATGGTGTTGATGAAAAAACAGCGGGTGACCGACGAGTTCGAGGTCAAGCCGCTGGGTCAGCGCAAGTACCTGTACTGGCTGGAGCTGATCCCGAAACAGAAGGACATGGAATACAACCGTGTCTTTCTCGGGCTGGACGGCGACGAGATCAAGGCGATGGAGTTGCGCGACCGCTTCGGGCAAAGCACGCAGATTGTGTTCGAAAATCCGCGTTATGGCGTGATCTTTCCGCCCGGTACCTTCCGGTTCGATCCTCCGCCGGGTGTCGATGTGTTCGGCGCCGGTGGCTGATCTGTTCGACAGTCCGTCGCCCGGCCGGCCGCTGGCCGATCGCATGCGGCCGAAACGCCTGGAACAGGTGGTCGGGCAACGGCATTTGCTCAGCGAGGGCAAGCCGCTGCGCCAGGCGATCGCCTCGGGCCGCCTGCATTCGATGCTGTTCTGGGGGCCTCCGGGCACCGGCAAGACCACGCTGGCGCGGCTGCTGGCGCACTATACCGATGCCCGCTTCCTGTCGCTGTCGGCCGTGCTTTCGGGGGTCAAGGACATCCGCGAGGCGGTCGATCAGGCCCGCGCGCATGCCGGCGCGACGATGCTTTTCGTGGACGAGGTGCACCGGTTCAACAAGTCACAGCAGGACGCCTTTTTGCCGCACATCGAAGACGGCACGCTGATCTTCATCGGCGCCACCACTGAAAACCCGTCCTTCGAGTTGAACAACGCCCTGCTGTCGCGCACACGCACCTATGTGCTCAAGCCCTTGCAGGAGGAGGACATCGCGCGCCTTCTGCAGATGGCGCTGGAGGACGATGAGCGCGGACTGGGCGCGCGGCGCCTCGGCATTGATGATGAAGCCCTGCAGTTGCTGCTGCGCGCCGCCGATGGCGACGCCCGCCGCGCCCTGAGCTACCTCGAGGTGCTTTCCGACCTGGTCGAGGACGGGGAGTGCATCACCGCCGAACTGACCCGTGAGGTGGTCAGTCAGGGCCATCGGCGCTTCGACAACAAGGGCGATCTGTTCTATGAACAGATTTCGGCGTTGCACAAGTCGGTGCGAGGCAGCGACCCGGATGCAGCACTCTACTGGCTGAGCCGCATGCTTGATGGCGGTTGCGATCCCGTTTATATCGCGCGGCGGGTGCTGCGCATGGCCTCTGAAGACATCGGCAACGCCGACCCCCGGGCGCTGGACCTCTGCCTCGCCGCCTGGCAGACCTACGAACGGCTGGGCAGTCCGGAAGGGGAACTGGCGATCGCCCAGGCCGTGGTCTATCTGGCCTGCGCGGCCAAGAGCAATGCGGTGTACACCGCCTACAAGCAGGCGATGGCCGATGCACGGGAATCGGGCAGCCTGGAGGTACCGATGCACATCCGCAACGCGCCAACCAGCCTGATGAAAGACCTGGGCTATGGCGAAGGCTACCGCTATGCCCATGACGAGGACGATGGCTTCGCCGCCGGCGAGGTCTATTTCCCCGATGAGCTGGGCGAGCGGCACTACTACCGGCCGGTGC
>JALSKD010000046.1 GCA_026989015.1 Gammaproteobacteria bacterium
GTTCCAGGTAGTTGATCGACTCCAGCGCCGGCTGAAAGACCCGGTCCTGCGCCGGGGCCACATAGGCGTGGGGCGCGTCGAAGAAGATCAGGCCAAAGAATGGCCGCTGGCGATCCTGGCGAAGAAATTCACCGGCCTGGCGCAGGATCGTATATTCCCGCTCGATGACCGTGTTGCCGGGCGTGCTGTCGGGGATCCGGTCGGCCACTGATGCAAACACGGTCTTGTCGAACTCGGGGCTGCTCAATCGCGCATTGGCGAAGAAGCCGAAATCATAGCCCTGGCGCCTGAGTTCCTCGATCAGCACCGAGCCGCGCCGGTTTTCCAGCGCGTCGAACCAGTAATGCCCATAGAGCCCGCTGAACAGGCCGAAAATGCCGAAACGGGTGGCGTTGCCACTGCTCACATGCCGCTCGAAGACCTGGCTGCGGGCGGCCAGGCGGCTCCAGTTGGGCATCACCTCCGGGTTGAGCATGTCGAAGCGCAGGCCGTCGACAATGACGAACAGGAGGTTCAGTGGCTGTTCCGGCGGCGTGCACTGCAAGGGGTTGAGCGGGTAGTTGAAGCGGCCGCCTGCGGCCGTCTTCAATGACGGCTTGTGGCTGCGTTCCTCGCTCCAGCCCAGCTTGCGCAACTGGGTCTTGGCGGTCAGTGCCATCGGCATCGGCACGAAGCGCAACTGGGCGAGGATCTGCGGTTGCCAACTGGCGTCCGCCCAGGCATGCAGCCCCTGACCGCCTGCCTGGATGGCCAGAACCAGCAGCACCAGCATCCGGCCAGAAGGTCGTGGTCGGCGCCGCCGGCCCAGCCACAGCAGCAGGCCGCTCTCCAGCATCAGAACGCCCAGGGCCAGGGCTGCAACCGTCAGCAGGTTGGCGGCATCGAAGACGAAGATCTCCTGCATCGCGCCGCCGGTGAGCAGGTTCCAGACCATGCCGTTGAGATGGAAACGGTAGAGCCGGAACACCGCGTAGTCGGTCAACACCAGGAGCAGAAAGGCGGAGAACAGCAATGCCGCCAACGGCAGGATCAGGCGCCGCAGCGGCAGCAGCCGGGCCAGCAGCGCCAGCGCCAGCGCCGGAATGAAGGCCAGAAACTGGAAATGGCCGATCTGCTGCAGCAGCAGGTAGGTCAATGCCAGCGGGTCGCCGGGCAGGCCGCCGGGGATGATGACAGAAAAGGAAATCAGGCTGGCCAGCAGGCCGTTGAAAAAGCCGGCCCACAGCA
Source organism: Gammaproteobacteria bacterium (assembly GCA_026989015.1). Taxonomy (GTDB): domain Bacteria; phylum Pseudomonadota; class Gammaproteobacteria; genus S144-22. The sequence goes on from JALSKD010000046.1 coordinate 1,228, forward strand.
TGCGTGACGCCAGCGAAGGGCGTGGACTCGGTGCGTCGAACATCCGGCCCATTGAATCCTCAGCCCTCATTGGGCGCTTCCAGCAGGGGCTGCAGCCGCTCGATGACACGGTCCACCGTGATCAGATCCATCACCCGCGGGTCTCGCACCCGCTCGCCCCAGCGGGCCTGTTCCAGTGTCTTGCCGTTGTAGCGTTGCAGCGCTTCGGGGTAGGCGTTCACGCAGTGTTCCAGGCTGTTGTAGGGTCCGGTACGCAACGGATTGCTGCTGGCGTAGAGGCCGACCACCGGGGTGCCGGCGACGGTACCCATGTGCGCCGGCCCGGTGTCGGGTGCGATCAGTACCCGGGCCTGCTCCAGCAACGCCAGCAATTGCCCGAGCGAGGTCTGGCCAACGAGATTGAGCGGGGCGCTCCGGCACAGCCCGCTGATGCGTTCGGCGAAGGCGCGTTCGGCCGCATCGGGACCGCCGGTGAGGATCACACGCAGGCCGCGTTCATGAAGCCAGTCGATGACCCGGGCCTGCCGCTCCTCCGGCCAGTTGCGGTAATTGTTGCGGCGGGCGCTGCTGCAGGGGTTGACGATGACCGTGGGTGCGCCGCCGATGTGTTGACCGGCCCAGTCGCGATCCGCCCCGGAAGCCTTGAGCAGCCAGTCCATGCGCCGTTCGCCGATGCCCAGCGTCTCCAGGAACTGGAAGAAACCGTCGAGCACATGGACGCGCGGCGCGCCCCGGATGCGCGCATTGATGAACAGGCCGTGGAAATCCCGCGACCGCGCGCGGTCGAAGCCCAGCCGCAGATCGGCCGGAATCAGCCGCCCGATCAGGTTGGCGCGCAGGGCCACCTGCATCGCCAGCAGTACATCGAAGCGTCGGCCCTGCATCTGTTGTTTCAGCTCGCGGTAGGCCGCGCGTCCACGGGATTTGTCGAAGACGATGAATTCGATATCGGGCAGTTGCCGCACCAGCTGGTATTCCAGCGTGCCGATGACCCAGCTGATGCGGGTTTGCGGCCAGGTCTGACGCAGCGTGGCCACGATCGGCAGCACATGGGTCACATCGCCGATCGCCGACAGGCGCAGCAGGCACAGGGATTCGGGGGGATCGGCAAGCGGCAGACGCGGCATGATTCAGAGACGCGGAAACAGGTGATTCTCGACGATCTCGCAAAGGATGTGGCCGATCAGGATGTGGCATTCCTGGATGCGGGGCGTACAGTCCGAAGGTACTGACAGGCAGAGGTCGGCGCATTCACGAATCAGTCCGCCCTGACCCGCGAGGCCAATGCTGTCGATGCCGATCTGGCGGCAAGCGTCCAGCGCGTTGAGAATATTACGCGAATTGCCCGAGGTGGAGATGCCGATGAACAGGTCGCCGGCGCGGCCATTGGCCTCCAGCTCACGCTGGAACACCTGTTCGAAACTGTAATCGTTGCCGGCCGCCGTCATCACCGAATAGTTGGTGGCCAGCGCCATCGCCGGCAAACCCGGCCGTTCGAAATTGAAGCGGCAAACGAACTCGGCCGCGATGTGCTGCGCATCGGCGGCGCTGCCGCCGTTGCCGGCGATCAGCAGCCGGTTACCGCGTTCGAAACAGGCGATGCAGCGCTCGGCGGCCTGGTCGATGCCCTGCAACAATGCCTCGTCCTGGAGCAGGCGCTGTTTCAGATCAAGCGAGGCGCGAATGCTCTGCTCGATGAAGGCACGGTGTCGTGGTCGGGTCATCGTACGGTCTGGCAGGGAAAAGGCTACTGTACCGGAGGCCGCGAGTGAAGGAAACGTTTTCCATGTGATAGTGGTTCTGTACGGATGTCCCGGCCGTTCGCCAGGTGACGACGAAACAGGGGGCGAAAAACCGACCCCCTGAGCCTGATGTCGTGGTCAGTGTCAGTACAGGTACACCGCCCCGGCATTTTCGGCCGAATTGTCGGTCTGATCGCCGTTGATGCCGGTGGCGGCGCTGTTTTCCTGATGTGCGCCGACCGCCAGTGTGTTGGCGTCCGAGGACAGTGCCACAGCGCTACCGAAGCGGTCGTAGATCTCGGTGTTGGGAGCCTTCACATACGCCAGCTGAGACCAGGTCGAATCAATGCGGCTGAACACATACACCGCACCTGCCCGCGGCTGTGATATGTCACTCTGGTCGTCATTGATGCCCATGGCGTTGCTGCCCTCGCCAATTGCTCCGACTGCCAGTGTGTTGCCATCACCCGATAAGGTCACGGCATTGCCAAACCACTGATGGTAGTTTGTGTTCGAGGCTTTGACATAGGCCTGTTGGGACCAGTCGCCCGTGGCACTGCGGGTGAATACATACACTGCGCCCGCATGAGATAGAGAATTATCGCTTTCGCCAACAGAGTCATTGATGCTCCTGGCGTTGCTCTTCTCGTGAACCGCACCGACCGCCAGTGTATTGCCATCGGAAGACAGTGTCACCGAAAAGCCGAACAGATCACCGGAGTCTGTATTGGAGGCTTTGACATAGGCTTGTTGGTTCCAGGTGCTGCTGCTGCGGGTGAACACATACACCGCACCGGACCTTGCGGCCGAATTGTCGGTCTGTTCACCGTTGATACCAGTAGAGGCGCTGTCTTCATAAGATGCGCCGACCGCCAAAGTATTGCCGTCTGCAGACAACGCCAGCGCGCTGCCGAAGTTGTCGTTATCATCGGGTTTGGACGCCTCGATGAGGTCTTGTT
>JALSKD010000047.1 GCA_026989015.1 Gammaproteobacteria bacterium
AGGTTTCCATTTGGTCCACGGCTTCGTTGAAGCGCCAGGCGATCTTGTAGTAGCGGCTGCTTTTCGGAATGCCGGTGATGCGGTGCTCCAGCTGCCCCTGGTTGATGGCGTCGGTCATGTCCAGCAGTTTTTGCTGCATCGCGTTGTTCTGCCGCGATCCGATGCGTGCGAGCAGGAACACGCCCAGGGCCGGGATCAGCCAAACCAGCAGCCAGAGGTCGCCACTGTCCCAGACCCCATGCGCCACGAGCAGCAGCATCAGGCCCAGCATCAGGATCAGTGCATGCCTACTTTTCAAGGCCCAGGATGTATTCTTCATAGCTTTTTCCGGCGGAGTCGAGGTGTTGTTGCATCAGTTTCCAGGAGGCGTCCATGGCTTCGCGGGAACTGGAGTGACGGGCTTCTTCCTCGCGCATGGCGCGGTACAGTGGGGCCAGCGTGTCGATGCTGCTGCGGTGCGGGCAGCGGCGTACCGAGTAATAGCCGAGCAGTTGGCCGCGTTCGTCATGGCTGGCGGTGACATTGGCAAAGGCCCAGTAGAAGCCGCCGTCGCGGGTACGGTTCTTGATGATGCCGAAGAATTCCTGGCCGGACTGAAGGGTCTGCCACAGCGCGCGGAATACCGAACGCGGCATGTCTGGATGGCGGATGATGTTGTGCGGCTGCCCGATCAGCTCCGATTCGGCGAAGCCCGCGATCTCGATGAAGATGCGGTTGCAGTAGGTGATCTTGCCCTTGGGGTCGGTCTTGGAGACGATGAAGTCGCTTTCGTTGATCGTGACTTCACGGCTTTCACTGACATTCATGAGCGGAGGCTACCTGTTGGAGTGGTTGCGAATGGGGGGGCAGAACTCTCTTATAGCGGATATCGGCTGTGTTGCAGGGAACTTGACCTGTTTTGGGTCGGAAGCGGTCTTCCAGTTCGGCGAGAAAGGATGTATTTGCCGGGCAGGGGCCGTATAGTGCGCGGCATGAAACCCAGCGTTGATACCCGTTTCGAGACGCCCTTTGGCGCCTTTGAACTGCGCCGCCAGCCGCTGTTGCCCAAGGAACGCCTGCGCGCTTGGGATGCGGCCGATGCCTACCTGCTCGAAGAGCTGGCCCGGGAGCCGGAATGGCCCCGCAGCCCGCTGCTGGTCAATGACGCCTTCGGCGCGCTGGGCACGGCGCTGCACGGCCTCGAACCACGCAGCTGGTCCGATTCCTTTCTCGCCCGGCAGGCCCTGCGCGACAATCTCTGGCGCAACGGGCTGGATACGGCGTCGGTGGCCTTCATCGACAGCCTGCAGACCCCGCCAGCGGCGGAACGGGTGCTGATCAAGCTGCCCAAGTCGCTGGCCCTGCTGGAGGATCAGTTGTTGCGGCTCAAGCCCAGGCTGGCCGAGGGAGCGGAAGTCTGGCTGGCCGGAATGCAAAAGGCCATGCCGCGCAGCCTGTGGCCTCTGCTTGAACGCACCGTCGGCCCCTGCGACACGCTGCCAGGCCGCCGCAAGGCGAAACTGATCCGTGCGCGGGTGGACAGCCGCCTGCCGTTGCCGGAGAACCCCTGGCCCGGCCGCTACCGGTTCGATGAAGCGGACATCGAGCTGCTCAATCACTCCGCACTGTTCTCGCGGGAACGGCTGGACATCGGCACCCGATTTCTGCTCGAGCACCTGCCGCAGACCGAGGGTGAGGGGGATATCGTTGATCTGGGCTGTGGCAACGGTGTGATCGGGCTGATGGCGGCGCGGCAGAATCCCGAGGCGCGGGTGAGTTTTGTCGATGAATCCTGGATGGCGGTCGCCTCGGCGCGCGAAAACCTGCGGCAGGTGGATGCCGACCTGCGGCGCTGCCGCTTCGTGGTCGGCAATGTGCTTGACGATTTCGAGACCGCCAGTGCGGATCTGATCCTCTGCAATCCGCCCTTTCACCAGCAGCAGGCGGTGGGCGAGGGCATTGCGCGGCTGATGTTCCGCGAATCCGCCCGGGTATTGCGCCCGGGCGGGGAGTTGTGGCTGGTGGCCAACCGCCATCTGGACTACCGGCGACCGCTGCGGCGGCGCTATGCCACGGTTGAGCAGGTGGCGCAGAACCGCAAGTTCGTGCTCCTGCGTGCCATCACCGGCCAGTGACGGCGAGAGGCTACTCCTCGATGCGCACCTTCTGCGGCCGCTGGACGGCGCTCGGATAGGCGCGAGCGGGCAGCACCCGGCTGACCGGGCCGCTGACCTGCAGCCGGCAGGCTTCGCCGCTGTGCAGCAGGCTTTCGCCTTCCTCGAAGTCCTGTACCAGCTGGCGCTCCTCGCCGCTGGGCAGCAGTACCGTGTATTCGACGCCGCGACGCTGCTTGAGCGTGTCCGATGCCTTGCGCCCCAAGGCGCCGCCGACCAGACCGCCGATATAGGTGGCCAGCCCGTTGTCGCTGTTGCGTCCGGTAGCGATGGCGCCGCCGATGAAGCCCAGTGCTTCGCCGGTGTCGCCGGCATTCTCGTCGCGGATCCTGACCTCGCGGGACGATACCACGGTGCAGGGCAGGATGCGCTTGGTCTGACCCACCTCACTGCTCTGATAGAGGTCGGAACCGGCCTTGTCGCTGGTGCAGCCGGCCAGGGCAATCAGCAGCGCCGCCGGGATGATCAGTGCTTTCATCACATGTTCTCCTTGGCTCATTCAGGGCCAATGATACCCGTTTTCGCTGAACGGGTGCTTTCCGCATCAATAAACAGTTTCAATCTGGAACTGATCTGGTCAGGCGACCGGGCTGCGGGTATGATGGGCCGGTTTCCAGCCTTGGAGCACTCCGTTGGATTTGAACCGATTACTGAGCGGCATCGACATTGCCGCGGACTGGGTGGGCCTGCGTCATGTGGACGAGCGCGCGACCGTGCGCTGGGTGCGCGACGGCCACCCGCAGGACAACGAGCGCAACCGCAGTTGCGGACTGATGGTCGAGGTGCTTGCCGAAGGCCAGTTTGCCTATGCGGCGACCGCCGACCTGTCTCCGGCTTCGGTGCAGCAGGCAGCCGAGCAGGCACTGCGGCTGGCGCGGGATGCGGCACCGCATGCGGTGCATGCGTTCACCGAGTCGGCGCGCCCACCGGCCCGCGGCCGCTACCGCTCGTCCTTCATCAAGGGCGAGGAAGCCCTGTCCGCCGGGGATCTGAACGATCTGCTGATCCGCGCCAGCGAAGCGCTGAAGGTCAGCAAGGATGTGGTGTCCAGCACGGCTTTCGCGCTGATCGTGCAGAGCGATCAGCGTTTCGTGTCGAGCAACGGCAGTGATGTGGAGCAGCGCTTTTTCATCGTTTCGTCGGATTATTCGGCCGTGGCCCAGCGCGGTTCGCTGGTGCAGAAACGCACCGACTGCGGCATGCGCGGCAAGACCTGGCAAATCGGCATGGAGGTGTTCGACGAGCCCGCCATTCTGGATCGTTGCCGGCGCATTGGCGAGCAGGCGGTGGAATTGCTGTCGGCCGAGGAGTGCCCGACCGGCAGCCTGGACCTGATCCTGGCACCGGACCAGATGATGTTGCAGATCCACGAGAGCGTGGGGCACCCCCTGGAGATCGACCGCATACTCGGCGACGAGCGCAACTACGCCGGCTCCAGCTTCGTACGCGTGCAGGATTTCGGGCAGTTGCGCTACGGATCGGAACGGATGAACATTACCTTCGACCCCACCGTCGAGCATGAGCTGGCCAGCTACGCCTTCGACGATGGTGGCCTCGAGGCGCGGCGTGAATACCTGATTCGCGATGGCATTTTGCTGCGCGGCCTCGGAGGCCGCGAGAGCCAGATCCGTTCCGGCGTGCCCGGCGTGGCCAATTTCCGCGCCTGTGACTGGAACCGCGCGCCGATCGACCGCATGGCCAATATCAATCTGGAACCGGGTGACAGCAGCCTGCAGGATCTGATCGGGCAGGTCGAGCGCGGCGTGTACATGGAGTCCAACCGTTCATGGTCCATCGATGACTACCGCAACAAGTTCCAGTTCGGCTGCGAATACGCCCGGCTGATCGAGAACGGCCGGCTCACCCGCACCCTGCGCAACCCCAATTACCGGGGCATATCCCGCGATTTCTGGAACAGCCTCAAGGACGTTGGCAACCGGGCGTCCTTCGAGGTCTATGGCACCCCCAATTGTGGCAAGGGCGAGCCCAATCAGGTGATACGGGTCGGTCATGCGTCGCCGCCCTGTCTGTTCGAAAAAGTGGAGGTATTTGGCGGTGAGCACTGACTGGAATGCACGGCTGGAACAGCTGGCCGAAGGGCTGTTTGCCGGACTGGAAGCGAGCGAACAGCTGGCACTGTCGCTGAGCGCCGAAGACAGTCAGTTCATCCGCTTCAACAATGCCCGGATCCGGCAAACCGGCCGGGTGGCCGATGGCCGCCTGGAACTGCGGCTGATCGACGGCCGTCGTCACTGTGCTTCTCATCTGACGCTCAGTGGAGTGATCGCCAAAGACAGGGAGCTGGCCGCAGATGAGCTGATTCGCTTGCGAAACGAGGTGCGCCAGTTACCGGAAGATCCCTATGCGGTTGCTCCGGTGGGCGGGCAGCGCAGCGACAGCCGTCACTCAGGGCATTCATTGCCTGTGGATACGGCCGCATCCCGTCTGATCGCCCCGATGCAGGGCGCCGATGTGACCGGGCTGTATCAGGGCGGTCGCATCTGGCGGGGCCATGCCAATTCGGCCGGCAGTCGCCATGCCTTCGTGACCGACACCCATGCCGTGGATTACTCGGTGATCGATGAAGAGGAACGCATGGTCAAGGGCTGTTTCGCCGGCAGCCGCTGGGACGACGCGGCCTGGGCCGCCGATGTGGCGGATGCCCGTCGCCAGCTGGCGCTGCTGGACCGTCCCCGGAAAAACATACCGCCGGGGCGCTACCGTTGCTATATCGCGCCGGCCGGGGTCTCCGATCTGCTCGGCATGTTTTCCTGGCATGGACTCAGCGAAGCCGACATGCAGACGGGCGAAAGCGCCTTTCTGCGCATGCGCGAGGAAGGGGTTCGCCTGTCGCCGAAGTTTTCCCTGGCCGAGGATTTCGGCAGCGGCCTCGCCCCGCGCTTCAACGGGGTCGGAGAAGTGGCGCCGGAGCGGCTGGAACTGATTCGTGAAGGGCAACTGGTGAACACGCTGGTCAGTTCCCGCAGCGCGCGGGAATTCGGTGTCGCGAGCAATTTTGCCGATGACGGGGAATACCTGCGCGCCCCGGTGATGGCGACTGGCGATCTGGCGGAGGCGGATATCCTGCGGGTGCTGGACACGGGCGTTTACCTCTCCAACCTGCACTATCTGAACTGGAGCGATACCTCCGGCGGACGCATCACCGGCATGACCCGTTATGCCTGCTTCTGGGTCGAGAAGGGAGACATCGTCGGGCCGATCGACAACATGCGCTTCGACGACAGCGTCTACCACATCTTTGGCGACCGTCTCGAGGCGGTGACCCGTGAGGCGCGCGTCAATCCGGAAGTGGGTACCTACCATCAGCGCAGCCTGGGGGCGACCGTCTGTCCGGGTGTGTTGCTGTCCGGCTTCGAACTGACGCTCTAGCCGATCCGTCCGGCCCGGTAGTCCTCAAAGGCCTGGCGGAGCTCCTCCTCGCTGTTCATGACGAAGGGGCCACCACGGGCGATCGGCTCGCCCAGGGGGCGCCCGGCAAGCAGCAGCAGCCGTGCGCCGGCCCTGCCGCCCTGGATGCGCACGCTATCTCCATGGCCGAGTAGCCCCAGCTGGCCTTCATCCACAGCTTCCATTCCATCGCCGTTCGTCGAGGGCAGCAGGCATTGCCCCTCGAAGCAGTAAATGACGGCCTGATGCCCGACCGGCACGCTTTCTTCCAATAGCGCACCGGGTTCGAGCGCGGCATCCACAAACAGCGGATCGGTCAGCGGCTGTTGCACCGGTCCCAGGCTGCCATGGCGGGTCCGCCCGGCGATCACCCGCAGTCGCATGCCGGGGCGCTCCTCCTCGGGGATCTGCCCGGGGCTGAATTCCTGGTAGCGCGGCGGGTCCATCTTGTGGGTGGCCGGCAGGTTGATCCACAGCTGGAAACCCTGCAGCAGGCCGTTTTGCTGTTCCGGCATCTCGGAATGGACGATGCCCCGTGCGGCACTCATCCACTGCACTCCACCGGCTGCGATCACTCCCTGGTGACCGGCGCTGTCGCGGTGGCGCATGCGTCCGGCGATCAGGTAGGTCACGGTTTCGAAGCCTCGATGGGGATGGGGCGGAAAACCGGCGATATAGTCTTCGGGGTCATCGGAGCGGAAGGCATCGAGCAGCAGAAACGGATCCAGCTGCATCAGCGCGGGCTGGCCAATGACACGCAGCAACTCCACGCCGGCGCCATCCGTGGTCGGCATGCCCCGGAAGCGTCCCCGCAGCGGGCGAGGGGTGTTCATTTCCTGTCCAGTGACCAGGAGCCGGGCCCGTGAGCGACGATGTAGAGGAAGCCGCCGGCGATGGCCAGATTTTTCATGAACTGGATCGATTGCATCGAATCGCCGAAGTTGCTGTGGAAGATGACCGCCGACAGCAGGCTGAAACCGGCCAGCAGAAAGGCCATCAGGCGTGCCTTGAAACCGATCAGCAGCAACAGGCCTCCGCCCAGCTCGGTGAGGATGACCAGCGGCAGCAGCATGCCGGGTACGCCCATGCCTTCCATGTAGGCCTGAGTGCCTTCGTAGCCGCCGATCTTGTTGAAGCCGGCAACAATGAAGATCAGCGACATCAGGACCCGCCCGGCCAAGGCCAGTGCGTTTTGCAGGGTATCGTTCATGTCCAGGTTCCTCTGTGGCGGATTGTGAGGTCACCAGTATATTGTTGTTTTATGCCCCTCAATCGTACTTTACGGGAATACTCTGTTTTCAAAAACGGAACAATCATGTCCGCTACGAGGACACTTTCCATGCCTTCGGCAGTCGGAACAGGGAGAGCAGATACCGTCGGGAGCCGGCAATGGGACGATTCGAGCAATGGCAGGTTTTTGTCGAGGTGGTGGCGCGGCGCAGTTTCAGCCGGGCCGGAGAGGCATTGGGGATCTCGAAATCGGTGGTCAGCCGCCGTGTCAGTGAGCTGGAGCGCCGGCTGGGCGTCAAACTCCTCAACCGCACCACACGGCGGCTCTCGCTGACCTCGGCCGGTGAACAGTTTCACCTCCGCGCCCGGGCGCTGCTGCAGGACATGCAGGAGATGGAGCAGCAGGCGGTGGACGCGCAGTCGCGCCTCGATGGCAGCATTCGTATTGCTGCGCCGCTGTCTTTCGGCTACCGGCACCTGGCTCCGGCCCTGGCCGATTTTGTGGATGAGCACCCCGGCATCGAATTGTCCCTGGATCTCAACGATCGGCAGATCGACCTGGTGTCGGAAGGCTTCGATCTGGCGCTGCGCATTGGCGAACTGACCGACTCCAGTCTGATCGCCCGCACGCTGGCGCGCATCCGTTTCGTGACCCTGGCCAGTCCGGGCTATATCGAGCGTCATGGCCAGCCGCGCCATCCGGCCGACTTGGCCCGTCATGACGGCCTGTATTACGCCCACCTGCCGCCGCGCAAGCAGTGGCTGTACCTGGAGGGGCTTCAGCAGAAGGCTGCATTGCCTCGGCAGCGCCTGCTCGCCAACAATGGCGATTTCCTGCTGCGTTGTGCGGAACAGGGGTTGGGTATCGTGCAGACGCCCACCTTTCTGGGACGCGAGGCCATCGATTCCGGCCGTCTGTGCCGCTTGCTTGAAACATTCGAACAGCCGCAAACCGCATTGCATGCCCTGTTTGCGCCAGGACGGCTGATACCCCGCCGGCTGCGGGTTCTGGCAGACTTTCTGCAGCAGCGTTTCGGCGATTGCCCGGACTGGGATCAGGGGCTTTTCTGTTGAAAAACTAGGAAATTATCAGGAAGAAACAGGAAACCACTCCCTATAGAGGAAGAAAAATAACCTGCATCAGTTCACTGCCCTTCAAGTTGGGTATATAGTGGCCTCGGAAATACCCGAAGATGCCTCGTAAATCCGCTTCATGCGGGGGATCAGTAATAAAAAAGGGAGGATCGGAAACCATGAGCAAAGATGAGGAAAACTCCGTTCTCGTGGCGCTGCTCGAGGACGCCGCGGACCACATCATCCCTCGCCTCGGCAGCCTGCAACGCCAGCTCGAAAACGGTGGGGAATGGAACGAGACCGATGCGGTCTTTTGCGTCGAAACACTGGAGAAACTGCGTTTCTGCCTGGGTGGCGCCGGTGATGACCCCGAGTGCGAGCGCATCTTCGCCCGGATCGCCCATCAGCTGTACCAGGTGGTCAGCCTGGCCGGTTCCGGCCGCGTCGAGGCTGCCTGACGGGCTCGCTTCTATCGTCTCCCGCGCGCGGGTATAATTCCCGGCTTTTGGCGGGAGTGGCAGCGTGAGCATCAAGTCGGACAAATGGATCAGGCGCATGGCCGAATCCGAAGGCATGATCGAACCCTTCGAGCCGGGGCAGGTGCGGGAGGCCGACGGCGAGCGCATCATCTCCTACGGCACGTCCAGCTACGGCTACGATGTACGTTGCGCCGATGAATTCAAGATCTTCACCAACATCAATTCGGCCGTCGTCGACCCGAAAAACTTCGCCGAGGACAGTTTTGTCGATGTGCAGTCCGATGTCTGCATCATCCCGCCCAATTCCTTCGCGCTGGCGCGCACGGTGGAGTACTTCCGGATTCCGCGCAGCGTGCTGACCATCTGCCTGGGCAAGTCCACCTACGCCCGTTGTGGCATCATCGTCAATGTCACACCGCTGGAGCCGGAATGGGAAGGGCATGTCACGCTGGAGTTTTCCAATACCACACCCCTGCCGGCCAAGATCTACGCCAATGAGGGCGTGGCGCAGATGCTGTTCTACGAATCCGATGAGGTATGTGAAACCTCCTACAAGGACCGCGGCGGCAAGTATCAGGGGCAGAAGGGCGTCACCCTGCCCAAGGCCTGATGCCGCCTGCCTCATCAGGCCATTCAAGCCGCCCTCTGCGCTTTTCCCGGATCCCCACCCAGCTGGTCACCGGGTTTCTCGGCGCCGGAAAGACCACGCTGATCCGCTCCCTGCTCGACCACAAGCCTGAAGACGAGCGCTGGGCAGTGCTGGTCAACGAGTTCGGTCAGGTGGGTGTCGATGCCGATTTGCTGCGTGAGCGCGGGGCCTTCATTGAACAGGTGCCCGGCGGTTGCCTGTGCTGCATCAGCCGCCATGTCTTCGATGCCGCGCTGGCCCGGTTGATGCGCCGGGTGACTCCGCAACGCATCCTCATCGAACCATCGGGCCTCGGCCACCCGGCCACACTGCTGCAGCAACTGGGGTCCGGGTCCTGGCGGACGGCCCTGGACCTCCGGGCCACGCTGACCCTGGTCGATGCGCGCCAGCTGGCGGACCCGCGCTACCGGCAGCACCCGATCTTCCGCCAGCAGATTGAAGTGTCCGATGTGTTGCTGGGCAGCAAGGCGGACGGTTACGGTGAGGCCGATCGACGCCGTTTTCAGACACTGGCAGAATCCTTGCGACCGCCGCGTCAGCGGGTGGCGCTGATCGAATGGGGCAACAGCGATGCCGGCTGGCTCGATCTGCCCTGCCTCGTCGGCTGTTCGCGCTCGCGGGCTGAAGAGGCCCTGGCTGGGCCGGTGACCGGCACGCTTCCGCAGACCACCGGCGTGGATGAAGCCTCAAGCTGGCGGTGTCATCAAGGCCTGGACGATGGCTGGCATGCCCTGGGCTGGACGATACCGGCCGGCTGCCGCTTTCCGCGACAGCCGTTGCTGGAATGGCTGGATGGCCTGGCGGTCGAACGCCTCAAGGGGGTGTTCCGGCTGACCGGCGGCGGAGGGCTGGCCGTCAACCGCGTCATTCACGAGCGATCGGTGGAACCGGCGGCGGACATCCGGGTCTCCCGACTGCAACTGATCGACACCAAGGCGCTGGATGCGACGCGACTGGACCGCCAGTTGCGCGCACTGGCGGTCTGTACACCCGAAGTGGAGGACAACCCAGATGAAATGCCATGAAGTGGACTATGAAATCATCGGCCATGACCTGCAGATGGTCGAGGTGGAACTGGACCCGGGCGAGACGGTGATCGCCGAGGCCGGTGCCATGACCTACATGGAGGAGGGCATCGGCTTCGATACCCGCATGGGCGACGGTTCCGAGGTGGAGCAGGGCTTCATGGGCAAGCTGTTCTCGGCGGGAAAGCGGGTGATCAGCGGTGAATCCCTGTTCATGACGCACTTCACCAATGAGGGCCGGGGCAAGCGCCGCGTGGCCTTCTCCTCGCCGTTTCCCGGCCGCATCGTGCCGATGGACCTGGCGCGCCTGGGTGGCGAAATCTACTGCCAGAAGGATTCCTTTCTGGCGGCCGCCCTGGGCACGCGCATCGACATCGCCTTCAACCGCAAGCTCGGGGTGGGGTTTTTCGGCGGCGAGGGCTTCATCCTCGAACACCTGAAGGGAGACGGCATGGTGTTCGTCCATGCCGGGGGCACGGTGATCGAGAAGCGATTGAACAACGAGACCCTGCGCCTCGATACCGGCTGTCTGGCGGCCTTTACTGCCGGCATCGACTACGACATCGAGATGACACGGGGCCTCAAGAGCATGTTCTTCGGCGGCGAGGGGCTGTTTCTGGCCACGCTGCGTGGCACGGGAACCGTATGGATTCAGAGCCTGCCCTTCTCGCGGCTCGCCGATCGTGTGATCGAGAACGCTCCGGCACAGGGCGGCAGCAGCCAGGGCGAGGGGTCGGTGCTGGGGGGAATCGGCCGTCTGCTCGACGGCGACTGACGCTTCAGCGCAGGCTGATCACCGGCCAGCCGGCGGCTTCGGCCCGCTGGCGCAGTATCGGGTCCGGGTCCACCGCCACCGGGTGGGTCACTGCCTCCAGCAGTGGCAGGTCGTTGTGCGAGTCGCTGTAGAAGTGGCTGCCTTCCAGGGTCTGTTTCTGCTGCTGTAGCCAGTTCTGCAGTGCGCGCACCTTGCCTTCACGGAAGGTCGGAATGCCGGTGTAATTGCCGCTGAAGCGGCCACCAATGCGCTCCGGTTCGGTGGCGATCAGCCAGCGCACGCCCAGCAGGTCGGCGATCGGTCGGGTGACGAAGGCATTGGTGGCACTGATGATCAGAAGTTCGTCTCCGGCCTCGCGGTGGTGCTGCAACAGGGCTTCCGTTCCGGGTGCGACGATGGGCCGGATGCGTTCATCGATGAAGCGTGTGCGCCACTGTTCCAGCTGCTCGGGCGGAAAGCGCGTCAAGGGCGCCAATGCGAAGCGCAGGTAGCGGTCGATGTCCAGCCGGCCCTGTTCGTAGTCCTCGAAGAACTGCCGGTTCTTCTCCTCGTATTCGCGGGCATCGACGATGCCTTCGTCGACCAGAAACTGGCCCCACAGGTAGTCGCTGTCTCCGGCAAGCAGGGTGTTGTCGAGGTCGAACAGGGCGAGTGGCATGGTGGCTGTCGGTGGCTGCGCGGATGGCTACTATAGGCATTTTGTGCCAGAATGACAGTCCGAATTTACCTTCATGGAAAACAGCAAGTGATTGATTCTGATGGATATCGCGCCAATGTCGGCATCATACTGAGCAATGCCGAGGGCGGCGTGCTCTGGGCCCGGCGCATGGGGCAGGACGCCTGGCAGTTCCCGCAGGGTGGGATCAATCCCGGAGAGAGCGCCGAGCAGGCGATGTACCGCGAGCTGTGGGAGGAGGTTGGACTGGAACCCTCGGATGTCGAGCTGCTCGATGCCACCAGCAGCTGGTTGCGCTACAAGCTGCCGCGCCGCATGGTGCGCCGTCACAGCCAGCCGGTGTGCATCGGCCAGAAGCAGAAATGGTTCCTGTTGCGGCTGACCTCCGGTGAGGACCGTCTGCGGCTGGATGCCAGCGGCAGTCCGGAGTTCGACCAGTGGAAATGGGTCGACTACTGGTATCCGGTGGATCATGTCGTCTATTTCAAGAAGCGTGTCTACCGCTGCGCCCTGCAGCAGCTGAGCCCCCGGGCGCGGCTGCTGGCCGGCGCCTGAGTCCGGGCGGTTCATGCCCTCGCTGATTCATACCCTGCAGAGCATCGTCAAACAGGTCGATCATGCGCCCGATTTCCAGTCTGCCCTCGACATCATCGTCGACAGCCTGATCGATGCGTTGCAGGTCGATGCCTGCTCCATCTTCATCGATGTACCGGAGCAGGAGCGCAACCTGGTGATGATGGCCAACCGCGGTCTCAACCGCGAAGCGATCGGCCGCGTGCGCCTGGCCACCGGCGAGGGGCTGGTCGGTCTGGTCGCCGAGAAGGCGGAGCCCATCCGCCTCGACAATGCGCTGGAGCACCGCAGTTTCATCCTGTTCGAGGGATCGGGCGAGGAGGCCTATCCGGTGTTTCTTGGCGTGCCCATCATCGCCCACCGGCATACCCTCGGTGTCATCGTCGCGCAGCGATCGCGGCGGCCCTTCGACAACGAAGAGGAAGCCTTTCTGAGTACCCTGGCGGCCCAGCTGGCGGGGGCCATCACCCATGCCCGAAGTTCCGGCGAGATGGCGCGTCTGCTCGACGACGGGGGTTCCGTTCCGCTGTCGCGCACCCTCGACGGCGTGGCCGGGGCGCCGGGCATGTCCATGGGCGAGGCGGTGGTCGCCACGCATCAGGTTCGGTTGCATACGATCCCGGACAAGAGCATCGACGCGGAGGAAGTGGCCGGCCAGGTGGAGCGCTTCGAAGCGGCGGTTGCACGGGTACGCCAGCAGCTGATGGAGCAGGCGGAGCGGATGCGGCAATCTCTGCCGGCGGAAGAATGTGCACTGTTCGTTGCCTACGCACAGATGCTTGAAAGCGGCTCGCTGATCGACGATACCCTGGCGCTGATCCGCGAGCGACAGTGGGCGCCTGGCGCCTGGCGGCAGACCGTAGAGGCGCATGCGGCGGTGTTCGCATCGATGGAAGACGAATACCTGGCCGAGCGCGCCAACGATATCCGCGACCTGGGGCGGCGGGTGCTGCAGCGGCTGATGTCGGTGGAAGCGGGGGACCGGACCTATCCGCGCCGCTTCGTTCTGGTCGGCGAGAACATCGCCGCCTCGGATCTGGCCAGCGTGCCGCTGGACGGCCTGTGCGGCATTGTCTCCGAACACGGTTCCGGCTCGTCCCATGTGGCGATACTGGCCCACGCGCTGGGCATTCCGGCGGTCATGGGGGTCTCCAACCTGCCCCATACCAAGATGGAAGGGTTGACCGTGGTCGTCGATGGCTATGGCGGTCATGTCCATGTGGATCCGCGCGCCGCCCTGCTGCAGGAACTGAAGCAGTACATCCGGCACGAGCAGCGGGTCAGCGACAGCCTCAAGGCGCTCAAGGACAAGCCGGCAGTGACCACCGATGGCATGCGCGTGTCGCTGTATGTGAATTCGGGGCTGATGGCGGATTTGACGCCGTCGCTGGAATCGGGGGCCGAGGGCGTTGGCCTGTACCGTACCGAAATACCGTTTCAGATCCGCGAAAGCTTTCCGAGCGAGGAAGACCAGTACCGCATCTACCGCGATGTGCTGGAGACCTTCGCCGGCATGCCGGTGGTGCTGCGTACACTGGATGTGGGGGGCGACAAGCCGCTGAACTATTTTCCGATCCGCGAGGAAAACCCGTTTCTCGGTTGGCGCGGCATACGCATCTCGCTGGATCACCCGGATATCTTCATCACCCAGTTGCGGGCGATGATCCGTGCCAATGCCGGCCTCGACAATCTGCACATCCTGCTGCCGATGATCAGCAGCCTGGAAGAGCTGGACGATGCGCTGATCCTGGTGCATCGCGCCAAGGACGAGATTCAGGATGAGCTCGGACTGCCGCTGCGCTTTCCCCATGTGGGAGCAATGATCGAGGTGCCCTCGACCATCTTCCAGATCGACGAGATCTGCCGGCTGGTGGATTTCGTGTCCATCGGCACCAATGACCTGACCCAGTATCTGCTGGCGGTGGACCGCAACAACGAATCGGTGGCGGAACTGTTTTCCTCGCTGCACCCTTCGGTGCTGAGGGCCATCGAGCAGGTGGTCCAGGGCGCGGCCCGCCAGGGCACGCCGGTCAGCGTCTGCGGTGAGCTGGCCGGAGATCCGGTCGGGGTGATGGCGCTGATCGGCATGGGCATCGACAGCCTGTCGATGAGCGCCGGCAGCCTGCCGCGGGCGAAGAAGGTGATCCGTTCCTTCAGCCAGCAGGAGCTGGCCAACCTGCGCCTGCAGGCGCTGAGTCTGCACGAAGCCGAGGAAGTACGGGAATTCTACGCCGCGCGGCTCGACGAAAAGGGACTCGGCGACCTGATCCGCGCGCAAAAACGCTGAGCCGGAATCAGGCCGGCTTGAACACGGCCAGCGGAATCACGATGAACAGAATCAGCGCCGGGATCTCGTTGAACCAGCGGTACCAGCGGTGGCTGCGGGTATTGCGGTCCTCGGCGAAGACACGCACCAGGTGCCCGCAGTAGAAGTGGTAGAGGACCAGCAGGCCGATCAGCGTCAGCTTGGCATGCAGCCACAGGTCCTTGCCCCAGGCCGCCCAGGCATAGTCGTAGAGCATCCAGAAGCCGAACAGCAGGGTCAGCCACATCCACGGCGTGGTAAAGCGGTAGAGCTTGCGCTCCATCTGCTTGAACTGGGCCTGGGTGTCCGGGTTGTCGGTCATCGCGTGGTTGATGAACAGGCGCGGCAGATAGAAAACGCCGGCGAACCAGGCCACCATGAAGATCAGGTGCAGGGCCTTGGGCCAGAGCATGTGGCTTCCTCCTCTCGGTCCGGTTTGGACTCATGGCGTTGTATGTTGTGGACCGCTCCGCATCAGTTCAGCGGAGTCCGCCGTTGAGCGGTCCTGGCCGCTGAGTATACCCGCATGGGGCGGGACAGAGGAAACCCGGGCAGACGGCGCCTTTGTCAGCCTGTTGGGGGCAGGGTATAATCCAGCGCTTCTCGTTGCATGTCACCCGGCCCCCACTCCATGGCAAGAATCGGTATCGTTGGTGGCACCGGCTATACCGGTGTCGAATTGATGCGCCTGCTGGCGAATCACCCCGAGGCAGAGCTGGAGGTCATCACCTCGCGCTCCCAGGCCGGTACGCCGGTGGCCGATGTGTTCCCCAACCTGCGCGGCCGGGTCGATCTCGAATTCAGCGAACCGTCCATCGACGCCTATCGCGATTGCGACCTGGTCTTCTTCGCCACCCCCAACGGCACCGCCATGCATCAGGTCGAGGATCTGCTGGATGCGGGCATTCGGGTAATCGACCTGGCGGCCGACTTCCGTCTCAAGGATTTGCGCGTGTGGCGCCAATGGTACGGCGAGGAACATGCCAGCCCCGTCAGCGTCGAGCGGGCCGTCTACGGCCTGCCGGAAATGAACCGAGAGCAGATCCGTAACGCACGGCTGGTCGCCAATCCGGGCTGCTATGTCACTGCAGTGACCCTGGCCCTGCTGCCATTGCTGCGCCATGGCCTGATCCGTCCCGATGACATCATTGCCGACTGCAAGTCGGGCGTCAGCGGTGCCGGCCGCAACGGCAAGCTGGGCACCGCCTTCTGCGAAGTCACGGAGTCGGTCAAGGCTTATGCCGTCTCCGGGCATCGCCACTATCCGGAGATCAAGCAGAACCTGCGGCAGGTCAATGAATCGGCCGATCTGGTCTTCGTGCCTCACCTGATGCCGATGTTGCGCGGCATCCATGCCACCCTGTATTGCCAGGCGCTGGCCGATGAGCACACGATCCAGCAGCAGGTTGAGCTGTTTTACGCCGAGGAGCCCTTCGTCGATGTGCTGCCCGCCGGGTCGCACCCGGAAACGCGTTCGGTCAAGGGCGCCAACGATTGCCGCATCGCCCTGCATCGGCTGCCCGATTCCAACCGGCTGGTGGTACTGTCGGTGATCGACAATCTGGTCAAGGGCGCGGCCGGACAGGCGGTACAGAACATGAATTTGATGCTGGGCATGGACGAGACGCTGGGTCTTTCGGGTATCGGGTTGATGCCGTGAGCGATGTGCATGGCGGGTTTCTGGTGCGTCAGCACCGCCCCTGGCGCCTGTGGCTGTCGCTGATCATTGTCCTGGCTCTGCTGGCGGTGGCCTTTCTGCTCGGCCGCGCATGGCAGGATTACGAGCTGAAGCGCCTGCGGCTGGATCGGGAGGTGCTGCAGAACCGGGTCGCGGAGCTGGATTTGCGCAATCGGCAGCTGGTCAAGCGCAATGCCCAACTGGAGAGCAATGCGCGCATCGAGGGCGATGCCTATGATCAGACCCAGCAGTCGCTGGTCGCATTGCAGAAGGAGATACTGGATCTCAAGGAGCAGCTGGCGTTCTACCAGGGCATCGTCAGCCCCGGCAAGCAGGCCTTTGGCGTGCACCTGCAATCCTTCGCCATCCGCCCCAAGAACGACATGGGCCTGTACGGCTACAAGCTGGTGCTGACCAAGCAGGGCAAGAGCGATGCGCCTATCAAGGGCCGCTTCGACCTGCGCATCATGGGCGCCCGCGGCGATCGTCGGCAGACCCTGGAATTCAAACAGGCCAAGACCGGTTTCACGGACAAGGATACCCGCTTTTCCTTCCGCTATTTTCAGGTCTTCGAAGGCGAACTGCAGTTGCCGGAAGGCTTCGATCCCTATGAAGTGGTGATCGAGGTCAAACCCACTACACGCAAGGTCAAGGCGTTCACCGAAAGCATTCCCTGGTCGGGCGCCCTGAACGGAGGAAACAACCCCTGATGTTCAAGAAAAAGAAAGGTTTTGCCGCGGCCCGCATCGATACGCTGATCGGCCAGTCGGCCACCATCAACGGCGATCTGGTATTCAGCGGCGGCCTGCATGTCGACGGAACCATCAATGGCAATGTAATCGCCGAGGACGGCAGCGAGGCGCTGCTCATCCTCAGCAAGAGCGGACGCATCAACGGAGATGTCAAGGTGCCGAACATGCTGCTCAATGGCGAGATCGTCGGCGATGTGTTCGGTGCCAACCGGGTCGAGCTGGCGGCCGATTCGCGCATCAATGGCAGTGTCTACTACAACCTGATCGAGATCGCGATTGGTGCCGAGGTCAATGGTGGCCTGATTCACGAAACCGCCGAAAACATCGCACCCAAGCGGCTCGAAAACAAGGCGATGGAACCGCCTGCCGAAGGCGAAGCGGCGCCTGTCACCGCAGAAGCGGAAGAGCAGGGAACCGCAGCCGGGAATAGTTGACTAAACTACTCAGGAAAGCTACTGTTTCCTTTTCTCGTTCATCAGAATATCAGGATGTCATCATGGTAAGCGTCAACATCAGTGCCAACTTCGGCAAACCCCTCAATGCGGTGGCCGAAACCGCGCTCGAGTTTTCCGACAATGCCGCGCGCAAGGTCAGGCAGTTGATCGAAGAGGAGGGTAACCCGAACCTCAAGCTCCGCGTGTTCGTGCAGGGCGGTGGCTGCTCCGGTTTCCAGTACGGTTTCACCTTCGACGAAAAGGTGAATGAAGGCGATCATGTGGTCGAAAAGGACGGAGTCTCGCTGGTGGTCGATCCGATGAGTTACGAGTATCTGGCCGGCTCCGAAATCGACTACAAGGAAAGCCTCGAGGGCTCGATGTTCGTGGTCAACAACCCCAATGCCACCACCACCTGTGGCTGTGGCGCCTCTTTCTCGGTCTGAGCTCCAAGAGTCAGCGCCCTGAGACGGGGCGTGCACCTACAAAAAAGCCTGCGTCAGCGCAGGCTTTTTTGATTCCGGGGTTGGCCGCCGGCCGCTTGCAATCAGAAATGGAAGTAGCCGTTGAGGAACAGGCCGTCGTATTCGAGGTTCGAGTCCAGGTTGCTGGAGCCG
This sequence comes from Gammaproteobacteria bacterium, assembly GCA_026989015.1. GTDB lineage: Bacteria > Pseudomonadota > Gammaproteobacteria > S144-22. Next base: position 17,829 of record JALSKD010000047.1, read on the forward strand.
GCATCATTCAGATCCAGGGTGAAGGTCTTGAAGCCGCCTTCGATGCCCAGTCCGCTATTGGATTCGTAACCGATCAGCAGGGTGGTATCCTCGGCCGAGTTGTCGCCGAGGCTCAGCTGTTGCAGGTTGGCGCCCACATAGAAGCCGGTGAATGGCAGATCGACGCGGGCGGACAGGTAGAGCATGGGAATGGTTTCATCGATGGTGACACGGCTGCTGTTGTTGCCGTCGCTGACGCCGACCTCGCCGTCGAACATCTTCAGATCGAGGCCCAGGTCGATGTTGATCCAGTTGTCCAGCATCTCGTAGTAGAGCACGATCTCCTGATGGGACAGGTCCAGCGTCGAGTTGATGGTGCCGGTGAAGCTGTTGCCGTTGAACTGGATGGTGCTGCCGGTGGTACGGCTGCTGCTGCTCATGTCGATGGTCTGGTAGCGAACGTTTGGCAGCGCGGGCACCGGGTGTTCGAGGCTGATGCTGAGGCCAGTGCTGTTGTCGTCCTTGTATCCGAGATCGTTTTGCAGGCGGATCTTGCTGTCCGAACCGGTCTTCACCGAACCGCTGATGTCGGGTGACCAGGTGTAGGCGCTGATGTTGAGTCCGACGAAATCAGCCTGCGCGGCCGGCAGGGCGGCGAGGCCAAGTATCAGCGGAAGAACGATCCGTGTGCGTGTCATGGGTTCGGTTTCTTGCAGATTCAGGTTGATCGGTCTATCAGTCTAGCAGAGGCTGCCGGTTTTTTCATGTGCGCGGGTGCACACTGCCTAGCACAGTCGCCGAACGGGCGTGGGTGACCGATGGAAGGTTGCCCGGCCGGCCGAGCAGGGTCTGGCGTGCCAGCCAGGCGAAGGCAATCGCCTCGACCCGCTGCGGGTCCAGTCCCTCGCTGGATGTATCGGTGACCTTGACTCCCGGCAGGTGGTGTTGCAGGCGTTTCATGAGTTGCCGATTTCTGGCGCCGCCACCGCATACCAGCAGCCTGTCCGCGCTTTTGTCGCCCTCGCTGGAACGCAGTGCTTCGGCGATGCTGACCGCGGTCAGTTCGGTGATCGTGGCCATCCGGTCCTCAGCGTTCAACCCGCCTGGATCCCTGGCGGCGAGCCACTGCGGGCTGAAATGGTCGGTTCCGGTGGACTTGGGCGGCGGGCGGTGAAAATAGGGCTCACCGTCGAGCAGCTGCTGCAGCCAGGAGGTATCGACTCGCCCTCGGGCGGCGAAGCGTCCCTGCGGATCATACGGCTGGCCGAAATCGCGCCGCGCCAGATAATCGATCAGGCAGTTGCCGGGTCCGCAGTCGAAGCCGGTCACTGGCCGGTCGGGCTGGCCGGGCAGCAGTGTCAGGTTGCTGATGCCACCGATGTTGAGCACGGCGCGCTGTTCCCCCTCCCGGCGCAGTGCATAGGCGTGAAAGGCGGGTGTCAACGGCGCGCCCTGCCCGCCGAGTGCGATGTCGCGGCGGCGAAAATCGGCGACCACGGTCAGGTTGCATGCGGCGGCGACGGTAGCGGCGTCACCGATCTGAAGGCTGTAGGGCAGAGGATCGTCCGGAGCGTGGCGCAGGGTCTGTCCATGAAGGCCGATGGCGCCGATGGCTGTCCGTGGCAGGCCGGCATCGGCCATGAACGCCGCCAGTGTCTCTGCATAGAAGCGCCCCAGCTGTATGTCCAGGCGGCAGAGCGCGTCGATGTCCACCGGCCCAAGGGCCGCGCGGCGCAGGGTCTCGATCAATGAGGACGGGTAAGGGCGGTGATCCCAGGCCAGTTGCTCGACGACAGGACCGCGGTCATCGAAGCGGACGGCCGCACAGTCCACGCCGTCGAGGCTGGTGCCGCTCATGCAGCCGATGTAGATGGCCGACTCCGCTGCCTGTGGCACGGACACGCTCAGGGCTGATCGTCGTCGAGGCGGGCCAGCGACTGTTCGCGTGCCAGTTCCAGCAGGGCCAGTTGCTTGCGGGTCTTGTTGCGGAAGTCGTCGAGGTAGGCCGGGTTGATCGGCGCGGCCGCTGGCAGCTTGACCGTCAGCGGGTTGCGGTGTACCCCGTTGACGCGGAATTCGTAGTGCAGGTGCGGGCCGGTGGCGTAGCCGGTGCTGCCGACATAGCCGATGATCTGTCCCTGCCTGACCCGCTTGCCCTTGCGGATGCCCCGTGCAAAGCCCTTCATGTGCGCATAGACGGTGGTGTAGCGGCCACCGTGCTGGATGAAGACCACATTGCCGTAGCTCTTACTGCGCTGCGCCTTGATGATCTTGCCGTCACCTGAGGCGCGCACCGGGGTGCCGCGTGGCGCGGCGTAATCGACCCCCTTGTGGGAACGCCATTTGCCAAGCACGGGGTGCCAGCGCTTGCCGGTGAAGCGGGAGCTGATGCGCGAGAACTTGACCGGGGTACGCAGGAAGGCCTTGCGCATGCTCTTGCCGTCGGGCGTGAAATAGCCGCTGTTGCCCTTGGGGTCCGTATAGTAGAGGGCCCGGTAGACCTTGCCGCGGTTGACGAACTCAGCGGCGAGGATCTGCCCGCTGCGCACGCGGGTGCCTTCCTTGTAGAGTTCGTTGTAGACCACGGAAAAGCGGTCACCCTTGCGGATGTCGAGCGCAAAGTCGATGTCCCAGCCGAAGATGTTGGCCATCTCCATGATGATGTTGTCGGGGATGCCGCTGACCGCCGCGGCCTCGAACAGCGAGGATTCGATGACCCCGGACTTGAAGACGGGCACCGCATCCAGAGGGTGGTTGATGATCTCGCTGCTCAGGCTCTGGTCGGCCTGACGCTTGATGACCAGGGTCTCGGTCAGGCTCGGCATATAGCGAAGTTGACTCAGCTTTTGACTGTCGTCGATCAACAGAGCGATCTTCTGCCCGGGCCGGATGCGCCGCAGTTGGCGGGTCTGCTCATTGAGGTTGGCGACCTCGTGGGTGGTGCTGGGCTTGAGGCCGGCACGGTCGAAGATGGCCGCCAGGGTGTCGCCCGGACGCACTTCAATTTCGGTCCAGTCCTCGGCTTTGGAATCAGCGGCTGCTTCCGCGGCAACGGTGGCCTGGTCCTGTGAAGGTTCTGTCGGAGTGGCTTCAGTCTGCGGGATTTCTGCCGGCACCGGTTCAACGGCCCTGGATGCCGGGGCGCTCGGGGAACTGTCGGGGACCGTGGTGGGCCGTTCGCGTGCGGCGTCAACATCGGCAGTCTCAGCGGTGCTGCCCGGCAGTTCAAGCGAATAGTGTAATCGGTCGGCCTTGGCGGTAGAATCCCCGACCTTGGCGGCACCGTCGCTGAGCGCGGCCAACAATGCCAGTCCGACCAGCGGCATCACGCCGATCAGCAGCCAGCGGGCCGGCGGCCTGGGAATCGATCGCACCGACACCGGCTTGCGCACCGGCGTCGGGCTCAGGGATTTGAAGTCGAGATCTTGGTACCGCATTCGATATATGCAATCCGGGTGCCAGCGGGTGCGCGGCAACAGTCAGTTAGAGGTTGAGAACCATGAACTCCATAGAAGATGCTTTGGCGCAAATCCGCAGGGGCACTGATGAAATTCTAGTTGAATCCGAGCTGATTAAAAAGCTCGAAAGCGGCCGCAGCCTCAAGATCAAGGCCGGATTCGACCCCACGGCACCGGATCTGCACCTCGGCCACACCGTGCTGATCAACAAGCTGCGTCAGTTTCAGGACCTCGGTCACGAGGTTCAGTTCCTGATCGGTGACTTCACCGCGATGATCGGCGACCCCACCGGCAAGAGCGCCACCCGGCCGCCGCTGACCCGGGAAGAAGTGCTGGAGAACGCCCGCACCTATGAACATCAGGTGTTCAAGATCCTCGATCCCCAAAAGACCACGGTCCTGTTCAACTCCCAGTGGATGGGGGCGATGAGCGCCGCCGACATGATCCAGTTGGCGGCCAGGCATACGGTGGCCCGCATGCTCGAACGGGACGACTTTAGCAAGCGCTACAAGAGCGGACAGGCGATCGCCATCCATGAATTCCTCTACCCGCTGGTCCAGGGCTATGACTCGGTGGCCATGAAGGCCGATGTGGAGCTGGGCGGCACCGATCAGAAGTTCAACCTGCTGGTGGGGCGGCAGTTGCAGGAAGCCTGGGGGCAGGAACCGCAGATCGCCATCACCCTGCCCATCCTGGAGGGGCTCGACGGTGTCCAGAAGATGTCGAAGTCACTGGGCAACTACATCGGCATCACCGATGACCCGAAGGACATGTTCGGCAAGATCATGTCGATCAGCGACGAGCTCATGTGGCGCTACTTCGAGCTGCTGAGCTTCCGCTCAATGAGCGAGATCGAGGCCCTGCAGCGAGAGGTCAAGCAGGGCCGCAACCCCCGTGATGTCAAGTTTCTGCTTGCCGAGGAATTGATCACCCGCTTCCACGACGCCGACGCCGCGCACGCGGCGCAGGCCGATTTCATCCAGCGCTTCCAGAAGGGCGCCCTGCCGGAGGAGATGGAAGAGAAGGTGATCGTCGTGGACGGGGATGCCATGGGTCTGGCCCAGGTGCTCAAGCAGGCAGGGCTGACCTCCAGCACCTCCGAAGCCTTCCGCATGATCCAGCAGGGAGCGGTGCGTCTGGACGGCGAGAAGGTGAGCGACAAGGGGCTGCAGCTCAAGCCTGGGGCGGGTTTCGTGGCCCAGGTGGGCAAGCGTCGCTTCGCTCGCATCAGCCTGCAGAAAAAATAATTCCACAAATCCGAAAAAAGGCGTTGACGGCCCGGTGGCCGTGCTTATAATGCGCGCCTCGTTCAGACGAACTGCCGCGAAAAAGATCTCCGGCAGGGGTTGAAACCGGCCTTCGGGCCCATACATCTGAACGGCGCTGGGGAGCAATCGCCGAAACGGTGCGGGTTTGAAAAATCTTCAAATCAGTTGTTGACAGGCCGGATCGCTTCCGTATAATTTGCGCCCCTGCACTGAGCAGGACACCTCGTCAGGCGTTCCCTGACGGACGGTTCTTTGAAAAATTGATTAGGTAATTTGTGTGGGCGCTCATGTCGATTGTGATGTTGCATCATGATGATTTGAGTGACCAAAACTACTCGTTAATTTAAGTAACGTATAGTCAAGGTCTCTCTCTTCAAAACTGTTATACGGATTGCTATCCGTTAAATAGCTTTAAACTGAAGAGTTTGATCCTGGCTCAGATTGAACGCTGGCGGTATGCTTAACACATGCAAGTCGAACGGTAACAGCAGGAGCTTGCTCCTGGCTGACGAGTGGCGGACGGGTGCGTAACGCGTGGGAATCTACCTTCTAGTGGGGGATAGCCCGGAGAAATCCGGATTAATACCGCATAAGCCCTACGGGGGAAAGGGGGCCTCTCCTTGGAAGCTCTCGCTAGAAGATGAGCCCGCGTCGGATTAGCTTGTTGGTGGGGTAATGGCCTACCAAGGCGACGATCCGTAGCTGGTCTGAGAGGATGATCAGCCACACTGGGACTGAGACACGGCCCAGACTCCTACGGGAGGCAGCAGTGGGGAATATTGGACAATGGGCGCAAGCCTGATC
>JALSKD010000048.1 GCA_026989015.1 Gammaproteobacteria bacterium
GCACGCCGGGCTGGCCGTGCAATGCCTGCAGAGCCAGGCAGAAATCGCGGAAGCCATAGATGTCATCCATGTCCGGCCTCTGGTCGCCCAACTGCGCATAGACCTGGGCCAGTACCGAGGCGCCCAGGCGATTACGCCCCTGCCCCATGTCGACAAGCAGCAGCCGGCTGTCGGTTTCGGGCCGCAGTTGAGGGGTCCAGGTGTTGCGCACATCCTGTACCGGCGCAAAGGCGGACACGATCAGCGACAGTGGCGCGGTGACGGCTTTCTCCTCGTCACCGTCGCGCCAGACGGTCTTCATCGACAGCGAATCCTTGCCCACCGGAATGGCGATGCCCAGCATCGGGCACACCTGCATGCCGACCGAGCGCACGGTATCGTAGAGCCGCGCGTCCTCGCCGGGGTGGCCAGCCGCCGCCATCCAGTTGGCCGACAGCACCACCCGCGACAGATCGCCGGTATGGGCGGCGGCCAGGTTGGTCAGTGCCTCGCCGATGGCCATGCGCCCGGAAGCCGGGGCATCGAGCACCGCCAGCGGGCTGCGTTCGCCCATCGCCATGGCTTCTCCGGTGGTGGCTTCGAAATCGGTGCTGGTAACCGCGACATCGGCCACCGGTACCTGCCACGGACCGACCATCTGGTCCCGCGACACCAGCCCGCCCACCGTGCGGTCGCCGATGGTGATCAGGAAGCTCTTGTCGCCCACCGTCGGCGACTGCAGTACCCGGTGCACCGCCTCCCTGAGGTCGATGCCGGAGGTGTCAAACCAAGGCCGCGTCGGGCGCAACCGCTCGACAATGCGGTGCATCTTGGGTGGCTTGCCGAGCAGGATCTCCAGCGGCATGTCCACCGGATAATTGTCAAAGACAGCGTCGTGTACCTTGAGCAGGCGGTCACCGGTGGCCTTGCCCAGTACCGCCGCCGGGCAACGCTCGCGCCGACACAAGGACAGAAAATCGTCCAGCCGCTCATCGGACACCGCCAGCACATAACGCTCCTGGCTCTCGTTGCACCAGATTTCACGCGGTGACATGCCCGGCTCGTCGTTGGGGATCTTGCGCAATTCGAGCAGCGCACCCTTTCCGGCATCGTTGACCAGCTCCGGCAGCGCGTTGGAAAGCCCGCCGGCGCCGACATCGTGGATCGACAGGATCGGGTTGTCCTCGCCCTGGGCATAGCAGCGGTCGATCACCTCTTGCACGCGCCGTTCCATCTCCGGATTGCCACGCTGCACCGACGCGAAATCCAGATCCTCGGCGCTGCTGCCGCTGGTCATCGACGAGGCCGCGCCGCCGCCGAGGCCGATCAGCATCGCCGGACCGCCGACCACCAGGATATTGGCTCCCTCGGGAATCTCCAGCTTGTCGATCTGTTCCGAATGAATGCTGCCAACCCCTCCGGCCAGCATGATCGGCTTGTGGTAGCCGCGCACCTCTTCGCCGTCCAGCGTGGGGACCCGCTGCTCGAAGCTGCGGAAGTAGCCGCAGATGTTGGGCCGGCCGAACTCGTTGTTGAAGGCTGCGGCCCCCAGCGGCCCGTCGATCATGATGTCCAGCGCCGAGGCGATGCGTTCCGGCTTGCCGTAGTCCTGTTCCCAGGGCTGGGGCAGACCCGGCAGCCGCAGGTTGGACACGGTAAAGCCGCACAGCCCGGCCTTGGGTTTGGAACCGCGGCCAGTGGCACCCTCGTCGCGGATCTCGCCGCCGGAACCGGTGGCCGCGCCCGGAAACGGCGAAATGGCCGTCGGGTGGTTGTGGGTCTCCACCTTCATCAGGATATCGAGTCGAGTTTCCCGCGCCGTGTACTCCGGACTGTCCACGCCCGGCATGAAACGGCGCCCCGGAAACCCCTCGATGACCGCCGAGTTGTCGTGATAGGCCGAGAGGATGCCGTCCGAATGCATGTGGTAGGTGTTCTTGATCATCTCGAACAGCGAGTGGTGCTGGTAATCCTCGTCGATGGTCCAGGCGGCATTGAAGATCTTGTGCCGGCAATGCTCAGAGTTGGCCTGGGCGAACATCATCAGCTCCACATCCGTCGGGTTGCGCTGCAGCGCCTTGTAGCTTTCGACCAGGTATTCGATTTCATCCTCCGACAGCGCCAGGCCCAGTGACTCATTGGCCACTTCAAGCTCCGCGCGGCCGCCCTTGAGCACATCCACCGTGGCCATCGGCCGCGGCTCATGATGCGCGAACAGGGCCGAACATTCCTGTTCGGAATCAAATACCTGCTCAATCATCCTGTCATGGATTCGAGCTTTGACCTGCTGCCAGACCGCCTCATCCGGCTCGGTTTCAAAAGCGATCACATACTCCACCGCCCGTTCAATGCGTTCCACCTCCTCCAGGCCGCAAATGTGGGCGATATCGGTGGCCTTGGATGACCAAGGCGATATCGTCCCGACCCGTGGCGCGACAATGCAGCATCGACCCTCCAGCGTTTCATCGGCCAGCCGTGGCCCATAGTGCAACAGGCGCTCGAGCACCCGCTGAGCGTTCTCCGTCAGCGGCTGTTTCAACTCCACCAGGTGCAGATAGTGGGTGGAAACGGACTGCACACCCAGCGGCGCAAGCTGATCGACAAGTTTGCGGATGCGGAAGGGAGAAAGAGCCGGACTGCCTTTGATGCTGATCATGGTCTGTGAATCCACGCGAAGACGGGTGAAAAAAGAACGCGAATCATAGCCGAAAGCCCGCTTTTCCACCATCCGCGATGCAACTTTCCGGCCGAATCCGGGTCATATCTGGCGTTGGAAAGTACCCCTTGAAACGGGTATACTGAACGGTCTCTTCAGGGGACGACATGGCTTCGACGTCGGTCGCGAAACCTGAGGTGCATGCCGAGAATGCAGCTGTTCTCGTTAACCTGCTGTAAACCTATAGTTGCCAACGACGACAACTACGCAATCGCCGCTTAATAACCGGTAGATTGCTGTCGGACTGGAGCCGTGCCTGTGCGTCCAGACCCCGGCATCGCTCTCACAGGATCGAGCCGAAGCTTGTTCGCGGTGGAGGCTCTAAAACCCTTAGCGAACTCGCTGCAGGTCTTCCCCGCCCGGTGGGTAGCCTGCAGTCAAATCAAAGACCGGGATAAGCATGTAGATCCGATGGCAGAGGACTGGCGGACGGGGGTTCGATTCCCCCCGTCTCCACCAATTCAGTTCCTAACAACATCTCAGAAAGTCCATAAGCCCGCATAACAGCGGGCTTTTTTATTGTCTCCTTGTCCAATAAGGTCTAAAGTTACCCCATAGAATCCTGAACCCGGCAGGGGTAACTTTTGGGGTTACTCCACAGCAACCGGAAGAGTTACCCCAAATGCCACTGACAGATACCGCAATCAGGAAAGCCAAGCCCAAGGACAAACAGTACAAACTGTTTGATGAGCGCGGGCTGTTCCTGGTCGTCTCCCCGAAGGGCGGCAAGTGGTGGCGGTTCAAATATCGGTTCGACGGCAAGGAGAAGCTGCTTTCCCTCGGCACCTACCCCGATGTGAGCCTGAAGGATGCCCGGGAACGACGGGATGAGGCCCGTAAGCTGGTTGCGGCGGGCATTGATCCCGGCGAACACCGCAAGGCCAGGAAAGCGGCAAAGGTAGCGAAGCAGGCCAATAGTTTCGAAGTGGTGGCGCGGGAGTGGTATGCCAAGCACGCCCCCAATTGGTCCGCGAATCATGGCGACCGGATCATCCGCCGTCTGGAGCGGGACATCTTCCCTTGGATCGGCGACAAGCCCATTGCTGAAATCACTGCCCCACAACTGCTGGAAGTGATCCGCCGCATAGAAAAACGTGGAGCCCTGGAAACCGCCCACCGTGCATTAGGCAACTGTGGAC
>JALSKD010000049.1 GCA_026989015.1 Gammaproteobacteria bacterium
TCAGTGCAGTAGCCGACAGCGCGATCACCAGAATCGTCACCAGCAGTTCGATCAGTGTGAAGCCTTCAAAGCGCATCGATCAACCCCGACCGGCGGTGCACCGTGAAGCTGCGCCCACCGATGTTGAAGGTCATGTCTCCGGCGATGCCTTCGACCGTGGACAATGGCGTGAACACCAGATTCGCTGCCGGCGCGAGAGTCACCCCGGCGGGCGCCGACCGCGTATAGGCCTGGCTGCGGCTGGCCGGGTCGGCCACCGGCAGGCTGTAGTTCGTCGATGTACAGCTGTCGCCCTGAAACAGGGACCATCCGCTGGCGGTCAGCCGCGCCTGCACCCGGCAACCGGTCGCCATTGCCCGTTTCTGCGCGTAACGCAATCCATTGACCGTTTCGTTGAAAAACCCCAGTTCCTGATAACCATCGGTGCCGCCCAGCCGACCCAGCGCAACCACGCCCAGTACCGACAACAGCAGCACCACCGCGATCAGCTCGATCAGCGAGAAACCATCTGGCCGCCGGTGATTTCCTTCTTGCAAAAGCAAAGGCATGGTCTATCGTCAGTTGGGAAACAAAGTTAAAGCTGGTTCTCAAGTATAGGATCTGGCTGCCGAAAGTAAAAAGAAGCCGTATTTCTTCAACCGTCTTTTATCGTTACAGGGGTAACAACACCATGAACTCAATTCGCAACCGCTCCGGCCAGGCCGGTTTCACCTTGATCGAACTGGTGGTGGTCATCGTGCTGCTGGGCATTCTCGGTGTCACCGCGCTGGGCAAGTTCCAGGATCTGTCCACCCAGGCCGCCGATGCCGCCGAGCAGGGCGTGGCTTCCGAACTGTCTTCCGCCGCCGCCATCAACTACGCGGCCAGTGTGGTCGGTACAGGAACATCTGTGACCATCAGCTTTGTGGATTGCGTTGCACCTGATGGTAACGACTCATCAACTGCCAGTACCACACCTTCCGGCATTTTGAATGGGCTGATGGCAAGTGGTACTGCGCCAACAGCCAATTATGAATACAGCACTGTATCCGGTACGGAAGGTTCAGCCTGCAGCGCTGGGCAAACATTTATCTGTGGTGTCAGAAATACTCAAGGCGACAATACATCAGATGCCACTGCCACAATTATCTGCACAGGACCCTAATCAAACCCACGAGTCAAAAGGCCGGCAACTGCTTCAGTCGCCGGCCTTTTTCATGCCCAGGCTGACCGGGCTGTCGATACCCGGATCGAAGCGGCCATTGCCGTTGCGGTCGTCGAAGCGCAGCTTCAACCGCCACACGCCGGAGCGGCCGCCTTTCCCATCGCTGTAAAAGATGACGCTGCGTTGGGGATCGTAATACCAGCCTTCACGCAAGGGCGGATCGTCCGCAAGGCCGATGCCCCGGTAATCGGGCGCTGTCAGGACACCACCGCGGATCAGCAGTTCGAAGGGATTGGCGCCCTCCTGCGCCGGCAGCTGCTGCAGGCGGCCTGCACCGGCCTGCTGCAGCAGGTACAGGGCCAGGGCGGCATTGATTCGGGCCAGGGTCTGTTGCTGCGCCGTTTGCCGCACCTGGCGACTGAGTTCCTCGCTGCGGTCGAGAAACAGCGCGACCAGGATCGCCACCAGAATCACCACCAGCAGCGAGCGCAGCAGCAGCACGCCGGGCAGCCCGAGCAGCCGGTTCATCGCCGTGCCAGCTGGGTGATGTCCCACATGGGTACGAAGATACCCAGCGCCAGCACCAGCACCAGTGCGCCGATCAGTACATAGATCAGCGGCTCGATGCGGTCGGCCAGGGTCTTGATGTCGTAATCCACCTCTTCCTCGTAGAAGTCGGCGATGTAGGTCATCATTTCCTCGAGGTTTCCGGCCTCTTCGCCCACCGCGAACATCTGCATCACCACCGGGGTGAACATGCCGGTGCGCTGGGCCGAGCGGGTCAGGGTGTCGCCGCGCTCGATGCCCTCGCGCATGCTGGCCACGTGATGCCCGATGTAGTCGTTGCCGATGGAACGAGCGATGACACCCATGCCCTGCACGATGGGCACGCCCGCGCCATAGGCCATGGCGAAGGAGCGGGCGAAGCGCGACAGGTAGGCACGCAGCAGGATGCCGCCGAACAGCGGCGCGCGCAGGATGAAGCGGTGCCAGCGAAAACGCCCGGCATCGGTGGCGACCCAGTAGCGAAAACCGATCCACGCCACCGCCAGCGCGCCCAGCATCCACCGCCAGTATTCGGTGAAAAAGCGCGAGGTCTCCAGCAGCAGCACCGTCTGCCAGGGCAGATCCAGATGGTTGGCCTCGAAAAAGGCGGCGAATTTGGGGATCACGAACAGGTTGACGATGACCATCGCGATCGCGATGGCGGCGATGACGATGCCCGGGTAGCGCAATGCCGCCTTGATGTTCTGGTTCATCTTGCGGTTGCGGTCGATGTAGCCGGCCATCTGCGCAAAGGCGCGGTCCAACTGGCCGGTGCTCTCGCCCACCTGGATGATGCTCACATAGAGGTTGGAGAAGACCTTCGGGTGCCGCGCAAAGGCCATCGACAAGGGCCGTCCCGATTCCAGCTGGTTGAGCGTGTCTTCCAGCGCGCGCCGCAGCAAGGGGTTGCGCAGGCTTTCCAGTATGCCGCCGATGGCCCGCGTCAACGGAATGCCGGCCTTGTTCAGCGCCGCCATCTGGCGGGTGAACATCAGCAGTTCCTCGGTGCTGACCCGGTAGAGGTCGAAGCGGGTCATCAACCGGTCGATCACATCGACCTGCTCCTTCTGCTCACGGATCTGCAGCGGGATCACGCCCTTGTCCATCAGCTGCTCGGCCAGCGCGGCCGGGGATGCGGCCTCGCGCTCGCCCTCGATCAGCTGGCCGTCGCTGCTGCGCGCCTTGAAGCGGAAGCGGGCCATCAGTCGCCGATCTCCAGTTCCAGCTCCAGCGGCGTATCCTCGATCAGCTCCTCACGGGACTGGCCGGCCAGGCGCAGTACCTCGTCGAGGCTGGTCAGCCCCTCGATCGCGTACTGGTGCGCCTCGTTGATCAGCGGCCGGTATCCGGGCGCGCGGCCGGCGGCATCGACGAATTCCTGGGTGTCTTCGCGGCGCAAGGCTTCGGCCAGCTCGGAGTTGATTTCCAGCAGCTCGTAGACGCCGATGCGGCCGCTGTAGCCGGTAAACCCGCAATGCAGGCAACCCTTGCCCTTGCGGTAATGGAACTGGCTGGCATCCACGAACAACCGGTCGCGCAGCCAGGTCGCTTCGTGCAGATCGGGGCTGTAGTCCTCGGCACAGCTGTCGCACACCCGGCGCACCAGCCGTTGAGCCAGCACTGCGCGCAGCGTGGTCGCCAGCAGATAGCCTTCGACACCCATGTCGAGCAGGCGGGTGGCGGTGGACACGGTATCGTTGGTATGCAGCGTGGACAGCACCAGATGACCGGTCATCGCGGCACTGACGCCGATCTCCACCGTTTCCCTGTCGCGCATCTCGCCGACCATGATGATATCCGGGTCCTGACGCAGCGCGGAACGCAGTACGGCGGCGAAATTCAGGCCGATCTTCGGCTGCACCTGCACCTGGTTGATGCGCGCCATGCGGTATTCCACCGGGTCCTCGACGGTGATGATCTTGTTCTGCGGTTGATTGAGCAGCTTCAGCGCGGCATAGAGGGTAGTGGTCTTGCCCGAGCCGGTGGGGCCGGTGACCAGCACCATGCCGTGGGGCTGGTGGATCTGCTTGCGGAAACGGTGCAACAGCTCATCACGCATGCCCAGTTGCTCGATGTCCAGCGCACCCCGGGTCTGGTCCAGCAGGCGCATCACCACCGACTCGCCATACTGTAC
>JALSKD010000050.1 GCA_026989015.1 Gammaproteobacteria bacterium
ACTCTCCGTGAATCGTGATTTTTTCATCTCAACCTCCTGACGTAATAGTGCCAGAAAGCTCTACTTTTCACCTGTCTGGATTGGGGGGAAGCTTACGCTCCTGCGGATTTCGAAGTGGCCACTGTGCTGCAAATGGACGCATCAGGAAACAACACGATTCGCCTGATATCCAGCAGTGACGATCCTGGCACAGGCTTTCAAACGCTGCTGGAAATCACCATGGACTCACTCGATTCAGCCAATTTCAATGCCTACAATACCGACTGGCATATCGAAAGCGGGCCAGCAAACCCTGTTAATGAGCTGAACAGGGCTTCATATGTACTCAGGCGAATCAGTGACAACCGATATTTCAAATTCGTAATGGAATTCACCGTTCTGGATGATCGCGCCACGGTTCAGATTGACGATCTGGAAGGCTGGGATTGCGGATTCTCTCCCCTGAATTGCCCTTGACAGCGCATGATGTCCCGAAACACCACAACCATATCGAGCTCGCTGCAGCCTTATCGGGCACTCTGCAGGCATGACCCGTAGCAGTGCCCCCCGAGAACACAACCGCCGAACTCAGCTCGCGAGCAGATAAATCAGCACCAGATTGCCCAGCAGGGAAACTCCGGCCAGCAGTTTCCAGGCCAGGCTGGGATCGCGTTCGATGAGCGGGGCGCTGCGGTTCATGAACATCGGATTGGGGTTCTTGAGATCGAAAAGGAATTCGGAGAAGTGTCCGTAGCGCTGCTTGATGTCGAGCCTGACGGCCTTCTCCAGGGCACCGTCCATCCACAGCGGCAGCATCGGGTTGTATCGAATGGCCGATTCATAACGGATCTTGCTCAGGGTCTTCCAGTTCAGTTCACGGGTCAGCTTGTCGCCATAGGGCAGATGGCCGGTGAGCATCTCGTAGGCCATGACTCCCACTGAAAACAGGTCGGACCGGGTATCGCCGCTGGAGCCGAGCAGGTATTCCGGCGCGGTGTAGTTCTTGGTGCCCAGCAGGTCGATGCGCTCGATGGGGGTGCTGACCTCCTGCAGGCCGCCGATCTTCACCGATCCGAAATCGATGATTTTTATCCCCTGACTGGGAGTAACGATGACATTTTCCGGCTTCAGATCACGGTGCAGCATTTCCAGACGGTGGAACACCCGCACTCCGGCGATGATTTTCTCCACCAGCTCCACCACTTCGTCGATGTCGGGATCCGGGTTCTGCTCGATCCACTGCCGCAGGGTGATGCCCTCGACCCGCTCCATCACATAATAGAGAAAACTGCGGGGCCGGCCAGAGTCATGTATGCGCACCACCAAAGGACTGTTGATGCGCTTGCCGACCCATTCCTCCATGGTGAAGCGTTCGATATAGGCCGGGTCGTCCTCGAAGTTGACCGAGGGCGTCTTCATTACCAGCTCCTCGCCCGACTCGATGTCGCGCACGCGGTAGAGCTGGGAGGTGGTGCTGGCGTGAATTTCCTCGAGTATCGCATAGCCGTCCATGGTCATGCCCGGGCCCAGGTGCGGCGGGAACGGCAAGCGCGTCAACCGGCTGATCACCTCGTTGGCGTCCTGTGACGGCAAGGCATCGATACGCACGACCTGCGCGGTGACATTGTCATGACTGCCGCGTTCCAGCGCCTCGGCGATGATCGCCGCGGCCAGATCATCGAGCGATGCCGCCGGCTGGCGCAACAGCGCCTTCAGCCGTTCCGCCGGCAGGTAATCGTGCACCCCGTCGGTGGTCATCAGGTACAGGTCGTCCTCGCGCAGCGAAACCGTGCGGTAATCGATGTCGAGGATGCTGTCGATGCCCATGGCGCGGCTGAGGTAGCTTTGATCCCGCGATACACGGACCCGGTGATCGCGGGTCAGGCATTCGAAGTCCTCGCCGCGCAGGCGATGCACCCGCGCATCGCCCACATGGAACAGATGCGCGGTGGTGGATTTGAGCACCAGCGCATCGAAGGTGGTGACCATGCCGCGCGCGGTATCGCTCTGCCCCTGGCTGAGCAACCAGTTGTTGATCGCGGTCAGCACCTTGCCACCGGACTGTTTGACCGACCAGGTATCCGGCGTGCTGTAGTAATCGTTGAGGAATGCCTTGACGCACTCCTCGCTGGCCTCGGCGGCAAATTCGCAACTGCCCATGCCATCGGCGATGGCGCAGGCCACACCCTTGGTCTCCAGCGCCTCGCCCTGCGGGATCAGCGCGCCGTGGAAATCCTCGTTGCGCGCCTTGATCCCCTTGTCGGAGGCCTGGCCCAGCGCGACCTTCAGTTCTGTCGTCATGGGGGCCGACTCTACCCCATCAGTCCACTTCGATCATCTGTACCGTTCCGTCGGGCAGCACCTCTGCCATCGCGCCACGAGGCTCTTCGAGGAACATCAGAATCAGCAGGAAGACGAACCCCGACACCGCGCCAATGAACAGAAAGAACTGGTCGTAGTCGAGCAGCGAGTTGACGGTCAGGAACATCACCGCGCCCACATTGCCGAAGGCACCGGCCATGCCTGCGATCTGCCCGGTCATGCGCCGCTGGATCAGCGGCACCATGGCATAGACCGCGCCGGAACCGGCCTTGGAGAAAATGCCGCCGGCAATGGTCACCGCCACCACCAGCCACACCGGCCAACCCTTGTCGACCGTGCCCAGCAGCAGAAAACTGCCGGTGATCCCGGCAAACACGATGATCAACGTCAGCTTGCGGCCGATGCGGTCCGACAGCCAGCCGCCGCCCGGGCGTGCGAACAGGTTGAGGAAGGGGTAGATCCCGGCCAGCAGCGCCGCCGTCACCTTGGGAACCCCGAACCAGTCCACATAGAACATGGCCAGCATCGACACCACTGCCAGTTCGGTGCCAAAGGTCACCAGATAGGCCCAGTCGAGAATCGCCACCTGCTTGAACTTGTAGCGGTGAATCTCCGGCACAGGCTCGCTGAGGATATGCCGGTTCATGTGCCAGACCTTCCAGCTCTGTACCGCAAACATGCCGGCCAGCACCGCGTAGATGATGTCTGCCGCAGCGTTGTCGATCAGCCCCATCGCGGCCGGCGACAGCTTCCAGGTCAGCAGTGCCAGCGCAAGATACAGCGGGATGTTCATCAGTACATACAGCAGCAGATCGCCGCCGCTGGTGACTTCCATGGCGCCCGATTTCTTCGGCTTGAAGTAGGTCGAACCCTTGGGTGTATTGCGCACCGCGGTGTAATAGAAGACCCCATAAGCAATGGCCACCAGACTGGCGAGGGTAAATGCCCAGCGCCAGCCGTCGCTGCCGCCGATACCGGCGGCGATGAACGGCAGCGTGATTGCCGCACCGGCGGAGCCGAAATTGCCCCAGCCGGCATAGATGCCCTGGGCAATGCCGGTCTGGCGCGCCGGGAACCACTCTCCGATCATGCGGATGCCGACCACGAAGCCGGCGCCGATGAACCCGGAGAGGAAACGCAGCAACGCCAGCTGCTCGTAACTGTCGGCCCAGGCAAAGGCGATGCTGATCAGCCCGCCGAGGATCAGGATCGAACTGAACAGAATCCTTGGCCCGTAGGTATCGACCAGCATGCCGACGACGATGCGCGCCGGAATCGTCATCGCCACATTGAGGATCAACAGCACCTTGGCCTGCTGATCGCTGAGCTGCAGCGCCTCCTTGATGAAGGGCATCATCGGCCCCAGCCCCAGCCACACCACGAAGGTGAGGAAAAAGGCAAACCAGGTCAGGTGAAGAATGCGGATCTTTCCGCTGAAGGAAAACAGGTTGAGTCGTTCGGACATGGTCGGCTCCGGTGGAGAATGAAAAAGTCGTTGCCCTGCCCTTGCAACAAGGATGCCAACCGCTAACAACCCTTCAAAAACCACTGGTTTTCTTGCGGTGGTCAGGCATATCCCACGGGAACCCCTCAGGCAGTCGCACCAAGTTGGTGCACGCGCACCAGCGCACCCCGGTTGCCGCCCGATATCGGAGCACAGTCCACCTGTCCGGCACAGACTGAAAAGACAAACCCATGACCCGGCATTGAAATCGGGTTATGGCATGGTTTCTGCTTTTGTCTCTGCAATCACCTTCAATCCTTTCGAGAGAGCCCGCAATGAAAGACAAACTGGTACTCATCGGCAACGGCATGGCCGGCGTCCGCGCCATCGAGGAGCTGCTCAAGTACGACCCCGACCTCTATGACATCACCGTCATCGGCGAGGAACCGCACCCCAACTACAACCGAATCATGCTGTCTCCGGTGCTGGCCGGCGAAAAGAAGATCGAGGACATCATCCTCAACGACCTGGACTGGTACGAAGACAACGACATCACCCTGGTGACCGGCGACCGCGCGGTGAAGATCGATCGCGTGCGCCGCTGCGTGGAAACCGAATCGGGCAAAACCTTCGACTACGACCGCCTGCTGATCGCCACCGGTTCCAAGCCCTTCATCATCCCCGTTCCCGGCGCCGACCTGCCCGGCGTCATCGGTTTCCGCGACATCGCCGATGTGGACCGCATGATCGACTACGCCCGAGCCCACGAGCACGGCAGCGCGGTGGTCATCGGCGGCGGCCTGCTGGGGCTGGAAGCCGCCAACGGACTGATGAAGCAAGGACTGGATGTGACCGTGGTGCACATCATGGACAGCCTGCTGGAGCGCCAGCTCGACGCCACGGCATCGGCCATGCTCAAGCAGTCGCTGGAAGAACGCGGCATGAAGTTCCGCATGGAAGCCCAGACCACCGAAATCAGCGGCGATGGCAAGGTCGAGCGGGTGCATTTTGCCGATGGTGAATCCATCGACACCGGGCTGGTGGTGATGGCGGTCGGCATCCGTCCCAACATCGAGCTGGCCCAGTCCGCCGGCCTCTACTGCGAACGCGGCATTGTGGTCAGCGACACGATGCAGACCTACGACCCGATCATCTACTCGGTCGGCGAGTGCGTACAGCACCGCGGCGAATGCTACGGTCTGGTCGCGCCCCTGTTCGAGCAGGCCAAGGTGGCCGCCAACCACCTGGCCCAGGTCGGCACCAGCCACTACGAAGGCTCCATCACTTCCACCAAGCTCAAGGTCACCGGTATCGACCTGTTCTCCGCCGGAGACTTCCACGAACAGGAAGGCGACGATGTGCTGGTGATGCAGGACGCGCGACTCGGCATCTACAAGAAACTGGTGGTGCGCGACGACATCATCAAGGGCGCGGTGCTCTATGGCGACACCATCGACGGTACCTGGTACTTCTCGCTGATGCGCGACGGCACCTCCATCGCCGACTTCCGCCAGACCATCCTGTTCGGCCAGCACGACCTCGGCGACGCCGGACACGGCGAGGCCGCGCGCGTCATGTCCCTGCCCGACGATGCCGAAATCTGCGGCTGCAACGGCGTATGCAAGGGCGATATCGTCAACGCCATCATCGACAAGGGCCTGTTCACCCTCGACGATGTCAAGGCCCACACCAAGGCCGCCAGCTCCTGCGGTTCCTGCACCGGACTGGTGGAGGAGATCCTCGCCTCGACCGTAGGCGAAGGCTACGATGCCGCGCCCGGCGTCAAGCCGATCTGCGCCTGCACCGACCACAGCCACGACCAGGTCATTGCCGCAATCAAGGAACACGAACTGAAAAGCATGGACGCGGTGCGCGAATTCCTGGAGTGGAAAACACCGGACGGTTGCGCCACCTGCCGTCCCGCCCTCAACTATTACCTGCTCGCCAACTGGCCCGAGGAATACCACGACGACCCTCAGTCCCGTTTCATCAACGAGCGCGCCCACGGCAACATTCAGAAGGACGGTACCTACTCGGTGGTGCCCCGCATGTTCGGCGGGCTGTGCACCGCCGACCAGCTGCGCGCCATCGCCGATGTATCGGACAAGTATCAGGTGCCCGAGATGAAAGTCACCGGCGGACAGCGCATCGACCTGTTCGGCGTGAAAAAGGAAGACTTGCCGGCAATGTGGAAGGACCTTTCCGAAGCCGGTTTCGTTTCCGGTCACGCCTATGGAAAGGCAATGCGCACGGTGAAGACCTGTGCCGGCAAGACCTGGTGCCGCTTCGGCACCCAGAACTCCACGGGGCTCGGCGTCAAGCTCGAGGAGCTGACCTGGGGTTCCTGGATGCCGCACAAGTTCAAACTGGCCGTATCCGGCTGTCCGCGCAACTGCGCCGAGGCCACCATCAAGGACTTCGGCGTGGTCTGCGTCGATTCCGGTTACGAACTGCACATCGGTGGCAACGGCGGCATCAAGGTGCGCGTCACCGACCTGCTGTGCAAGGTGGAAACCGAAGAGGAAGTGCTCGAATACTGTGGCGCCTTCATCCAGAAGTACCGCGAGGAAGCCCATTACCTGGAGCGCACCGCCCCCTGGGTCGAGCGCGTCGGCCTGAGCAGCATCAAGGAAGCCATCCTCGATGACGAAGCCAACCGAAAGGCCCTCTACGAGCGCTTCAAGCTGAGCCAGAAATACGCGCAGATCGATCCCTGGAAGCAGCGCGCGGAAGGTGGAGACGCCTACGAATTCACTCCGCTGAAGATCGCCTGACAGACTGAACGGCTACCCGCATACCTTTTTGAGAGAGTTACACGACATGAGCAACTGGACCAAGATCGCCCAACTCGAAGACATCCCCAGGCTGGGCTCCCGCGTGGTCAAGACCGACACCATGGACATCGCCGTATTCCGTACCGGCGACGACCGGGTCTTCGCCCTCAAGGACGAATGCCCGCATAAAAAAGGGCCGTTGTCACAGGGCATCGTGCACGGTCACAAGGTCACCTGCCCGATGCACAACTGGAATATCGACCTGGAAGACGGCTGTGCCACCGGACCCGACGAAGGCTGTACCAACCATTTCCCGGCCAAGGTCGAGAACGGCGAAGTCTTTCTGCAACTGCCCCTCTGAACCGGGAGACCGACGATGCTGTTTGGCCGTAGCCACAAGAACCCCGTCAAGATCGCCGACAAGGGCGTGGTGGAATGGAAATACGCCGTCTGTGGCTACTGCTCCACCGGCTGCTCCATCGAGGTCGGGCTCAATGCCGAAGGCAGGCCGGTCACTTCGCGCGGTGTCGCCGACGCCGATGTCAACCGCGGCAAGCTGTGTCTCAAGGGCATCTTCGAACACGAACTGTTCGATTCCGCCGGCCGCGGTACGGTGCCGCTGATGCGCGATCACTGGCACGATGAATGGGCCACCACCGACTGGGACACGGCCCTCGACCGCCTGCACGACGAAATCCGCCGCATACAGGGCCAGTACGGCCGCGACAGCTTCGCCATCATCTCCACCGGGCAGATGCTGACCGAGGAATTCTACACCCTCGGCAAGCTCACCCGCGGCCTGATCGGCACCAACAACTACGACGGCAACACCACCCTGTGCATGGCCTCGGCGGTGTCCGGCTACAAGCGTTCCTTCGGTTCCGACGGTCCGCCCGGCTGCTACGAGGATTTCGAGCACACCGACTGCCTGATTGCTTGGGGTTCCAACCTGCCGGAACAGCACCCGATCATCTACTGGCGGCTCAAGGAGGCGATGGAGAAGCGCCGTTTCCCGCTGATCGTCGTCGATCCACGGGTCACCATGCTGGCCCAGTTCGCCGACATCCACCTGCCGATCACCCCCGGCACCGATGTGGTGCTGCAAAACGCGCTGATGCATGTGATTCTGGCCGAAGGGCTGGAAGATCGCGACTACATCGAGGCCAACACCACCGGCATCGACGAACTGCGCGCCGAGGTCGCCAAATACGACCCGACCACCGCCAGCCGCATCTGCGGCATCGACGAGGACACCATCCGCCTGGTCGCGCGCACCTTCGCCCGGGCACCGGCCGCGATGCAGATCTGGACCATGGGCATCAACCAGTCCACCCACGGTTCCGACGGCGTGGTCGGCATCAACAACCTGAGCCTGATCACCGGCAACATCGGCAAGCCCGGCGGTACCAGCCTGTCGATCACCGGGCAATGCAACGCCATGGGCACCCGCGAGTGGTCTTCCTGCTCCGGCCTGCCCAACTACCGGCTGCTGGAGAACCCTGAGGACCGCAAGGAGATCGCCGAATTCTGGGGCATCGACGAGGAGTTCTTCCCGAAGAAGCGCGGGCTGTTCCAGACCGATATCTACCACGCCATCGAAGCTGGACAGATCAAGGGGCTGTGGCTGATCGCCACCAACCCGATGTCGTCATTGCCCAATTCGGCACGGGTGCGCAAGGCCATGGAAAAACTCGAATTCTGCTGTGTGCAGGACTGCTACCAGGACAGCGAATCCGCCCAATACGCCCATGTCTTCCTGCCCGCCGGCACCTGGGCCGAGAAGGAAGGCGTGATGACCAATACCGAGCGGCGCATCAATGTCGTCAAACCGGTCACCCAGCCGCCCGGCGAAGCCAAGCCCGACCTGTGGATCTTCAACCAGGTGGCAAAGCGCTTCAACAGCGACGGCAAGGTGAAATTTCCGGAAACCGCGCCCGAGATCTTTCTTGAGATGGCCAGCATCTCCAAAGGTCGGCTGGCCGACATCTCGGGCATGAACCATGAATTACTGGAGGAGAAACGCGGCGTACAGTGGCCCTACACGGAAGAACAGGCCAAAAAAGGCGAGGAACCGCCGCGGGGCGGGAAGCGGCTCTATACCGAGCCGCGGACCTTCCGCCACCCGGACGGCCGGGCCCGACTGATTCCGCTGCCGTTCATCGACAACAACGAAGTGCCGGACGAGAAATACCCGATCTGGCTCAACACCGGACGCCTGATCGAACACTGGCACGGCCGAACCAAGACCGGGAAAATCGGCAACAACAACAAATACAGCCCGATCCCTTTCATCGAGATCAACCCCGACCTCTGTGCCGAAATGGGTATCCGGCGCGGCGACTATGTGCGCCTGGTGTCGCGGCGTTCCGACGCCATCGTGATGGCCCAGCCCACACAACGCGTTCCGCGCAACATGGTGTTCCTGCCCTTCCATTTCCACGATTGCGCCAACCGCCTGACTCTGGGCCTCCTCGATCCGCATTCCCGGCAGCCGGCCTACAAGCAGTCGGCGGTACGCATCGAGATCCTCGAGGATCAGATCGAAGCGGCCCGGCTGAGCAAGGAAATGCGCGCATTCTGACCCCTTATTTCGAATAACGACATGACCTTCATCCGACGCGAGAACGAACCCGAATACGCCCTGCTCCGCGATACCACGGCACAGCCCGTCAACCGTTACGGCAGGCCGATCGAGCTGACCGATCCAAGGCACGATGAGCCATTCAGGGTCAATGACGAGCCTACGCCGGCGGAAAATCCCAATCGCTACAAGCAGCACGGCTTTTTCTTCACCGCCGACAACTGCATCGCCTGCCATGCCTGCGAAGCGGCCTGCTCCGAGAAGAACGACAACCCGGCCCATATCGCCTTCCGCAGCGTCGGCTTCGTCGAAGGCGGCAGCTATCCGAGCTATCAGCGCATCAACATCTCGATGGCCTGCAACCATTGCGACAACCCGGTCTGCCTCAAGGGTTGCCCCACGCGCGCCTACACCAAGTTCGCCGAATACGGTGCGGTACTGCAGGATCCGGACATCTGTTTCGGCTGCGGCTACTGCACCTGGGTCTGCCCCTACAACGCGCCGCAGCTGGACCCGGTCAAGGGACAGGTGAGCAAGTGCAACATGTGCGTGGACCGGCTGGAAGTCGGCCTGAAACCGGCCTGTGTCGCCGCCTGCCTGGGCAATGCACTGGATTTCGGCGTGATCGAGAACATCCCGGAAAACCGCGTACAGGCCAAGACCGAGATCCCCGGCTTTCCTCGCACCGACATCACCCACCCCAACATCCGCTTCCAGCAGACACGGACCCTGCAACGCGACATGCAGCGGGTGGACCTGACCGCGCTCAAGTACCACCGCGACGACAAGGAAGGACGCTATCAACCCACCGTCGATCCCAAGTTCGGTTTCCGCCGCGAGTGGAACTGGAAAAAACTGCTCGGCTCCCACGAGAACGCCCACATCGCCTTCACCCTGTCGGTACAGACGGTGATGGGCGCTTTCGTGCTGATGCTCGGCGGATCACTGACCAACGGCCCCATGGCCTCATTTGCCGACAGCGCGGCACAGTTGCCGACCCTGGGGCTGATGCTGCTGCTGATGGCCTTCGGCCTGTTCAAACTGAACATGCACCTGGGCAAGCCGCACCGTTTCTACCGCGGTTTCTATAACCTGCGGCTGTCCCCGGTCAGCCGCGAAATCGCCGGCGTTTCCGCCTTCTTTGCCGGACTGGCCGGCTACAGCTTTTTCGCGCTTTTCGACAACGGGCTGGCCGCCGCCGTGCAAGGCTTCTTTGCCGTGCTGGCATTGGCCGGCATCGCCTTTGGCGGCTATTACATGTACAAGCTGTACCGCATTCCGGCGCGTCCTTTCTGGGATCACCCCTATACCGGCATGAGCTTCATCGGCACCGGCCTGACGCTGGGCGCCCTGCTGCTCACCGGGCTGGCTCTGGCCTACGGCCTGCTGGACACGACCCTGGCGAAATACCTCTACGGCGCTGCCGCGGCCGGTCTGCTGCTCGAAGGGCTGGGCCTGGTCGCCCACCGCATCAGCCTGAAACCGGCCAGCAGCGAGGGCGCTGCCTCCTTCTACGAACAGACCACCCGTTACGGATGGCCCTACTGGCTGCGCAACGGCCTGCTGACCGCGGCCTTCGCCACCGCGCTGGTACTCTACCTCGGCGGCAGCGACAGCCCGGTCGGTTACGGGCTGCTCGCCCTGTTGTCGCTGGCCGGTTTCATCATCAGTCGCGCCCTGTTCTATGTGGTCGTGATCCCCACCACCATGCCCGGCGCCTTCTTCTGGAAGAACCGGGGCTTCATCGAGCACGCGCGGGAAGTCGGTCTTGCCGACATGCCGCAACTGGGGGTCGCCTACGAACGGCACCACCCGTTCCGCCTCGACGAGCTGATCGCCACCCTGCGCGAAACCACGCTGCAGCAGAAGATCGACCAGTTCAGGCGCATCTTCACCGGCTGAGGCCGCGCTGCTCAGCGTTGACAGGCGGGGCAGCAATAGCCCATGCGTCCACCGTAACGCCCTTTTTCGATGGGGGCACCGCAGCGGTAACAGGGCAAGCCTTCGCGGCGATAGACAAGAAAGCGGCAAGACTCGAAATCCGCGCCCTGCCGTTGCAAACGCTCGGCGCGCTGCGGGTCATTGGTGATACCGCCCGTGTGCAGCGACTGCCGCGTCAGCCGCAGGCTGGCATCGGCCAGCGCCCGGCGCTGCTCCGGGGACAGGTCGGCCAGCCGCCGTTGCGGATGTACCGCCGCCCGGTGCAAGACCTCACAGGCCAGATAATTGCCCATGCCGCTGACGAAGCCCTGATCCTGCAACAGCCCGAACAAGGCACGGCGCTGGAAGCGCGGCGCTTCGAAGCGGGCGCGTATCCGGGCTTCATCGACCCGTTCGTCGAGCAGTTCCGGCCCCAGCCGGCGCAGATAAGGGTGGGCCTCCAGTCCCTGCGCATCGAGCAACGCGATATCCGAGGCACTGTAGAGCAGCGCCATGCGCCCACCGGCATGCAGCGCCAGCCGCAACGAGCGATTGGTCTGCGGATAATCGCCCTCTTCGAGGAGTTCCCAACGGCCATAGAGCTGGTTATGGCTGTAGAGGGTCTGGCCGTTGCCGAAATGCGTCAACATGGCCTTGCCACGGGAGCACACCGCCTCAACGCGCTGACCGATCAACGCCGCAACACCCTCTTGCAGCGCACCGACCGAGCTGTAAGCATGCCGCAGCCGGTGCCCGGACAGAGCCCGATGCAGAGTGAGGGCGGCACGGCGGATCTCTGGGCCTTCCGGCATCCTTCAACCTCGATTGTGAAACTCACACAGTCTAGCAACTTTCCCGTGCGCCCGGCATGGGCATGGGTTTTCAGGTTTGCTACACTGCGGCGGCGCCTCTGGCGCGTGTCCAACAACCACTCGAGAGGAAAAACACATGGGACTGTTCGATTTTGCCGCCGACCTGGGACGCAAGCTGTTCGGCAAGGACGATGATCCGGCCGAGGAAATCAAGAAGCACATCGAGGAAGACAATCCGGGCATCGAGAATCTGGATGTTGCCTACAACGACGGCGTGGTGACCATCAAGGGCAAGGCCGATGATCCCGCGGCGCTGGAGAAAGCGGTGCTGATGGCGGGCAATGTAAAAGGCGTGGAACGGGTCGAGGCCGAGGTCGAAGCCCCTCCGGTGGTCGAAACCACCGAATACTATGTCATCCAGAAGGGCGACACGCTGTGGGCCATTGCCAGCAAGTACTACGGCAGCGGCGCCAAGTACACGCTGATCGTCGATGCCAACAAGGAAGTCATCAAGGACGCCGACAAGATCTTCCCTGGTCAGAAGATCCGCATCCCCAAGGAGGACTGATCCACCCATCCGGCCCGCCGCTCCCGTGGCGGGCCTTTTTCGTTGAAGCGAGGTAACACACCATGGCGCAGCAATTCGCACCCATGCCGGACGAGAACGGATATTTCGGAGAATACGGCGGGCAGGTTCTGCCGCCCGAACTGAAGCAGATCATGGACGACATCGACCGAGCCTATGAGGAAATCATCCGCAGCGAGGATTTCCGGCAGGAACTGGCCCTGCTGCAAAGCGACTACACCGGCCGGCCCAGCCCCATCTACCACGCGCGGCGACTCAGTGAACACCTGGGCGGCGCGCAGATCCACCTCAAGCGCGAAGACCTCAACCACACCGGCGCGCACAAGATCAACCACTGCCTGGGCGAAGCCCTGCTCGCCCGCTACATGGGCAAGACCAAGGTGCTGGCCGAAACCGGCGCCGGCCAGCACGGCGTGGCCCTGGCCACGGCCTGTGCCCTGGTGGGCATCGACTGCGAGATCCACATGGGCCAGGTGGACATCGAGAAGGAACACCCGAATGTCACCAAGATGAAGATCCTCGGCTGCAAGCTGGTGCCGGTCACGCGCGGCACCGCCACCCTGAAGGACGCGGTGGACAGCGCCTTCGAGGAATACCTCAAGGATCCGCAGCATTTCTTCTACGCCATCGGCTCGGTGGTCGGCCCGCACCCCTTCCCGAAGATGGTGCGTGACTTCCAGAGCATCGTCGGCCGCGAGGCGCGGGAACAATTCCTCGAGCGCCATGGTCAGCTGCCGGACCTGATCACCGCTTGCGTCGGCGGCGGCTCCAACGCCATCGGCCTGTTCACCGCCTTCCTCGAGGACGAATCGGTGAGGATCGTCGGCGTCGAACCGGCCGGCCTCGGTCTGGACACGCCCCAGCACGCCGCCACCCTGACCCTGGGCAGCAAGGGCGCAATCCACGGTTTCGAGTGCTACAACCTGCAGGACGACCAGGGCAACCCGCTGCCGGTCTACTCCATCGCCTCCGGCCTCGATTACCCCGGCGTCGGACCGCAGCATTGCTACCTGAAAGACATCCAGCGCGTCGACTATGAAACCGCCACCGACCAGGAGTGCCTGGACGCCTTCATGACCCTGTCGCGCATGGAAGGCATCATCCCGGCGCTGGAAAGCGCCCATGCCGTGGCCTATGCGATGCGCATCGCCCCGGCCATGCAACCCGACCAACACATCCTCGTCAACCTGTCGGGTCGAGGCGACAAGGACGCGGATTTCGTCGCCGAAAAGCTCAAGCTCTGACCCGCAATACCGGGGGACGCGATCAGGATCGGTCGTGCTCCCTCATCCGCAATGCCGCACGCAGCGAACGCACATCGGCCCGTTCGTGCTGCATCACCAGGGTAATGAGGATCTCCTCGATCGCGGCGGCCACGCAAAACAGCGCAGCGACGCGGAACAGCCACGGGGTGATGTCGGCAAACAGCAAGACATAGCCGGCATAGGTGATCGCCACGGCCAGCTTGACGCTCCAGGTGTGGTAGCTGGTGAGCCGTCCGAACTTGTAGAGCCCGACCAGCACCGGCAGCGAAAAACTGGCAACAATAACGCAAAAGGGCAGCCATTCACGGACCACGGTATCCGGCCACAGCAGCCAGGCGCCGGCCGCCATGCTGCTGTAGATGGTGAAATCCCCCCAGCTGTCGAGGTGGGAGCCCAGCTCGGTGGTCTGACCCAGGCGCCGCGCGAGAAAGCCGTCGAGGACATCGGTGAAGCCGGCGAACAGCAACACCGCCAGATAGGCCAGGGGGCGATGTTCCAGCGCCAGCCAAAGCATCATCGGTGCCATCAACAGACGCAGCAGGCTGACGGCATTGGG
This sequence comes from Gammaproteobacteria bacterium, assembly GCA_026989015.1. Lineage (GTDB taxonomy): Bacteria > Pseudomonadota > Gammaproteobacteria > S144-22. The sequence goes on from JALSKD010000050.1 coordinate 14,240, forward strand.
CCAGTTGACGACGGCGGAATCTCTCGACATGACTTCTCCCGGTTGACGCGGATGAATTAGAATGAGCGATCGCCGATGACCGCACGAGACATGCCCCGACACCGCAACAGCTTCCGCATCCTGACCTACAACATCCACAAGGGCTTCAGCATGTCCAACCGCCGATTCGTGCTGCACGAGATCAAGCAGGCGGTGATCGAGACCCGCGCGGACATCCTGCTGCTGCAGGAAGTGTATGGTGAACACAGCGAATGGCGCAACAAATTGCCGGACTGGCCCGACCAGAGCCAGTTCGAGTTCATCGCCGACCGCTTGTGGCCGCACCATGCCTACGCCAAGAATGCGATCTACGATGAAGGGCACCACGGCAACGCCATCCTCAGCAAATTCCCGATCATGCAGTGGCGCAACCTGGATGTATCGCTGATGAAAAAGGCCAGCCGCAGCCTGCTGCACGCACAGATCGACTGCCCGGCCGGGCGTGTACTGCATCTGATCTGCGTGCACCTGGGGCTGTTCGGTTTCGAGCGCCGACGGCAGATGGAGACGCTGACCGACTACATCCGCCGCGAGATCCCGCCGGACGCGCCGCTGATCGTGGCCGGGGACTTCAACGACTGGCTGCTGCGCGCGCGCAAGCACTTCAACGCCGAGCCGGGGTTGGACGAAGCCTTCAAGAACGGCGCCGGCCGCTATGCCCGCAGCTACCCTTCCTGGTTGCCAATGCTGAAGATGGACCGCATCTACAGCCGCGGACTGGAAACGGTTTCCATCGAGCATCTGCGGGGTCCTCACTGGCGCCGCCTGTCGGATCACACTCCGCTGCTGGCCGAATTCCGTTTTCCCGATGTGCGGCGCGTATAATGCATCATGACTTTCTTCCCGCCCCGCAGCGATTGCGCCGCCCCTGACTCCGTCCCCTGGCAATGAACCGCTTTTACACCACCGCACGCATCATCGGCAGCTTCTGCATCGCCTTCGCCGCGACACTGCTGATGCCGATCGCGGTATCCGCCTTTTATGGGGATGGTGAACTGATGAGTTTCGTCGATTCACTGGTCTTCAGTCTGGTGCTCGGCAGCCTCCTTCTGCTGCTGGGGCGAGGCCGGCAACGCGACCTGTCCACCCGCGACGGGTTTCTGGTGGTGGGCTTGTTCTGGATCGTGCTCGGCCTGCTGGCGGCGATGCCGCTGATGTCGAGCCTGCGGATGAGCATGACCGATGCGCTGTTCGAATCGGTCTCGGCCCTGACCACCACCGGCGCCACCGTCATCACCGGACTCGACGATCTGCCACCTTCGGTGCAGATGTACCGGCAATGGCTGCAATGGCTCGGCGGCATGGGCATGATCGTGCTCGCCATTGCGGTAATGCCGATGAACGGCGTGGGCGGCATGAACCTCTACCGTGCCGAGGCCCCAGGCCCCCTCAAGGATCAGAAGCTGACCCCAAGGCTGGCCCATACCGCGCAACTGCTGTGGATGGTCTACCTGGGGCTGACCGCCGCCAACGCCCTGGCCTACTGGCTGGCCGGCATGACACCCTTCGATGCCATCGCGCATGCCTTGAGCACGGTCTCCACCGGTGGCTTCTCCACCCATGACGCCAGCCTGGGGTATTTCAACAGCGAGGCCATCGAAACCATTGCCGTGGTGTTCATGCTGTTTGGCGCGATCAACTTCAGCGTGCATTTCGTGGCACTGAGGCACCGGGATCCACTTCATTACCTGCGCAATGTGGAGGTCCGCAGTTTTCTGCTGTTCGTCGTCGCCACGGTGGCGCTGGTCAGCCTGGTCCTGCGCAGCAGCGGTGAATACGACAGCATGCCACCGAGCATCCGCAACGCGGTGTTCGAGGTGGTGTCGGTGGTCACCAGTACCGGCTTCGGCACCGTGGATTTCTCCCACTGGCCGGATATCCTGCCGATTCTTCTGATCTTCATCAGCTTTGTCGGCGGCTGTGGCGGCTCCACCGCGGGCGGCATGAAGGTGATGCGCATCATCGTCATGCTCAAGCAGGGAGGCCGCGAGATCCGGCGACTGATCCATCCGCGCGCAATAACCCACTTGCGGGTAGGCCGCCAGCGCGTCGATGACCGCACGATCGATGCAGTCTGGGGTTTCATGGCTGCCTATGTGGCTTCGTTCATCGTGCTCATGCTGCTGATGATCCACTTCGGCGGGCTGGGCGCGCTGGATGCCTTCTCCGCCATTGCCACCAGCATGAACAACCTCGGCCCGGGGCTCGGCGAGGTGGCCAGCAACTTCACCGTCGTCACTGACGGCGGCAAGCTGATTTCGGTGTTCGCGATGTTGCTCGGGCGCCTCGAGGTCTTCACCCTGCTGGTCCTGCTGACCCCGGGTTTCTGGCGCGCCTGAGCCTCGCCACCAATTCCTGAGTAAAAAGCTATGGAATGGAAACGAGACGGGGCCGTATAATCCCCGACCATGACCGACTACCTGCTCATCCTCGTCAGCACCATCTTCGTCAACAACATCGTGCTGGTGAAGTTCCTCGGTTTGTGCCCGTTCATGGGGGTGTCGCGCAAGGTCGAGACCGCCATTGGCATGAGCGCCGCCACCACCTTCGTGCTGACCCTGTCGGCGGTCCTGAGCTATGTGGTCAATACCTGGATCCTGTCCCCGCTGGGGTTGGAGTTCCTGCGCACCATCGCCTTCATCCTGACCATCGCCGCGGTGGTCAATTTCACCGAGATGGTCGTCCACAAGACCAGTCCGGTGCTCTACAACGTGCTTGGCATCTTTCTGCCGCTGATCACCACCAACTGCGCGGTGCTCGGCGTGGCGCTGCTCAACACCCAGGAACAGCACAGTTTCCTGGAGTCGGCCTTCTATGGCTTCGGCGCCTCTGTCGGTTTCTCGATGGTGCTGATCTTCTTCGCCGCGATGCGCGAGCGGGTCAATGCCGCGGATGTACCGGCCCCGTTCCAGGGTGCCGCCATCGGCCTGGTCACCGCCGGCCTGATGTCCCTCGCCTTCATGGGGTTGGGCGGACTGGTGAAGGGTTGAGATGATCATTCTCATCGCCGTCCTCGTTCTGGGCTTCATCGCCGGCAGCTTCGGGCTGCTGCTCGGTTTTGCGGCGATCCGCTACCGGGTCGAGGGCAATCCGCTGGTGGATCAGATCGACGCCCTGCTGCCGCAGACCCAGTGTGGCCAGTGCGGCTATGCCGGCTGCCGCCCCTACGCCGAGGCCATTGCCAATGGCGAGGCGCCGATCAATCAATGCCCACCCGGCGGCGAACAGGTCATCGTCGCGCTGGCCGACCTGCTCGGCGTGGAGCCGGAGCCACTGAACGAGGAACATGGCGAGCACAAGGCGGTGCCGATGGTGGCGGTGATCGACGAGAACACCTGCATTGGCTGCACCCTGTGCATCCAGGCCTGTCCGGTGGACGCCATCCTCGGCGCCGCCAAGCACATGCATACGGTGATTGCCGACGAATGCACCGGATGCGAACTGTGCATTCCGCCCTGCCCGGTGGACTGCATCACCATGGAACCCCTGAAGCAGACCCTCGACGACTGGAAATGGGAACCGCCACCGCTGCCGGGTGAGTCCTTCGACGACGATGACGATGAGGCACCGGCCCATGCCTGACGGATCGCGTTCCACACTGCCCTTCCACCTGCACCGCTTCCACGGCGGCCTGCACCTGGAGGACCACAAGCAGGAATCGGCCACCCGACCGTTGCAGACCGCAAGCCTGCCCGGACAGCTGATCCTGCGCCTCAAGCAACACATCGGCGAACCCAACGAGCCGCGGGTTGCCGTCGGCGATCGGGTTCTGCGCGGCCAGAAGATTGCCGACACGCCCGAGCGGGTGGCCGCCCCCCTGCACGCGCCCAGCTCGGGCACCGTGGTGGCCATCGAAGACCGCCCGGTCGCCCACCCGTCCGGCAAGTCGGACCGCTGCATCGTCATTGAACCGGACGGGCTCGATGAAGCCATCGCCTTCGAACCGCCGGACCTGGAACGCTGCAGCCGCGAAGACCTGTTGCGGCTGATACGCGAGGCCGGCATCGTCGGTCTCGGCGGCGCGGTGTTCCCTACCGCGGCAAAGGCTGAGACAGCCGCCGCCCACCCGATCCAGACCCTGATCATCAACGGCGCCGAATGCGAACCCTGGATCACCTGTGACGATCTGCTGATGCGCAGTCGCCCCGAGGCCGTGATCGCCGGCATCCGTCACCTGCAGCGCATTCTCGAGCCGGCGCAGACCCTGATTGGCATCGAGGACAACAAGCCCGAGGCCATCGCCGCGATGCAGCAGGCGCTGGACGAGGCCGCGCTGACCGACACCCGGCTGGTGCCCATTCCCACCGTCTACCCATCCGGTGGCGAGAAGCAGCTGATCAAGATCCTCACCGGGCACGAGGTCAAGAGCCGCCACCTGGCCTTCGAAATCGGCCTGCTGTGCCAGAATGTCGGCACCTGCGCCGCCATCAGCGATGCGCTGGACCGCGGGCAGCCGCTGACCCATCGCATCGTCACCGTGACCGGCACCGGCGTGCGCGAACCGGGCAACTGGGTCGTGCCACTGGGCACCCCCTTCGAGCACCTGGTCGAACTGGCCGGCGGCTTCAGCGTGGAACGGCCGGAACCCATCATGGGCGGACCGATGATGGGCTTCGAGGTGCGCCTGGACGCCGGACTGGTCAAGGCCGGCAACTGTTTGCTGATCCTCAACCGGGACCACCGCCCGGAAGAGCACGAATGCGTGCGATGCGGCCGCTGCACCGATGTCTGTCCGGCCCAGCTGCTGCCACAGCAGCTCTACTGGTACGGCCGCGCCCGTCAGTTCGACAAGGCCGAGGAATATCATCTGTTCGACTGCATCGAGTGCGGCTGCTGCGCGGCGGTCTGCCCCAGCCATCTGCCACTGGTACAGCTCTACCGCTATGCCAAGAGTGAGATCCGCGAGCAGCAACGAAAGTCCTGGAAATCGGATCGCGCACGCAAGCGCCATGAGTTCCGCGAGGCGCGGATCGCACGGCAGAAAGCGGAAGAAGAAGAACGACGCCGCAAGAAGCGCGAGGCACTGGCAAAGAAGAAATCGACCCCGGCCGCCAGGCCCGAGACGGAGCTGGATCCGGTTCAGGCCGCGCTGGAACGGGTCAAGGCGCGCAAGGCGGCACAGCAGGTCGCGCCCAAAAACACGGACAACCTGACGCCGGCGCAACGGCGCCAGATCGAGGAAGCCGAAGCCCGGCGTCGCAAACTGAAACAGGGTCCGGATTCATGAGCCACCTCTACTCGCCGTTCGTCACGCCGTCCTCCTCGACCAACCGCATGATGCTCAATGTGGTGATCGCGCTGATCCCCGGCACCCTGGCCTATGCCTGGTATTTCGGACCGGGCGTGCTGGTCAATGTGGTCTTTGCGTCGGCGCTGGCGCTGGCACTCGAAGCAGCCGTGCTGCTGTTGCGCCAGCGTCCACTGAAACCCTACCTTGGCGATTTCTCGGCGCTGGTCACCGCCTGGCTGTTTGCGCTGTCGATTCCGATGCACAGCCCCTGGTGGCTGATCGCCACCGGCATCGGTTTTGCGATGATTGCCGGCAAGCATCTCTATGGAGGGCTCGGCTTCAATCCCTTCAATCCGGCCATGATCGGCTTCGTGGTGGTGCTCATCGCCTTTCCCAAGGAAATGACCACCTGGTTCGCGCCCGCCGAACTGACCGGGCAGACGCTGGGACTGGCCGACTCCCTGCGCTACCTGTTCGGACTCGGCGACAACGCACAGTGGGATGCGCTGACCTCCGCCACGCCGCTGGACCACTACCGCACCTCGCTGGGCATGGACCTGACCATCAGCGAGATCCGGCAATCGCCGCTGTTCGGCGACTTTGGCGGGGTGGGCTGGGAATGGATCGCCAACTGGTGGTTCATTGGCGGGGTTTTTCTGCTGCTCACCGGCACCATCCGCTGGCACATTCCAGTGGCGATGATCGGCTCGCTGCTCGCCATCGCCACCCTGTTCTGGCTGATCGATCCGGACGGCACGGCGTCGCCCACCTTCCACCTGTTTTCCGGCGGCATGATGCTGGGCGCCTTCTTCATCGCCACCGACCCGGTCACCGCCGCCACCACTCCGCGCGGGCGGCTGGTCTATGGCGCGTTGATCGGTCTGCTGGTCTACATCATTCGCAGCTGGGGCAGCTTTCCCGACGGCGTGGCCTTTGCCGTGCTGCTGGCCAACATGGCGACCCCGCTGATCGACTACTACACCCAGCCCAGGGTCTATGGCGAGCTGCCCGAGGAGGAGGACTGAGGTGAACTACAAGCAGATCCTCATTTCCGGATTTCTGCTGTGGCTGTTCGCGGTCATCGGCGTCGGCCTGGTGGCCTCCACCTTCGTCGCCACCGAGGACCGCATTGCCGAGAATGAGCGGCAGGCATTGCTCAAGGCCCTACAGGAACTGTTGCCTCCGGATCGTTTCGACAACGACATCGCCGACGACCGCATCCTGCTACCCCACCCCTACAAGCTGGGCAGCAGTGAACCGGTCACCGCCTGGCGCGCGCGCAAGAACGGCGACCCGGTCGCGGTCATCTTCAAAACCATCGCCCCGGAAGGATACAATGGCGCCATTCACCTGCTGGTGGGCATCTATGTGGACGGCAGTCTGGCCGGGGTGCGGGTGATCAAGCACAATGAAACGCCGGGGTTGGGCGACGGTATTGAAATCCGTAAGTCGGACTGGATACGCCAGTTCGACGGCAAATCCCTGTCCCATCCGCCTGCCGAGCAGTGGAAAGTGCGCCGTGACGGCGGCGCCTTCGACCAGATGACCGGCGCCACCATCACCCCGCGCGCCATCGTCAAGGCAGTCCGAAACGCTCTGGCCTATTACGACGAGCACAAGGAGGAACTGTTCCAATGAGCGAAAACACCGTCATCATCGAAAACGGCCTGTGGAAAAACAATGTGGCGCTGGTGCAATTGCTGGGCCTGTGTCCGCTGCTGGCCGTCACCAACAGCGCCATCAACGGCCTGGGACTCGGTCTGGCCACGCTGGCCACGCTCGTGCTCTCCAACACCCTGGTGTCGCTGGTACGCAACCTGGTGCGGCAGGAGGTCCGGCTGCCGGTATTCGTGCTGATCATCGCCTGCATCGTCACCACCATCGAACTGGTCATGCAGGCCTGGTTCTATGAACTCTACCTGGTGCTGGGCATTTTCATCCCGCTGATCGTCACCAACTGCTCCATTGTCGGCCGCGCCGAAGCCTTTGCCTCGCGCAACCCGGTTGGGCCGGCCGCTCTCGACGGCTTCATGATGGGGCTGGGCTTCCTGCTGGTGCTGCTGGTGCTGGGCAGCCTGCGCGAGGCCATCGGTGCCGGCACCCTGTTTGCCCAGGCCGAACTGCTGTTCGGCCCAGCCGCCGAAGGCTGGAAACTGACCCTGTTTAACGACTATGGCGGGTTCCTGATCGCGGTACTGCCGCCCGGCGCCTTTTTCGGCCTGGCGCTGCTGATCGCCGGCAAGAACCTGATCGAGGAGCGCTTTGCCGGCACCGCCCGGGCGCTGGCAGCGGCTCCGGCCCATTGAGGCCCCGCGCATGAACCGTGAAAAGCGCCAGGAAATCTTCCGTCGCCTGCGCGAACACAACCCGAACCCGACTACCGAGCTCAATTACCGCAACGCATTCGAATTGCTGATTGCGGTCATCCTGTCGGCCCAGGCCACCGATGTCGGCGTCAACAAGGCAACCCAAAAACTGTTCGAGGTTGCTCCGACGCCGCAGAAGATGCTCGAGCTGGGCGAGGAAGGACTCAAGGAATACATCAAGACCATCGGCCTGTTCAACAGCAAGGCCCGCAACATCATCAAGACCTGCCGCATACTGGTCGAGCGCTACGGCGGGCAGGTGCCGCGCACCCGGGAACAGCTCGAAGCCCTGCCCGGTGTCGGCCGCAAGACCGCCAATGTGGTGCTCAACACCGCCTTTGGTGAACCGGTCATCGCCGTGGACACCCACATTTTCCGGGTCTGCAACCGAACCGGCATCGCCAAGGGCAAGACACCACTTGAAGTCGAAAAGCGGCTGGAGCGGGTCGTGCCCGAGGAATTCAAGAAGGATGCGCATCACTGGCTGATCCTCCATGGCCGCTACACCTGCATCGCGCGCAAGCCCCGCTGCGGCAGCTGCATCATCGAGGATCTCTGCGAATACCGCCACAAGACGCTGGACTGATGTACGGCAACCGCGACCAGACCCGCCAGGTGTTCATCGACGTCTGGAACAAGATGCAGCAGCAAAGGCCGCTGGAGCCCATGGAAGGGCTGATTGCCGGCCTGCTGGAAGAGCACCCGGAATACCATGCCCTGCTTGACCAGGGCGAACAGGCCGTACACGCCGATTTCAGTCCACAGGACGGGC
>JALSKD010000051.1 GCA_026989015.1 Gammaproteobacteria bacterium
CAACGAAGAGAACTGCTACGGCGTCAAGATGCAGGGTGGCCTGCTCAACCGCCTGGTCAACGAGGTCGAGATCATGTGCCTGCCCGGCAACCTGCCGGAGTACCTGGAACTGGATGTGGCCGACCTCAAGCTGGAGGAAAGCCTGCACCTGTCCGACATCACGCTGCCGGAAGGTGTGCAGATCGTCGCCCTGACCCACGGCGAAGACCATGACACCGGTGTTGCCGCGGTCCACAAGACCCGCGAGTCCAAGACCGACGAAGATACCGAGGCTGAAGAGGCACCGGCCGAGGAAGAGGGCGGCGAAGAGTAACTTCGCCCACCGACCGCGGGCAGGCAATGGCTGCACAAAAAGCGGACATCCGCATGATCGTTGGCCTCGGCAACCCCGGGGCCAACTATTCTACGACCCGGCACAACGCCGGATACTGGCTGCTCGACCGTATCGCCGAAGACCGTGGAGCCACACTGCGCCCCGAGTCCCGGTTTCAGGGCGAAGTCGGCCGCTTTCGCAGCGGCAGCCACGATCTGCTGTTGCTCAAGCCTTCCACCTTCATGAACCGCAGCGGCCAGTCGGTCGCCGCGCTGTCGCGCTATTTCAAAATCGCACCGGAACAGATTCTGGTGCTCCACGACGAGCTGGACCTGCCGCCCGGAGACAACCGCCTCAAGCGGGGTGGAGGCCATGGCGGACACAACGGCCTGCGCGACATCATCAACCGGATCGGCAAGGACTTCCTGCGCCTGCGCATCGGCATCGGGCACCCGGGCGACCGAAACCAGGTGGTCAATTACGTGCTCAAGGCCCCGTCGCGCGAGGACCTGGCCGCCATCGAGGAGGCCAACCGACGCAGCCTCGACATTCTTCCGCTGTTGCTCGATGGCCAGCTGGACAAGGCCATGCAGCAACTGCACAGCAAACAGGAGTAAACCCCATGGGATTCAAATGCGGCATCGTCGGGCTGCCCAATGTCGGCAAGTCCACCCTGTTCAATTCCCTGACCAAGGCCGGCATCGCCGCCGAGAACTACCCGTTCTGCACCATCGACCCCAATGTCGGTGTGGTCGAGGTACCGGACAAGCGGCTCGATCGCCTTGCCGAGATCGTTCAGCCCAAAAAGACCCTCCCGACCACCATGGAGTTCGTCGACATCGCCGGGCTGGTCGCCGGCGCGTCCAGGGGCGAGGGGTTGGGCAACCAGTTTCTCGGCCACATCCGCGAAACCGACGCCATCGCGCAGGTGGTGCGCTGCTTCGAGGATGACGACATCACCCATGTCAGCGGCCGCATCGACCCGGTCAGCGACATCGAAACCATCAACACCGAACTGCTGCTGGCCGACATCGAATCCATCGACCGTCAGGTCGAGCGCGCCGCCAAGGCCGCCAAGTCCAACGACAAGGAAGCCAAGGCCAAGCATGCCTTCCTGCAACGGGTACAAGCCCATCTGGCCGAGGGTCACAGTGCCCGCAGCCTGGCCGTGGCCGAACACGAGCAGGGCTGGTTTCATCATCTGCACCTGATCACCGCCAAGCCGGTGCTGTACATCGCCAATGTTTCCGAAGACGGCTTCACCGACAACCCCTACCTGGATGCGGTGCGCGATGTGGCCGCGAAGGAGGGCGCCGATGTCGTGCCTGTCTGCGCCGCCATCGAGGCCGAGATCGCCGAGCTGGAGGCGGATGAGATGCAGGAATTCCTCGACGAACTGGGCCTGGAAGAACCGGGCCTGGATCGCGTCATCCACGCCGGCTACCACCTGCTCAAGCTGCAGACCTTTTTCACCGCCGGTGTTCAGGAGGTCCGCGCCTGGACCTTCCACATCGGCGACACTGCGCCGCAGGCCGCCGGCGTGATTCATACCGACTTCGAGAAGGGCTTCATCCGCGCCGAAGTCATCGCCTATGACGACTTCATCGAATACGGCGGTGAGCAGGGCGCCAAGGATGCCGGGAAATGGCGGCTGGAAGGCAAGGACTACATCATGCAGGATGGCGATGTGGTGCACTTCCGGTTCAACGTATAGCCCTGGCCTTGACATCGGCAGGGCTAGAGGCGAGAATCCCGCCCCTTCCAATCCATGGCTACGTAGCTCAGCTGGTTAGAGCACATCACTCATAATGATGGGGTCCCCTGTTCGAATCAGGGCGTAGCCACCATTTTCCCCTATACCGCAGCCTGTTCAGGGCAGTTCGACCAGCGCCGATACCGGGTAATGGTCCGAGGCTTGCCTGAGACGGCTCTTCAGGGCCTTAATGCGCTGCGCCCTGGTCTCCGGCTCCTGATCCATGTAGGGGTTCCATACGGTGACATCACGCACCCCGAGGTTGCGGCTCACCAGGATATGGTCGATCAGGACATTGAGCGTATCGCCGGTGACGGTATCGGTGAAACGGCTGGTCGAGGGCGTCCAGCCGTACTTGCCGAGGCGCGGCTTTTCACCGAGCACGGAACGCAGGATGCGCTCCGGATGCCAGACATCACCCAGCAGCAGCTCCACCGCACTGCGCGAAAAGCGCTGTTCATAGTAATCCTTGCCGAAACCGTCATTGATGTCGCCCATCACCACCACGGGGCGCTCGGGTGCTTCCTCCAGCCACTGGTCACAGCGTTTGCGCATCGACAGGCACTCGGCGAAGAGTTTCTTGCGGTTGCGCTCCGACAGGCGTTCATAGCGCCCGAAATCGACCCGATCGAAAATGCCCTTGGATTTGGAATGGGCTACGATGACACGCATCCGTTCCCGCCCCTGCAGGTCGCTGACCGACAGTTCCAGCGGCGGGCGGTAGTGCTCATACACTTCACGGGCCAGGGATTCCTCGGTTTCGCAGACGAAGGGTTGATCGAAGGGATTGCGATCGCGCGCACGCACAGGCTTGTGGCGTACCTGGATGCGGTCACTGCGGTACAGGGCGCACAGCTCCTGCCGCCCCCGGGACACGAAGCCGGTCACCGCGCGGAAGTCGGGGTGCAGGTCGTAATGACGGACCCAGGCTTCCAGTTGCCGCGCGGCATTGCGGCTGCCCGAGGCGGTGGTATCGGGTCCTTCCACGACCCCCAGCAGATCGGGGTCAATGGCGCGCACCACCTCGGCCAGACTTTCGGCCCGCTGCTGGCTTTCGTTGTCGGTTCTCAGTTGCCCCTGGCGGTCGAACAGGCGCACCATCCATTCCATGTTGTACACGGCGATATTCAATTTCATCCCTGGACCCTCCCTGTGGTCGCGGTCCATTATGAGCCAGCGCAGCCTGTTCCACAAACCCGGAGCAGACACAAAAAACCCGGGGCGTGACGCCCCGGGTCGCATCAGTCTGCGGGCGGCGAAGCCGCCCGAATCACGGTTACTTGAAGGTGATGATGTGGCGATGCCCTTCCTTGCAGGAAATCTCGATGCTCTTGAGCCCGTCGTCATCCTGGTCGACCCAGACTTCCTGCGGTCCGGCAATGGTGTGCTCGGCCACCCCGGAAAGGTCGACGATCACTTCATCGTTGGCGTCGTCATAGGAGATGCCATCGAGAAAAATGCCTTCCGCCGCCGTCTGGTCACCGATATCGAGGCCGGCGACTTCGACCTCCACGGTTTCGGCCGGCAATACGCGGCTGAGGTTGTCGAAGAACTGCTTGAGGTCCTGTTTTGCGATTTTTTCCAGCGCCATGTTGATTCTCCCGTCGGTTGGTTGAGTGTTGCTTCTGCAGGCGATATGTAGCTTCACGACGGAAAATCAAGCAGCGCCCGCCTGCAACATG
>JALSKD010000052.1 GCA_026989015.1 Gammaproteobacteria bacterium
CAGCAGATCGATCAGGTCCCGCTGGCCGATGAAAAATTCCTCGCGGTAGGACGAGACGGTCTGACGCGCCTTCTCCACATGCTGACCGAGAAACTCGATCTGTCGGTTGAGCGAGTCATCGGCGACCCGTGCCAGACGCAGGGTCTCGATGATCTGGCGACGCACGCGGGCGGCAAATTCCTTTTGTTCGTAGACCACGCTGGCCTTCTTGCGCCGGGTGGCTTCATCGGCCCCGCCGTTGTAGAAGTTGTAGCGCAGGTTGAGCACCAGGCTGGTTTCATCCGTGCGGCCATCGGTACCGCCAAGATCGTCTCCCCACAACTGGGCAAGCCGTACATCGACCATCGGGTAGCGGCTGCTGCGCGCGCGTTGATAGTCCGAACGGGAGGCATCGATGTTGCCCAGAGCCACCTGCATCGCCGGATGGTTCTGCAGAGCCTGCTCGATCATCGTGTTCAGGTCGTCCGGAGGCAGTTCCGGTTGCAGCGGGACTTCCAGCTCATCCGGCGTGACATAACGCCCCAGCAGCTGATGGAAACGGGTCAGGGCATCCTGCAGGTTGTTCTGCTGGGCGATCAGGCTGGCATGGGCGCGCGCCACCCGGCCCTCGGTCTGCTGCAACTGCGATGCCCGACCCACGCCGGAATTGTTGCGCTCGCGGATCTGCGCCAGGATGCCCTCGTGGGAATCCACATTCTCCACCGCCAGGCGGTACAGCTCGCGCTGCTTGAGCACTTCCAGATAGGCCTTGACCACATCCAGCGCCACATTGTCGGCGCTGTCGTAGAGATCGAACAGGGCGGCACGGGCGCGGGCGCGGGTCTGCTCGATCTGGTGGGTGGTGTCGTAGCCGTTGAACAGGTTCTGGGTCAGCGACAGTTCGACACGGGAACTGTTGTAGTCGACGGTGCTGTTGCCGGTGGCCGGTGAATCGGTGCGGTAGGCGCCGGTGGAGGCATCGAGATCGATACTCGGACGCCAACCGCTTTCGGCAATGGCCTTGTCCTGCAGGATCTCGCGATAGACATGGAGTTTTTCCTTGACCACCGGATGGGCGGACAGGGCATCCTCCACCGCCTGCTGCAGGGTGAGTGACCAGGCCGGTTGCAGTGTGAAGAGTCCGGCGAGGGCGCCCAGCGTGTGGATCCAGCGACTGTAATTGTGTTTCATGTTCGGTTCCCGTGTTTCCCTGTGAGTGATAATGATATCCCGCGAGCAACTGTAGATTTCACTCTAACAGCCGCTCACAAGCGCTTGATTGTACAACAGGATTGCAGAAGTTTGGGTACGGGTTCTCATTTTTGCTCTTGTATCCCGCCACGAGCCCGTGAACTGTGCGCTCGATCACCCGCATGATCCGGCTCAAGTGCGTACCGCCCCATCCGCGGGATCAAGTGATATGCTGCACGCGGAGGAACCGACATGAAACGCACACTGACCCTGGCACTGCTGCTCGCCCTGGCCGGCAGCGCCGGCTACTGGTGGTGGAACCACCGCGAGAAACCCATCGCCGTGCAACTGGCGCGCGTCGAGCGGGGCGATATCCAGCAGACCGTCACCAACACCCGCGCGGGGACGCTGAAGGCCTGCCGCCGGGCGCGCCTGTCGCCTTCGGTGGGTGGGCAGGTCTCGCGGCTGGTGGCGGCCGAGGGGCAACGCTATACCGCCGGCCAGATCCTGCTTGAACTGTGGAATCACGACCTGCAGGCCCGTCTGCAGCTGGCGCAGGCACAACAGGCATCGAGTGAAGCACTGCAGCGTCAGAGTTGTACCCAGGCCGACCTGGCCCGCCGCGAGGCCGAGCGGCAGCAGGCCCTGCTGCAACGCGGGCTGACCTCGGACGAGCGCGCCGAACGGAGCCAGGGCGAGGCGCGGGCTCAGGCCGCGGCCTGTGACGCTGCGCGCGCCAACAGCCGGGTTGCCGCCGCCGAAGTCCGGGTTGCCGAGGCAGCGCTGGAACACAGCCGCCTGCGAGCGCCCTTTGCCGGCATCGCTGCCGCGGTCAATGTGGAAGTGGGCGAATATGTATCGCCCGCTCCGGTGGGCATCCCATCGCAGCCGGTCATCGATCTGATCGACGACAGCTGCCTCTATATCGAGGCGCCGATGGACGAAGTGGATGCGCCATCGATCCGCGTCGATCAGGCGGTGCGCATCTCCCTCGATGCCTATCCCGGTCGTTTTTTCGAGGGTCGGGTGCGTCGAATCGCCCCCTATGTGGAAGACCGGGAGAAACAGGCGCGCACGGTGACCATCGAGGTGGACCTGCAGCGACCCGAAGACAGCGAACGCATGCTGCCCGGTCACACTGCGGATGTGGAAGTGATCCTGGCCTCCCACCCCGACAGCCTGCGCATTCCGACCGAAGCCCTGCTCGAGGGCCAGGCGGTATATGTCTACGACGCCGGGGACGGACGCATCCACCGGGTCCCGATCAAAACCGGTATCGGCAACTGGCAATACACCGAGGTGATCGACGGCCTGGAGGCCGGTCAGCAGATTGTCGTCAGCATCGACCGTGACGGGCTGGACGACGGGGTGCGGGTACGCCCCGAGAAATCCGAGGACCGCTGATGCCGGCGATGATCGAACTGGAGGACATCCACCGCCTGTTTCGGGTCGGCGAGGAAACGGTGCATGCGCTGGACGGCATCGACCTGCGCATCGACACCGGCGAATACGTCTCGGTGATGGGACCTTCCGGCTCCGGCAAATCGACCCTGCTCAACCTGCTCGGCCTTCTCGACCGGCCCAGTTCCGGACGCTACCGTCTGGCCGGCGAGGATGTCACCGCAATGAACGAAGCCCAGCGCGCCGACGCACGCAACCGCCTGATCGGCTTCGTGTTCCAGTCCTTCCACCTGATACCGCGGCTGACCGCGTTCGAAAACGTGGAACTGCCGATGATCCTCGCCGGCATCGACCCGGCACGGCGCCATGAACAGGTGCAACAGGCCTTGCACAGCCTGGGACTCGCCGATCGCGCCCGGCACAAGCCCGATCAGCTTTCCGGTGGTCAACGCCAGCGGGTCGCCATCGCCCGGGCCATCGTCAACCGGCCCCGGCTGCTGCTGGCGGACGAACCCACCGGCAACCTGGATCAGAAATCCGGGCATGAGGTGATCGAGACCCTGGAGGCCCTGAACCGGCAGGGCATCACTCTGATCGTGGTCACCCATGATCCGGCCCTGGGCGAGCGCGCCCGGCGCGCGCTGACCCTGGTCGATGGCCGCATCGAAGCCGACATACGCCGGCCGGCGAACGGGCCGGCAACGAGCGGAGCGTAATCGCCGATGCGCGCGGCCGACATCGTCGTCTTCAGCTGGCGCTCCCTGGCCGGCTACCGCGGGCGCAGCCTGATGGTGCTGCTGGCGATGAGCATCGGCGTGGCCTCGGTACTGCTGCTGACCGCGCTTGGCGAAGGCGCGCGTCGCTTCGTGCTGGGCGAGTTTCAGTCATTGGGCACCCACATGCTGGTGGTGTTGCCGGGGCGCAGCGAAACCGCCGGCGGCGCACTCGGCAACGCGCTGGGAGTGATCCCTCGTGCGCTGACCCTGGATGACGCCCGCGCGCTGCGGCGCGATCCTTCCATTGCCTCGGTGGCGCCGCTCAATGTCGGCGAGGTGCAGGTGCAATGGCGCGGCCGCGGGCGCAGCGTCGGGCTGATGGGGAGCAGCCGCGAGCTGATCGACATCCGCGGCTGGCGCATGGCTGCCGGCCGTTTTCTTCCCGCCGTAGACTGGGACCGTTCGCCACCGGTCTGCGTGATCGGGCACCGCATCCGCAATGAACTGTTCGGCCGCCACGCGGCCATCGGCCAGTGGCTGCGGCTGGGACCCCAGCGTTGTCGCATCATCGGTGTGCTGGCGGCCCAGGGCAAGACCATCGATGTCAATCTCGACGAGCAGGTGATCGTACCGGTGGCACTGGCCCAGTCACTGCTCAATGTGCCGTCGCTGTTCCGCATTATCATCGCGGTGCGCAGCCAGGCGCAAATGGAACACGCCCGTCGCTTCATCCTCGATACCCTCAAGCGCCGTCATCATGGCGAGGAGGATGTCACCGTCATCACCCAGGATGCGGTGCTGGAAACCTTCGACAATATCCTCTCCGCCCTCACCTACGGCATCAGCGGCATCGCCGCCATCAGCCTCATCGTCGCCGGCGTGCTGGTGATGAATGTCATGTTGGTGGTGGTCACCCAGCGGCGCAGCGAGATCGGCCTGCTCAAGGCGCTGGGTGCATCGCGGCGCGGCATTCTGGCGCTGATTCTCGGCGAAGCGGCGCTGTTGTCCTTGCTGGGTGCCGCTCTGGGGCTGGCCGTCGGATTGTCGGGCAGCGCATTGATCCGCAGTCAGTATCCGGACCTGCAGGCCAGCCCGCCCCTGTGGGCGCTGTTCGCCTCGGTGGGGGTGGCACTGGCCACTGGCTTGCTGTTCAGCCTGCTGCCGGCCCGGCGCGCGGCGCGGCTGGATCCGGTGGATGCACTGCAGCGGGGGCGAGGCTGATGCGCGGCGGCGATTTTCTGCGGCTGACCGCCGCCTCGCTGGTGGCCCACCGCCTGCGCAGCTTCCTGACCCTGCTCGGCATCGCTGTCGGCATTGCCTCTGTGGTGATGCTGACCTCCATCGGCGAAGGGCTGCAACGCTACATCGTCAAGGAGTTCACCCAGTTCGGTGCCACCCTGATCGCCATCAATCCGGGCAAGACCCGCACCTTCGGCATCTCACTGGGCGTGTTCGGCAGCGAACGGCCGTTGACGCTGGACGATGCGGCCGCGTTGCGCAAGCTGCCGCGCATCGAGCGGGTGATCACCGGCATTACCGGCAACGCGGAAATCAAGGCCGGCCGTCTGGCGCGACGCGCCACCGTGTATGGCACCAGCCCCGGTCTGCCGGAAGCCTTCAACATGCCGCTGCAGCAGGGCCGCTTCCTGCCCGAGGACAATCCGGTGGCGCCACGCGCGCTGGCCGTGCTCGGCCATCGACTGGCACAGGAACTGTTCCCGTCCGGACAGGTTCTGGGGCAACGCATCCGCGTCGGCGGCGAACGCTACCGGGTGATCGGCGTGATGGCGAAGAAAGGCCAGGTCTTCGGATTCGATCTGGACGACACGGTGTACATCCCGGCGGCCCGCGCACTGGCCCTGTTCAACCGGGAAGGGCTGATGGAGATCGATGTACAGTACCGCCCGGGCGAAGACGAACAGCGGGTGGTGGCATCGATCCGCCGCCTGATGCAGCAGCGCCATGGCCGCGATGACATCACCATCACCACCCAGCAGCAGATGCTGGAGGTGATGGGCTCGGTACTCGATGTGGTGACCCTGGCGGTTACCGCCATCGGCGCCATTTCGCTGCTGGTCGGTGCCATCGGCATCGCCACCATCATGACCATCAGCGTATCGGAACGCAGTGGCGAAATCGGCCTGCTGCGCGCACTGGGTGCGCACCAGGGGCAGATTCTGTCGCTGTTCCTCGGCGAGGCGGTGGCGCTTTCGGCGCTCGGCGGTCTGCTCGGGCTGCTGGCCGGATTCGGCGGCGGCCAGTTGCTGCGGCTGGCGCTGCCCGGCCTGCCGGTACACACGCCCCTGCAGTTCGTGCTGCTGGCCGAGGGCATGGCCATCGTCATCGGCCTGC
This sequence comes from Gammaproteobacteria bacterium, assembly GCA_026989015.1. Classification (GTDB taxonomy): domain Bacteria; phylum Pseudomonadota; class Gammaproteobacteria; genus S144-22. The sequence goes on from JALSKD010000052.1 coordinate 5,640, forward strand.
TGGCCGGAGTGATCCCGGCGCGGCATGCCGCGCGGCTGGATCCGATCGAGGCGCTGCGCGAGGAGTAGGACCCGGCTCAGTGCTCGGTGCCGCGGTCGAACAGGGGCACGCCGCGCCGGCGCAGGGGCACTACCAGCAGCATGCCGGCGAGGAAACCGCCGATATGGGCCCACCAGGCGGTACCGTCAGCGCCACCGGTGATCGACAGGCTGACGAACTGAAAGGCCAGCCACAGCGGCAGCAGTATCCACACCGGAAGCCGCAGCGGCAGACGGCCAAACATCAATACCAGCACCTTGACCCGCGGATGCAGCAGCAGGTAGGCGCCGAGCACCCCGGCAATGGCCCCGCTGGCGCCGATCAGCGGCAACTGCGATCCGGCATCCATGAGCGCGTGGGTCAGTCCGGCGGCCACGGCACAGAGCAGATAGAACAGCAGGAAGCGGCCATGCCCCATCGCGTCCTCGATGTTGTCGCCGAAGACCCACAGGAACAGCATGTTGCCGAGCAGGTGCAGCCAGCCGCCATGCAGGAAGGCATAGCTGACGAGGGTCAGCGGCTCCGGCAGGGCCAGGATTTCCGGCGGCAACATCGCCTGCTGCCAGAGCACCGAGGGCGTCATGCCGAAGCCGTAGCTGACGGCCGCCTGCGCATTGCCCGCCAGGGTGTTCTGCCACAGGAACACGGCCACATTGATCGCCATCAGAGTGACGGTGACCCTTTGCCAGGGTATGACCGTCAGCGGGTTGCGGTCGTGTATGGGGATGAACACGGGCTTGTCCGGTTGCCAGAGGAGCGGCTATGCTGCGGCATCCTCATCATCAACTCAATAGTATTAACCCCCATGCCATTCGATCTCTGGCTGACCTTCGTGCTGGCTTCGGTGCTGATCTCTCTGGCACCCGGCGCGGGCATGGTCAATACCCTGAGCAACGGCATCGCCTACGGGGTCCGCCACAGCCTGCCTTCCATCCTGGGTTTGCAACTGGGGCTGATCGCCCAGTTCCTGATCGTCGGCATAGGGCTGGGCGCCGTGCTGGCTTCCTCGGAAAGCGCCTTTCAGGTCATCAAATGGCTGGGGGTTGTCTATCTGGCCTGGCTCGGCTGGAGCAAATGGCGGCAGCCGGCCATCGCGTTGCGGCTGCAGGCCGACGCAGCGGATCTGGCCTATGGGCGGCGTTTCTGGCAGTCGGCGCTGATCAACCTGACCAACCCCAAGGCCACCGTATTCCTGGCGGCACTGCTGCCCCAGTTCATCGACCCGGAGCGGTCCCAACTGGAGCAGATCGGCATCCTCACTGCCACCGGCGTGACGGTCGATGTGCTGGTGATGACCGGCTATGCCTGGCTGGCGGCCCAGGCCGCGGTCTGGCTGGGTTCGCGCCACCATCAACGCCAGCTCAACCGGCTGACCGGAAGCCTGTTTCTGATCGCTGCAGGCTTGATGGCTATCTACACGCGCTAACGCTTCCCTGGCGCCGCCATCACCAGCGTCTCGTCGCCCACGAACAGCTGGCCCGCCATTCCGGGGATTTCCTCGGCAGTCACCGGCCGGCTGAAGTAGTAGCCCTGCACATAGGGGCAACCCAGTTCGCGCAGGAAGTCGGCCTGGGCCGCGTCCTCGACCCCTTCCGCCACCACATCGAAGCCCAGGCCCAGGGCCATGTCGATGATGGCGCGCACCATCAGCGTCGAGGTGGGGTCGCTGGGCAGGTGCCGGATGAAGCTGCGGTCGACCTTGAGCGTGTCCACCTGCAATTGCTTGAGCACCGACAGCGAAGAGTAGCCGGTGCCGAAATCGTCGATGGCGACCCGCACGCCACGGCTCCGCAGTTCGCGGCAGACCTTGAGGTGCTGTTGCGGATCCCGGGTCAGGCTTTCGGTGATCTCCACTTCCAGTTCACCGTCTCCGATCTGGTAGCGATCGAGGGTTTCCCCGACCCGATCGACAAAACGCGCGGCGCTGAAATGATTGGAGGCGATGTTCACCGCCATCTGCAGGCGCAGACCCTGCCGCTTCCATTCGGCCAGCTGGCTGCAGGCATGATCGAGTACCCATTCGCCGATCTCGTGGATCAGTCCGATGCGCTCGGCGGTATCGATGAATACGTCGGGCGACACTTCACCGCGTTCCGGGTGTTTCCATCGAATCAGGGCTTCCACGCCCTGCAACTGGCCGCTGCGCAGGTCCACCTTGGGCTGATAGAGGAGGTAGAATTCCTGTTCCCTCAGGGCCCGTTGCAGATCCGCCTCCAGCCGCACGCGCCGGGCCGCGGCCTCGGTCATTTCATTGTCGTAGAAGGCATAACTGTGCTTGCCGCCCTGCTTGGCGGCGTACATGGCCGCGTCGGCTGCCTTGAGCAGGCTGTCGTCATCCTCCCCGTCCTGAGGGTAGACGGCGATGCCGATGCTCAGCTGCGGATAGATGTTGTGGCTGTCGAGTATGACCGGCTCGTCACGCAGGGCCAGGCAGCGCTGGGCCGACTGCACGCAATCGATGCTGCTCTTGATGTCACCGAGCAGCACGCAGAATTCATCACCGCCCAGGCGGGCAATGAAGTCCGCCTCGCGCACGGCCTTCTTGAGCCGCCGTGAGAACTGCCGCAGGAAGTCATCGCCCTTTTCATGGCCCAGGGTGTCGTTGATCTGCTTGAACCCATCCATGTCGATGTAGAGCAGCGCGAAGCGTTCGTCACGGCGGCGCGCGTGCTTGACCTTCTCGCGCAGCCGTTCGCGGAAATGACCGCGATTGGCCAGACCGGTCAGCTCATCGTAATAGGCCATGTCGAAGATCTTCTGTTCCGCCTTGCGCAGCACCGAGACATCCTGGACCATGCCCAGCAGAAACTGCTTGCCACCGCGTTCTTCGACCCGCTTGATGACCTGGTTCATCAGCATCCAGTCCTTGCCGCGGGGGTTGCGCTGGCGGTATTCGACCGAGACTTCCTTGCCGGTGAGGCGGGCATTGTCGATGGCCATGCGCACCCGCTCACGGTCGTCCGGATGCACCTGGTGCAAGCATTCGTCGACGCCCAGGCGTTCTCCGCTGATGCCACACATGTTGCGCAGGTTGGACGAGAACTCCAGTACCGGCGATTTCAGATCCCACTGCCAGTAGCCGATGCGCGCCACCTCCTCGGTGATCGACAGCAGGGTCAGGTTGTGTTCCTCGGCCGACTGGCGCAGCTCGAGCAATTCGATGAAACTGTGGCCGATATCGCGGCCGCCCTTGATCATCAGCAGGAAGAAGACCAGCAGCAATGCCGCCAGTTGCAGCGACAGGGCGTCGCCCTGCACCAGCAGACGACCGATCACCCCCAGCATCAGGATGATCAGGAACACGGTCAAGGTGGTGCGGTCGTAGGACAGAATGGCGATGGACCCCCCCACGATGCCGACCAGCGCCGTCACCATCATCACCTGATAGGCCGGCTCCGATGGGTACAGCAACCACATCGGCAGCACCCATACCACGGCCACCACCCAGGCAGCCCAGCGGAAGCGGCGGAACCAGCGGATGTCGTTGCGCCGGGCTTCCGGCAAGCGATGGAAGGCGAAGGCAATGGCCCAGCGGTAGGCGCTGACCAATACCATCAGGGCGAACCAGCCCCAGGCCTGCATGCGCTGAGTCCTGTCGGCCAGCACCCAGGCGATCACCAGCGCGGTGAACAGGGTGCCGACTGCCGAATAGAGCAACCGGCTGTAGAGCTGGGTTGTCTGCCGCAGCTGGATGGGCGTCATTCGACGGTCCGGTGAGGAAGGCATGGAAGACCCGGGTAAACGATTCCGTCAGAGTATAGGGCAGGAACCGGTCGAGCGCAGCCGCGCTGGCCCGAAGAGGCTGTGTCGGTTTCAGCCCAGCAGCAGGGCGTCGTCGTCGAGGGTCTCGCCCTGGCTCTTGCTGAACAGATCGAGCAGGTCCTTGACGCCCAGACGCGACCGTTCCTCGCCGCGGATATCGAAGATGATGCGCCCCTGATGCAGCATGATGGTGCGTGTACCCACCGCCAGCGCCTGTTTCATGCTGTGGGTGACCATCAGCGCGGTACACTGCTTTTCCTCGATGATCTGGCGCGTCAGATCGAGCACGAAGGCGCTGGTCTTGGGGTCCAGCGCGGCGGTGTGCTCGTCCAGCAGCAGAATCTTCGACGGCTGCAGCGTCGCCATCAGCAGGCTGACCGCCTGCCGCTGTCCGCCGGAGAGCAGGCCCATCTTGTCCTGCAGGCGATTCTCCAGTCCCAGATTGAGCCGTGCAAGATAGTCGCGGTAGGGCTGCTTGCGGCGTTCGTCGAGGGCCGGTTTCAGGCCGCGACGACGACCACGGGCATCGGCCAGCGCCAGGTTCTCCTCGATGGTCAGGAACTCGCAGGAACCGGCCAGCGGATCCTGGAACACCCGCGCCACCAGAGGAGCACGGGCCGCGGTATCCAGCCGCGTCACATCGCGGCCATCGATGCGCACCCGTCCGGAACTGACGGCGATCTCCCCGGACAGGGCATTGAGCAGCGACGACTTCCCGGCCCCGTTACTGCCGATCACGGTCACGAACTCACCTTCCGAAATCTGCAGATCGATGCCGCGCAGCGCGTGCGTCTCCAGCGGTGTACCGACCCCGAAACGCACATGCACATCTTCCAGGCGGATCATCCGACCGGCCTCCGCAGACGGTAACGGGGCAGCACGATGGCCAGCATCACCAGAACCGAGGTCACCAGGTTCAGGTCCTGGGCCTTGAGCCCGAGCAGATCCAGGTTCAGAGCCAGCGCAATCGCCAGCCGGTAGAGAATGGCACCCACGATACAGGCCAGCACCGCCTTCAATACGGTGGACGGAGAGATGATCGCCTCGCCCCCGATCACCGAGGCCAGCCCGACCACGATGACACCCACGCCCATGGTGACATCGGCACTGCCCTGGCTTTGCGCGAACAGGCTGCCGGCCAGCGCCACCAGCGCGTTGGACAGCGCCATGCCACCGAGGATCATCCACCCGGTGCGCACGCCCTGGGCCCGCGCCATGCGCGGGTTGGCGCCGGTGGCGCGCAGCGCCAGGCCGATCTCGGAGTTGAGAAAACGCACCAGCAACGCCGCACAGACGACGACCACCAGCAGAAATGCCAGCGGCGTGGTGACATAGTAAGGGGTGTCCAGCGATTCCAGCGGCGAAAGCAGGGTCTGCTCTCCGAGCAGCGCAATGTTCGGCTTGCCCATGATGCGCAGGTTGACCGAATACAGGGCGATCATGGTCAGGATCGAAGCCAGCAGGTGGAGAATCTTCAGCCGGACATTGAGCCAACCGGTGACGAATCCTGCCATCGCCCCGGCGATCACGGCCAAGCCCGTGGCCATCCACGGATTATGGCCATTGACGATCAACACCGCACTGACCGCGGCGCCCAGAGGGAAGCTGCCGTCCACGGTCAAATCCGGGAACTCCAGCACGCGAAAGGAGAGATAGATGCCGAGCGCGACCAGAGCGAATATGAGCCCGCTCTCGATCGCGCCCAGAAAGGCGATCTGGCTCACGGGAGGCCTACTTGACGACTTCCTTGGCTTCTTCGATCAGCTTCGGGTCCAGCCTGACGCCCATCTTGCGGGCCGCTTCCGGGTTGACGAACAGCTCCATCTTCTCGACCCCCTGTACCGCGATGTCACCGGGCCTGGCGCCGCCGAGCACCTCGACCACGATCTTGCCGGTCTGACGGCCCACATCGTAGTAGTTGAAGCCCAGCGCCGCGATCGCGCCCTGCTTGACCGAGTCGGTATCACCGGCGACCACCGGCAGTTTGGCCGACTGACCGACCTTGACCACACCGGAGAAGGCGGAGACCACGGTATTGTCGGTCGGTACATAGATCACATCGGCGCGGCCCACCAGCGAGCGCGCGGCGGCCTGTACCTCGGACGACTTGGTGGCGCTGGCCTCGACCACCTTCATGCCGTGCTTCGGCGCATATTTCCTGACCAGTTCAACCAGCGTGACCGAGTTGGCCTCGCCGGGGTTGTAGATCACACCCACGGTTTTCGCCTCCGGCGCGACCCGCTTGACCAGCGCCATGTGCTTGTCGATCGGGGTCAGATCCGAAACACCGGTGATGTTGCCGCCCGGCTTGTCCAGGCTCTTGACCAGCTTGGCGCCCAGCGGGTCGGTCACCGCCGAAAACACGATCGGAATGCCCCGCGCCGCGGCAGCCACCGTCTGCGCGGAAGGCGTGGCGATGGCGACGATGACATCCGGCGCCTCACCGGCAAACTTCCTGGCGATCTGCGCGGCGGTAGCGCCATTGCCCTGGGCACTCTCGTAGGTCCATTTCAGGTTTTTGCCGGCTTCATAACCATGGGCGGCCAGTTCGTCCTTGACGCCCTTGCGCACCGCATCCAGCGCCGGGTGTTCAACGATCTGGGTGATGGCGACGGATTTCTCGGCCAGGGCAAAGGGGCTCTGCAGCAGGGCCGCGGCGGTCAGCAGCGCGGCAACGGTGGTTTTCAGCATGGGGCATTCTCCGGTTTTTCTCGGGTTTCGAAAGCGCGCCAGTATACGGGATTGGCGGTACCGGAAAAAACCATTTAGCGCTTTGTCCGTGCCCATTCGGCCGGTTTTCTGGCAAGATGAACGATCTGGATCAAAACCCGGGAGCAAAAAGATGAGACGACTCGCCCGCCTGGCCGCCCTGCTCGGCTCGATGATCGGCGTGGCCGCCTGCGCCGCACCGGCGACCGGCGACGAACACCCGCTGGCCTGGCTGGAGCAGGCCGATGCACAACGCGACGCGCGCGCGGCCCTGGAGCGCCGTGACTTTCGTCTGCTGGCGCTGCCGCGGCGTTCGACGGTGATTCCGGGAGTGGACCCGCAACTGGCCCCGCAATACGAACTGAAATGCGGCATCCGGCTGATCGAAGGCGCTGGCGACACGGTGCGCGACCGGCGTCAGCTGGAACTGCTGAAAAAGGCGGCGGAATACGCCGCCGCCTACAACGCCGTCATCAAGACACGCTGTCAGCCCTGACCGGCATCGCCGCGCGCCGGCGCAGCGCCCACAGCCCCGCCAGCGCCAGCAACAGGCCGGGCGACAGGCTGCCGCTGTCGCTGCCCGAAGAGGAAGAGCCGTCCCCGCTGCCGCCACTGCCTGCCGTCCCCGAATCGGCGATCTCGCAGGCGCCGTCCACCGGCAGCGCACCCACGGTCAGCGTGGCATCCGGATTGTAGAAGGCCGTGTATCCGGTCACCGGGAAGGGGTTGGCGGCATCGCCCTCGATGCGCAGGTCCGCCTCGGACAGGGCGTAGAAGACATTGTCGCTGCAGGCCACGCGCAGGCGCGCACGCTCGGCGAAACGGTCCGGCAGGATCACCAGGGCAGTACCGTCGTTCGCCTCATTGGCGGCGATCAGCGTTTCCCCGTATTCATTCGAATTGCCGTTGAAGCTCAACAGGCTGATATCCACTTTGGCGCAGGAGACGGGCGGCAGATCGGTGCCCGCCCTGTCCCAGCGCACCAACAGCGGACTGACCGGGTACAGGGTCTGTTCGCTGTTCTGGGAGGTTACGCGGAACGGGCCGGCATCCCCGGCCACGGTCAGGCGCACATCGTCATGGACCAGGCCGCTGTTGCCGTCGCGCACGGTCACCCGGAAATCCAGCGTCCGTGACTGGCAGGGCAAGACTTCCGCCTTGTCGTATTTGCCGAGCAGTGTCAGCCCCAGCGCCGGGAAATCGCGCCAGGCGACTGGCGAGGGATCGTAACTGCGAAACAGGGTGTTGCTGCCCAGATCCTTGCCGAAGGACAGGGAGGTGGTGGCCGTGCCGGCATCCATTTCCTCCCAGGCATGGGTCAGCGGATCGCCGTCCGCGTCGCTGGATACCGCGGTCAGGCGAAACGGCGTCAGCTTGGGGATTACCCGGTCCGGGCCGGCATCGACCTGCGGCGGATTCGGGTTCCCGGCGGTGGCCGGTTCGCCACAGTGCCGGCTGCTGCCGCTGTCGATGATGCCGATGCTGCCCCCATGGAACATCGCCAGCGCATGGCGGGAGCTGTTCTCGGCACCGCAGAGGCCGGCATAGGACATGATGGTGGAACCGCTGCCCGGCTCCCAGGCCTGGGGCGACCAGCGATTCCCCTCACAACTGCCGGTGGTGCCGTTGAAGCTGTGGTCGGCGCCGAACTGGTGGCCGATCTCGTGGGCTACATAGTCGATGTAGAAGGCATCGCCCACCGGATTGAACAGCCCGGTCACGCCCCCGGCCTTGGCACCATCGATGCAGACGGAATCGACATTGGCAATGCCGCCACCGCCGGTGCTCAATACATGGCCGATATCGTAGTTGGCCGGCCCGATGACGGCATCGATCAGCTGCTGGTTCTCGTCGATCATCGTCAGGCCGTCTTCGTTGGTGAAGGGGTCCGCCACCGGATCGCCCACATGGATCAGCTGATCGCCGTTGATCACCAGTTGCAGCTGAATGGCCAGATCCCGCTCATAGATCTGGTTGACGCGGTTTAGCAGGCGGAGGATCTCGGCTTGTACATCGGCGCGAATATCGGTCTCGGTGACGGATGCCGGATCCTTGACCGCATTCGAATACTCGGCCGTGGTGGCGATGGCGATGCGGTAGATGCGCAACTGGCCCGGCGTACGCCCGGCGGGGCGCAGGCGGGCCGGCGAGGCACGGGCCGCCTCCACTGGGCTGCCGGTGCCGCTGACCCCGCAGGCGAAGCCCTGGCCGGGGATGCCGAGCTCACCGCGACGCTGCACCCGGTAGAGGCCGGGACGGCCGCGCCGCGCGTCGATGTAACGGGTCTCTCCGGAGGCATCGAACTGGGCGTCCAGCCCGCGCGGCGTCAGGCTCAGTCGGCCGCTGGCCGTGGAATCGTCGAGGCCGCGGATGCGGTAGGTCTTCAGTTGCGGGTAGCGGGCCGCCAGACCCGGCGCCATGATCGGCGAAGGCGTCGCCTCGAAACGCTGCGGCTGCCCGTCCACCGGCAGCGTGATCTCCGCCCGGCCCTGGTCATCGGCCTGCTGCAGGCGGAGCCGGATCGCCGCCTCGTCGAGGCGCCAGTACTGGCCGGCCGTCTCCAGGCCACGACTGGCCTGCTCGCGCTCGGGCAATCGCTGCCAGAATTGATCATTTGGGGAAGCCGCCAGCACGGGTTGCGCCAGCATCAGGGCCAGAAGGCCGAACAAAAGGAAACGGGACATGGTCGATCCGGTCGCTGCAATCACCGGATTGTGGCAGATGAGACGGATAAATCCAGTACCGCGCCTCGCCCGCCGGCCGGTCGGCCCGACGGACGGCGGCGCAGCGGGATCAGACCTCGAAGGGGTGGCGCAGGATCAGGGTTTCAGCGCGGTCCGGGCCGGTGGAAATGATGTCGATCGGCGTAGCGGTCAGTTCCTCGATTTTGGCCAGGTAATCCTTCGCCGCCTGCGGCAGGTCGTCGTAATCGGTGATACCGACGGTGGAACACTTCCAACCCGGCATTTCGATGTATTCCGGCTCACATTCCGCAAAACGGTCGGACCCCACCGGCGGTGTGGTCACGCGCTGCCCGTCGAGCTGGTAGGCGACGGCGATCTTGATGCTGTCCAGTTCATCCAGCACATCCAGCTTGGTGATGCAGATGCCGGTCACCGAGTTGATGCGCAACGAGCGGTTCAGCGCCACGATGTCGAGCCAGCCGCAACGCCGCTGGCGCCCGGTGGTGGCGCCGAATTCATGGCCCTTGGTGCCCAGGTACTTGCCGATCTCGTCGCCGGTATTGCTCGACAGGTCATAGACCAGTTCGGTCGGGAAGGGACCGGCGCCGACGCGGGTGGTATAGGCCTTGACGATGCCGAGAATGTAGTCGAGATCGCGCGGGCCGACGCCGGAGCCGGAGGCCGCACCGCCGGCGGTGGTGGTAGAGGAAGTGACGAAGGGATAGGTGCCATGGTCGATGTCCAGCAGTGCGCCCTGGGCACCCTCGAACATCACCGATTCACCGCGCGCGCGCATGGCGTGGAGAATGCCGGGTACATCGCCGATCATCGCCTTCAGGGCATCGGCCTGGGCCAGGGTATGATCCAGCACCTGCTGGTAATCCACGGTCGGCTGCTTGTAGTAGTGTTCCAGCGCGAAGTTGTGGTAGTCCATGACCTCCTTCAGGCGAGCAGCAAAGTGATCGGCATCGAGCAGTTCACCGAGACGGATGCCGCGACGCGCGATCTTGTCCTCGTAACAGGGGCCGATGCCGCGCCCGGTGGTGCCGATGGCTTTCTTGCCTCGGGCGATCTCCCGCGCCTGATCCAGCGCAATGTGATAGGGCAGGATCAACGGGCAGGATTCGCTGAGGCGGATGCGTTCCCGCGCCGGAATGCCATTGCTCTCCAGCATTTCGATCTCTTCGAGCAGGGCATCCGGCGACAGCACCACACCGTTGCCGATCAGGCACAGCACATTCTCGCGCAGCACGCCGGAGGGAATCAGGTGCAGTACCGTTTTCTGCCCATCGATGACCAGCGTGTGGCCGGCATTGTGTCCGCCCTGGAAACGCACCACGGCCTGAGCGCGGTCGGTCAGCAGATCGACGATCTTGCCCTTGCCTTCATCACCCCATTGGGTGCCGATGACGACTACATTCTTTGCCATTCTCTCATACCTCGTTGACGACCCAGCGGTCGCCGTTCTTGACGATTGCCTTGTGGCAACCCTGTTGCCGCGGGGGCAGCGCCCCGTCGCTCAGATCGATGACAACCCGCTCGCCCGACGCACGCAGTTCATCGATCAATCGGCCCAGCTGCGCATCCTTCCCCGCCGGAGCCAGGATGCCCGTACGCGGCGTCGCCGGCTCGGCAGCGAGGGCATGCAGGGCCAGCAGGTCGGTGCTGAAGCCGGTGGCCGGGCGGGCGTTGCCAAAGACCTCGCCTACCGCGTCATAACGACCGCCTCGGGCCACTTCGCGCCCCTGCCCCGGCAGGAAGGCAGCGAACACCAGCCCGGTATGGTAATCGTATCCGCGCAGTTCCGACAGGTCACAATGGATCTGCACCTGTGGGTAGCGCGCGCCGATGGCCTCGGCCACGGTGGCAATCTGATCCAGCGCGGCATGACAGGCAGCCGGCGCATCGGACAATACCTGGCGGGCTTCCGCGATGACTTCGAGGCCGCCATTGAGCAAGGCCAGCTGACAGAACTGCTGGCGCTGACGGTCATCGAGATCGAGGCCGGCGAGAAAGGTCTTGAGTTCGGGAATGGACTTGCGTTGCAGCATGTCGAACAGAAGATCCTCGAATCGTGCATCGAGCCCGGAGGCGATGAACAGACCGCGGAAAATGCCCACATGCCCAAGATCCAGTGCGATTCGCCGCAGCGGGATGGCCTGCAGGGTTTCGATCATCAGGCTGACGATCTCGATGTCGGCCTCGATGCCGGCATGACCAAACAGCTCGGCGCCGATTTGCAGCGGTGAACGGTTCGGATCCAGCCCATCCGCCTTGGCGTGCAGCAGATGACCGCAGTAGCAGAGGCGCGATACCGGACGGTCGGCGGCCAGCAGGTGGGCATCGATACGCGCCACCTGTGGCGTCATGTCGCTGCGTACAGCGAGCAGGCGACCGCTGCTCTGGTCCACCAGGGTGAAGGTCTTTTCTTCCAGCGCACGGGCGGTGCCGGTGAGCAGCGAGTCGCGGAACTCCATCATCGCCGGCATCACCAGGTCATAGCCCCAGCGGTCGTAGAGGGCCAGCAACTGGGCACGGCGCGCCTCCACCTCCGCCGCATCGGGCGGCAGCAGTTCCTGGACACCGTCGGGCAGCAGCCAGCGATTGTGGGTCAGGATCATGTCAGCCTCGAACGAGATAGAGAAACAGCAACCCCGCCAGCATGCTGCCGAGCCCGATCTTGCGCAGCGTGGCCGGGGGAAATGCGGCCAGCTGCAACATCGTTTTCTTGTAGCCCTCGGGGTTGACAAACGGCATGATGCCCTCGATTACCAGCACCAGGGCCAGCGCCGACCACAGGTCCTGCCAGTTCACCGCCGTTCCCTCCCGCTACCGTCAGGCAACCGGAAGCGGCCGGCGGCAGACGGCCTGCAGTCACTCGCCACCGACATCACGGCTTGCCGCTGGAATTGTTGAAGTAGCGGAAGAACTCGGAGTTCGGCTCGATGACCAGTACATCGCTGGAATTGCCGAAGCTGTTCTTGTAGGCATTGAGGCTGCGGTAGAAGGCATAGAATTCCCGGTCCCTGCCAAAGGCCTGGGCATAGATATCCGCTGCAGTGGCATCACCGTCACCGCGGATCTCCTCCGACTTGCGATAGGCCTCGGCGAGTATCTCGGTGCGCTGGCGCTCGGCATTGGCGCGTATGCCCTTGGCAATCTCCTCACCGGAGGAGCGGAAAGACTTGGCCACGGTGGCGCGTTCCTTGACCATGCGCTGGAACACCGAATCGCTGATGCCCGGCGGCAGTTCGACCTTCTTGATTCGCACGTCCACCAGTTCGATGCCAAGATCGCGGGTTTTCTTGTCGGCATTGTCCTTGACCACCTGCATGATCTCGGCACGCTCGCCGGAGATGACCTGACGGATCGTCTTGGAACCGAACTGGCTCTTCATTTCGTCGTTGAGGATCGACACCATGCGCGTTACCGCCTTGCGCTCGTCACCCTGGGTCGAGGTGTAGTACAGCCGGGGTTCGATGATGCGCCACTTGACGAAGGAATCGACGATCACATTCTTCTTCTCGCTGGTCAGAAACGGCTCGGCCGGCGTGTCCAGGGTCAGAATGCGTTTGTCGAACTTGCGGATGTTGTTGATCAGCGGGATCTTGACATGCAAACCCGGTTCACGGGTGACCTCGACGATCTCACCCAGCTTGAACTTGATGGCCAGCTCGCTTTCGGCGACCACATAGGTGGATACCCAGACGATAAGGCCGGCAAAGACCGCGATGGCTATACCGAAATTCAACTTGTTCATTGGCGTGTCTCCCGGACCCGGCTGCGCGAGGTGTTGCGGCGGAAGGCGTCGATCGCCGGGCCACGGCTGGTGTTACCGGCGCTGTTGTTGCCCGGTCGGCTGTTGAGCGGCGGCAGGTTGACGCCCGACCCCTTGAGGATCTGGTCCAGCGGCAGGTACAGCAGATTGCCGCTGCTGTCCGCATCGATAACCACCTTCGGATTGGAGGAGAGAATCTCTTCCAGGGTGTCGATGTAGAGGCGCTCGCGGGTGACCTCGGGTGCGCCCTGATAGACCGTCAGCAGCTTGGTGAAGCGCTGGGTCTCACCCTGGGCGGACTTGACCACGCGGGTGCGGTAGGCCTCGGCCTGCTCCAGCATGCTGGCTGCCTCACCGCGCGCCTTGGGGACGATGTCGTTGCGGTAGGCATTGGCTTCGTTGATGATGCGTTCCTTGTCCTCACGGGCCTTGATCGCATCGTTGAACGCCTCCTGAACTTCTTCCGGCGGCTGAGCCTTGTTGAGGTTGACCTGCAGCACATTGAGGCCGGTGCGGTAGGAATCGAGGATATCCTGAAGAATCGACTTGGTCTGAGCGGCAACCTCGGACCGTCCTTCGGTCAGCACATAGTCCATCTTGCTGCGTCCCACGACCAGGCGAATGGCCGCTTCCAGCGCCTGCTTCAGGGTCAGGTCCGGATTACGCACCTGGAACAGGTAATCCTCCGCGCTCTTGACGTTGTACTGGACATTCAACGACAGTGAGACGATGTTCTCGTCCTGGGTCAGCATCTGCGAGGAATGGGACGCGGTGCGCACCTCCTCGACATCGATGATGGCCACATCCTCGATCGGCCAGGGCATGTGCCAGTGCGGACCGGGCATGGTGACCACGGTCTTGGCGCCGAAGCGGGTCTCGACGCCGCGCTTGCCTTCATCGACGATGTAGATGCCCGACAGCAGCCAGGCCACGATCGCCGCAGCGATGCCCAGCGTGATCAGGCCGGAAAAATCATCGGAGCCGCGGCCGGAGGAAGCACCGTCGCCACCTCCGGAACCGCCCTTTCCGGATCCGAGGATGCCGTTGAGCTTTTTCTTCAGGTCCTTGAAAACTTCATCGAGATCCGGGGGGCCATCGTTGCTCTTCTGACCCCAGGGATCCTTGTCCTTACCCGGTTCGTTCCAGGGCATAGAGTGTTCTCCGGTTGGGTAATGGGTGGCCTGCGCGCCGCGCGTGCAAAGGCCGTGAATTGTAAGACGGCTTAGGCGACGCCTGCAAGCCTGTCTTGGTCCGCGCCCTCGTCGAAACGGAAGCGCTCGGGATCGAGATCCAGATGGCGCACCAGCCGCCGCAACTGAATGTCGCTGAGCTGCAGTTCAAGCTGAATCGAACCGTCTTCTTCATAGCGTTCGTCGCGCACCAGGTGCTGGGCATGCAACCGCGCCCGCAACTGGCCTTCACCGGGCGTCAGCCGGATGCGGCAACGCCGGGTGGTGGCAGCGAAGGTTTCATGAATCACCTGACGCAGCAGTTCAAATCCCTCACCGGTCTTCGCCGACAGCCAGACGCGGACGGCTCGGCCCTGCTCGTCACGATCAATGCGGGCAGACATGTCGGTCAGATCGATCTTGTTGTAGATCATCAGCTGGGGCGTCTCCGCTGCACCCACCTCATCGAGCACCCGTTCCACCGCGTCAATTTTTTCATCGCGTTCGTCATCGGCACAATCGATCACATGCAGGATCAGGTCGGCGTCACGGGTTTCCTGCAATGTGGCGCGGAAAGCGGCGACCAGGTCATGCGGCAGATGGCGGATGAAACCGACGGTGTCGGCCAGAATCACCTCCAGCTGATCGCTGACACGGAGCTTGCGCAGGGTCGGATCCAGCGTCGCGAACAACTGGTCCGCGGCATAGGCGTCGGCATCGGTCAGCGCGTTGAACAATGTGGACTTGCCGGCGTTGGTGTAGCCCACCAGCGACAGGGTCGGTATCTCGGCCTTGCTGCGCGCCTGACGGCTTTGTTCACGCTGGCGTTCCACCCTCTGCAGGCGACCACGCAGGTACTGGATGCGTTTGGCCAGCAGGCGGCGATCGGTTTCCAGCTGGGTTTCTCCCGGTCCGCGCAGGCCGATGCCGCCCTTCTGCCGTTCGAGGTGGGTCCACCCGCGCACCAGCCGTGTGGACAGGTGGCGCAACTGGGCCAGTTCGACCTGAAGTTTGCCTTCGAAGCTCTGCGCTCGCTGGGCAAAGATGTCGAGAATCAGACCGGTCCGGTCGAGCACACGGCATTCGAGCGCGCGTTCCAGGTTGCGCTCCTGGGAGGGGGTCAGTGCGTTATTGAACAGCACCACATCCACCGCCTGGGCCTTGACCCGTTCGGCGATCTCATCGAGCTTGCCCTGACCGACGAAGCTGCGTGGCGATGGATTCTGACGGTTGGCGACGACCAGGTCGACATCATCGACATCGGCCGACCGCACCAGCTCCACAAACTCGGCCAGGTCGTCCTGGTCCTTGCCCTGGGCAAGGTTGACATGCACCAGCAGGGCGCGCTCCCCGCCCCTCGGCCGTTCAAACTCGAACAAGCATCACCTCGCAGCGAGTGGAGCAATGCAACTGCGGTCTACTGGTTGAATTCGTCATCGCCCTTGTCGAGGCGCACATTGCGCGCCGGCACGATGGTGGACACCGCGTGTTTGTAGACCATCTGGCTGACGTTGTTCTTGAGCAGGATGACGAACTGGTCAAAGGATTCGATCTGTCCCTGCAGCTTGATGCCGTTGACCAGGAAGATGGATACCGGTACATGCTCGCGGCGCAGAGCATTGAGGAAGGGTTCTTGTAGCGTTTGCCCTTTTGACATGGTGTTTCTCCAGAGGGTTGTTGGGTTGGGTGTTGACCACGCGACCAGTATATCAGAAAACACTGAAATTCCTACGCCGGCGCGGCGAGCCTGTCATCCAGATAGTGCCTGATGGCGTCCGTTTCAAGCCGCATGCAATCAAAACGCCCCTGATTCGGGTATTTTCGCAACCAGGTGAGCTGGCGCTTGGCCAGCTGGCGTGTGGCAATGACGGCCCGTTCGACCATCTGTTCCCGTGTCAGGTTCCCTTCGAGATACGCCCACATCTGGCGGTAACCGACGCAGCGCATCGACGGCAGCTCCGGGTGCAGGTCGCCTCGGGCGCGCAACCGGCGCACTTCTTCCTCGAAGCCCTGGTCCAGCATCACACGAAAGCGCTGCTCGATACGCCGGTGCAGCAGGGCGCGGTCGGAAACATCGAGCAACAGCGGGATGAAATCGATGGCCGGCGGACGGGTGGCGGCCGCTTGCAGCAGAGAAAGGGGCTGTCCGGTCTGCCGGTACACCTCCAGTGCGCGCAGAATGCGCTGGGTATCGCCGGGACGGATGCGTGCCGCACTTTCCGGATCAATCCGGCTCAGGGCCTCGTGCAGGGCGCCGATGCCCTGCTCGCGGCGTTGCCGCTCCAGTTCGGCGCGCAGAGCGGGATCACTTTCCGGCAGCGCGTTCATGCCGTGCTGCAGGCTGTGAAAATAAAGCATGGTGCCGCCGACCAGCAACGGAATACGGCCGCGCGCATGGCTTTCACCGATCAGGCGGGTGGCATCCTGAACGAACTGCCAGGCCGAATAGCTCTGGGCGGGGTCGAGAATATCGATCAGCGCATGCGGGTGCTGCCGCAGCACTTCGGGTTCGGGTTTGGCGGTACCGATGTCCATGCCGCGGTAGATCAGCGCCGAATCGACGCTGATCAGGTCCAGCGGGTAATGGCCGCGCAACGCGATGGCCAGGTCGGTCTTGCCACTGGCGGTGGGGCCCATCAGCAGTATGGCCCTGGGGCGGCTGCTCATTGGCCACGCAGAAAAAAGGCATCGAGCTGGTCCAGGCTCAGCTGCTTCCAGGTCGGCCGGCCGTGGTTGCATTGCCCGCTGCGCTCGGTCTGCTCGATGTCGCGCAACAGTGCGTTCATTTCCGGCAGGGTCAGCGGGCGATTGGCGCGTACCG
>JALSKD010000053.1 GCA_026989015.1 Gammaproteobacteria bacterium
GCTCAGATCCTTGCCTTCCCGCAGCGCCTTGATGGCTGCATCCATATCGAATGTGATGTCGTCGTTCATGTATCATTCCTCCTGTTTCCAGTTTAAAGAAATGACACAGAATTCTGAACACTACCCGTAGAAGGCCAGCAGTGCTTCCCGATCCTTCTCCAGGCAGGCCACCGCCTTCGGGTATTTCGCCTGGTATGTCTGCACAAAGTGGTCGAAGGCCTTCAATTCTGTCGCTTGCGCACCAGGGTCAGCACATCGTAGTTGGCTACGGCTTCGTCGTTCTGGTTGACGAGGGTGGTGTCCCAGCGTACTTCGCCATACTCTTCGCCTTCGCGGTCGGTTTTCTGTTTGCAGGTGAATTGTACGCGGATGCGGTCGCCGGCATAGACGGGCGCGGCGAAGCGCAGGTCGTCGAGGCCGTAGTTGGCAAGCACCGGCCCTTCGTCGGGCCAGACGAACAGGCCGGCGGCCAGTGACACGAGGAAGTAGCCGTGCGCAACGCGCCCTTCGAAGAAAGGGTTGCGGCGTGCGGCGTCCTCGTCCATGTGGGCGTAGAAGCGGTCGCCGGAAAGATCGGCGAAGCGTTCGATGTCTTCAAGGGTGATCTCGCGTTCGGCGGTGATCACCGCATCGCCAATCTCCAGTTCATCGAAATGTTTCTGGAAGGGGTGACGGTATTCGTCCAGTTGCCGCGTCGCGCCCTGCATCCATCGTCCGGTGATAGCGGTGAGCATGTCGGGTGAGCCCTGGAGGGCCGTGCGTTGCATGTAGTGGGTGACGCCGCGGACTCCGCCCATTTCCTCGCTGGCGCCGGCACGGCCCGGGCCGCCGTGAATGAGGTGGGGCAGGGGCGATCCGTGACCCGTGGATTCCTTCGCCGCCACCGGATCGAGGATCAGCAGGCGGCCGTGGTGGGGTGCAACGCCGATGCCGAGGCGGGTGGCGATGGCCGAGTCTTCGGTGACGATGGAGCCGACCAGACTGCCGCGGCCCTGCGCGGCGAGTTCGATGGCTTCTTCCTCGTCGTGATAGGCCATCAGGGTACAGACCGGGCCGAAGGCTTCGATGTCGTGGGCGCTGCTGCTCAGCGGGTCGCGGGCGTGGAGCAGAACGGGGGGCAGGAAGGCGCCCCGTTCCGCGTCGGCGTCCAGGGGGTCTGCGTGCAGATCTTCGCCAAGCAGGATTTCGTTGTCCTGGGCCAGTTGGCGGATGCGCTCGGCCACGCTGTCGCGCTGGGCCTGGCCGGCCAGTGCGCCCATGCGCACCCGTTCGTTGCGCGGGTTGCCGACCGTCAGGTCGCGCAAGCGTTGCCGCAGAGCTTCGGCCACCGCGTCGATGCGGTCGGCGGGCACCAGGGCGCGGCGGATGGCGGTGCATTTCTGTCCCGCCTTGGCGGTCATCTCGCGTGTCAGCTCCTTGATGTAGAGGTCGAAGGCGGTGCTGCCGGGCCGTACATCGCGGCCGAGGATGCTGCAGTTGAGGGAGTCGGCCTCCATGAAGAATCGGGTGGCGTTGCGCTGGATGGCGGGGGTCTGTGCCAGTTTCAGGCCGGTGGCGTGGGAACCGGTGAAGCTTACCGCGTCCTGATAGTCGAGCCGGTCGAGCAGGTCGCCGGTGCCGCCGCAGATCAGCTGTACCGCGCCTTCGGGCAGGATGCCGGAGTCGATGATGCTGCGGAACATGCATTCCGTCAGCCAGGCGGTCTGACGCGCCGGCTTGACGATGGCGGGCACCCCGGCGAGCAGGGTGGGGGCCAGTTTTTCCAGCATGCCCCAGCAGGGAAAGTTGAAGGCGTTGATGTGGACGGCCGCCCCCTGCAGCGGCGAGTAGACATGCTGCGCGGTGAATCCGCCTTCGCGCGAGATGCGTTCCTGCGCGCCGTCGAGATAGAGGTGGGCGTTGGGCATCTCGCGGCGGCCCTTTCCGGAATAGACGAACAGTGTCGAGATGCCGCCTTCGATGTCGATCCAGGCGTCGTTGCGGGTGGCGCCGGTGGCCCAGCTTTCGGCGTAGAAGCGGTCTTTTTGAGCCATCAGGTGCTGGCCCAGCGCTTTCAGCATCAGCGCCCGCTGGTGGAAGGTGTAGTGACGCAGCGCCGGTCCGCCGATGCTGCGTGCATGATCGAGTATGGCCTGCATGTCGAGTCCCTCGCTGCCGATCACCGCCACCGGTTCGGCGGTGACCGCGTCGTGCAGGATCTGGCCGTGCTCGGGTGCTGCGACCCATTCGCCGCAGGCGTAGGATTCGAGGCGGCGCATGCTAGAGCGAGCGCCGGTCGATGACGCGCTGGGCCTTGCCCTGGGAGCGGGCGATGGCGTCGACATCGTGCACCTGTACCCGGGTGCTGACGCCGATCAGCGACTTGATGTGGTGGCGCAGTTCCTGCGCCATGCGCTCGCGGCTGTCGGCGCTGCAGTCGGTTTCGCGGACCTCCACATTCACCGTCAGGTTGTCGAGGTTGTCGTCGCGGGTGATTTCCAGTTGGTAATGGGGGGACAGGCCCTCCACCTTGAGGATCATCTCCTCGATCTGCGACGGGAATACATTGACGCCGCGGATGATCATCATGTCGTCGCTGCGGCCGGTGATCTTGTCCATGCGGCGCATGCTGCGCGCGGTGCCGGGCAGCAGGCGGGTCAGGTCACGGGTACGGTAGCGGATGATCGGCATGGCCTCCTTGATCAGCGAGGTGAACACCAGTTCGCCTTCTTCGCCGTCGGGCAGCGGTTGCAGGGTCTCGGTATCGATGATCTCCGGGTAGAAACAGTCTTCCCAGATGGTGGGGCCGTCCTTGGTCTCGATGCACTCCTGGGCGACACCGGGCCCAATGACCTCGGAAAGGCCGTAGATGTCCACCGCGTGGATGCCGAGGCGGGTTTCGATCTCTTCGCGCATGGCGTTGGTCCAGGGCTCGGCGCCGAAGATGCCGATGCGCAGCGAGCAGGTCTTCGGATCCACGCCCTGGCGTTCGAACTCGTCGGCGATGTTGAGGCAGTAGGAGGGTGTGACCATGATGATGTCGGGTTCGAAGTCGCGAATCAGCTGAACCTGTTTCTCGGTCTGACCTCCGGACATGGGAATGACGGTGCAGCCCAGCCGCTCGGCGCCGTAGTGCGCGCCCAGGCCGCCGGTGAACAGGCCATAACCGTAGGAGACATGCACCTTGTCGCCGGGCGAGCCGCCGGCGGCACGGATCGAACGTGCCATCACATCGGCCCAGCGATCGATGTCGCCCTGGGTGTAACCGACCACGGTGGGCTTGCCGGTGGTACCGCTGGAGGCGTGCACCCGCACCACCTCGCGCATGGGGACGGCGAAGGTGCCGAACGGGTAGTGATCGCGCAGATCCTGCTTGGTGGTGTAGGGGAACAGGCGGATGTCGTCGAGGGTTTTCAGGTCGCTGGGGTGAACGCCGGCCTCGTCGAACTTGTGCCGGTACATGGGCACATTGTAATAGGCCAGGTCCAGGGTCCATTTCAGGCGCTTGAGCTGCAGGGCCTGCAGCTCGTCACGGCTGGCGGTTTCGATCGGTTCCAGTTCGATGGGGCTCGTGGAAAAACTCATGGTCGTTATCCTCTGCGGGTGGTGTAGACGGCGGGTTCAGACCCGCTCTATGACGGTGGCGATACCCTGGCCGACGCCAATGCACATGGTGCACAGCGCGTAACGGCCACCGCTGCGCCGGAGTTGCCGCGCGGCGGTGGTGATCAGCCGCGCGCCACTCATGCCCAGCGGATGGCCGAGGGCGATGGCGCCGCCGTTGGGGTTGACCTGGGGGGCATCGTCCGGCAGGCCGAGCTGGCGCAGCACGGCCAGTGCCTGGGCGGCGAAGGCTTCGTTGAGTTCGATCACATCCATCTGTTCGATGGTCAGGCCCAGGCGGTCGAGCAGCCGCTGGCTGGCCGGTGCCGGGCCAATGCCCATGATGCGCGGCTCGACGCCCGCGGTGGCCATGCCGACGACACGGGCGATGGGTTCCAGTCCGTGGCGGGCGGCGGCCCGCTCGCTGGCGACGAGCATCGCGCAGGCACCGTCGTTGACGCCGGAGGCATTGCCGGCGGTGACCGTGCCGCCTTCGCGGAAGGGCGTGGGCAGCCGCGCCAGGGCTTCCAGTGTGGTGTCGGCGCGGGGGTGTTCGTCGCGGTCTACGGTCAGCGGTTCCGCCTTGCGCCGGGGCACGCTGACCGCAATGATCTCCTCGCCAAGAATGCCGTTGGCCTGGGCCGCGGCCGTGCGCTGCTGGGACCGCAGCGCAAAGGCGTCCTGATCGTCGCGGGCGATACCGAATTGCTCGGCGACATTCTCGGCCGTTTCGGGCATGGAATCGATGCCGTATTCGGCCCGCATCTTCGGATTGGGAAAGCGCCAGCCGATGGTGGTGTCGTAGATTTCGGCATTGCGGCTGAATGCGCTGCTGGCCTTGGGCATGACGAAGGGCGCGCGCGACATGGATTCGACGCCTCCGGCGATGATCAGCTCCGCCTCGCCGGCCTTGATGCTGCGGGCGGCCAGACCGACCGCGTCCATGCCGGAACCGCACAGCCGGTTGACGGTGCTGCCGGGCACATTCACCGGCAGGCCGGCCAGCAGCGCGGCCATGCGCGCCACATTGCGGTTGTCCTCGCCGGCCTGGTTGGCGTTGCCGTAGTACACATCGTCCACTGCCTCCCAGTCGAGGCCGGGGTGACGCGCCATCAGTTCGGTGATGGGCAGGGCGCCCAGATCATCGGCACGAACCGATGACAAGGCGCCGCCGTAGCGGCCGATGGGGGTGCGGATGGGGTCGCAGATGAACGCCTGTGTCATGTGTCGTCCTCGGATTCGGTAGGGATGATCTGACCGCGAATCTGATGCGCGTTGCCGCGGAACAGCGCGATCAGTTCGTCGTTCTGGTTGTGGATTTCGACATCGTAGACGCCGGTGCGGCGGCCACGGCTGCGCTCGAAGGCGGTGGCGGTGAGCCGGTCGCCGAGCCGCGCCGGCGCCAGGAACTGGATCTGCGCGGCGGCGGCGATGGTGATGCGGTTGTAACTGTTGCAGGCATGGGCGAAGGCGGTATCGGCCAGCGTGAACAGCATGCCGCCGTGGCAGATGTCGTGGCCGTTGGTCATGCGCTGTTCGACGGTCATTGCCAGTCGGGCGCGTCCCGGCTCGGTATCGAGCACCTCGATGCCCAGCATCCGCGCGGCGTCGTCGTTGGCGTGCATGGCCGTGCTGCAGGCCCGGGCCAGTTGCACCGGTTCGGTGGGGCGCTCAGTCATGGAAGCCTTCTCCTGCGGCGACCTTGCGCAGCAGCAGTGGCGACGGCCGGTAACGGTCCTCGCCGTAGGTTTTCTGCAGGTGTTTCAATACCTTGAGCAATGGTCTGAGGCCGATGCGGTCGGCCCAGGCCAGCGGCCCCAGCGGATAATTCACGCCGGCCTGCATGGCGGTGTCCACCGCTGCCGCATCGCAAACCCCCTGGTTGACCGCGTCGGCGCCCTCGTTGGCGAGCATGGCCACGGTGCGCAATACCACCATCCCCGGCACATCGTCGATGACGGTGACCCGCTTGCCCAGGGCCTGCAGCAGTCCGGTTGCCTGTTCCAGGGCGCGCGGGCTGGCCTGATCGGCGGCGCAGAGGGTGATGCGCGCTGTGTTTTCGAGGTCCAGGCAGAGGTCGTAGAGCACCAGATCGCGGATGTTGTCGCGGTGCGCGCGCACCGTGGCCATGTGGCCGTCGCTGGGGCGCAGGGTGAAGCCGTCGCATAGAATCGACAGGTGTTCGCCAGACAGGACCTGGAAAGCCAGGCCGCTGGATTCGAGCAGGGCTTTCCAGGGGGCGATCTGCGTTTCCGTACCGATGACAGTGACCTCCCGCGGTGGGGCGCAAGGCGGCTGTTCGGCCGGGGCCGGGTTGTCCGCGCCCTCGCGGTAATCGTAGAAGCCGCGGCCGCTCTTGCGGCCCAGCCATCCGGCATCGACCAGCGCTTTCTGGATCAGCGACGGGGTGAAGCGGGGATCGCCGTAGTAGGCATGGTGCACCGATTCGGTGACTGCGTAGTTCACATCCTGGCCGATCAGATCCATCAGCTCGAAGGGACCCATGCGGAAGCCACCGCCGTCGCGGTAGATGGCGTCGAGGGTGGCCGCGTCGGCCGCGCCTTCCTGCAGCAGGCGCAGGGCTTCGGCGTAGTAGGGGCGGGCCACGCGGTTGACGATGAAACCGGGGGTGGAGCGGGCATGCACCGCCAGCTTCCCCCAGGCGGTGGCGGTGTCGAACAGGGTCTCGGCCAGCGCCGGATCGCTGGCCAGGCCGCTGATGATCTCCACCAGTTTCATGATCGGCGCCGGGTTGAAGAAGTGCATGCCGAGCAGTCGCTGCGGCCGTTCAAGGGCTGAGCCGATGGCGGTGATCGACAGTGACGAGGTGTTGCTGGCCAGTATCGCCTTGGGACAAAGGGTTTCCAGTTCGCGGAACAGCCGCTGCTTGATATTCAGATCCTCGACGATCGCCTCGATCACCAGTGCCGCATCGCCGATGGCCTCAAGACGCTCCACCGGCTGGATGCGTCCGACCAGGGCCTGCTGCTCTTCGGCGCTGATGCGGCCACGCTGCACCAATTTGTCGAGACCCTGGTCGATTCGGTCGATGGCTGCCCGGGCGGCGCCATCGGCCTGATCATAAAGCCGTACCGGATGGCCGGCCGCGGCGGCCACCTGGGCGACGCCACCGCCCATGGCGCCGGCGCCGACGACGGCGATGACAGAGTTCGGGTCCAGTGCGCTCATCTCATCGTCCCCTGAATTCGGGTTCGCGCTTTTCGATGAAGGCGGCCACACCCTCGCGGTAGTCTTCGGTGCGCCCGGCCAGCCGTTGCAGGTCGCGTTCCACATCCAGCTGGCGGTCGAGGTCGTGTTCGCTGGACAGCAGCAGGGCGCGCTTGAGGTAGCCGAGGCCGCGGGTGGGCTGACGGGCGAGGTGGCCGGCCAGCTTCAATGCCTGGGGCATCAGCTCTTCGTCACCCAGTGCCTTCCAGATCATGCCCCAGTCGGCGGCCTGCTGGGCGCTGACCTTTTCCGCCAGCATCGTGATCGCCGTCGCCCGCGCGCGCCCGATCAAGCGTGGCAGCAGCCAGCTGCCACCGGAGTCAGGGATCAGCCCGATGCGGCTGAAGGACTGAACGAAATAGGCGGATTGGGCGGCGAGTACGATGTCGCAGGCCAGGGCCAGGTTGGCGCCGGCGCCGGCGGCGACGCCGTTGACCGCACAGACCACCGGCTTCTCCAGGCGCATGATGCGGCGGATCAGCGGGTTGTAGTTGCGTTCCAGCGAGTCGCCCAGGTCAGGCATCTCGGTGTCGGGTGCGACATCGCGGTCGCCCAGGTCCTGCCCGGCGCAAAAGGCGCGGCCGGCCCCGGTCAGCAGCAGGCAGCGGATGCTGTCGTCGCGTTCCACGGTCTTCATCGCGGCGCGCATCTCCTCGTGCATCCGGGCGTTGAAGCTGTTCAGCTTGTCGGGCCGGTTGAGCGTCAGCGTGGCAACGCCGTCGCCGTGATCGAAAATGAGTGTTTCGTAGGACACGCTGTACTCCTGTCGGTTATCGCCCCTTGAATTCGGGCGGGCGTTTTTCGAGAAAGGCGGCCAGCCCTTCCTGACGGTCTTCGGTACCGGCGAGCAGCACGAAGGCCTTGCGTTCGAATTCCAGTGCCGCCGACAGCGGCATTTCGTCGGCCAGGCGCAACGCCTGTTTGGCCTGACGGATCGCCAGTGGCGGGCGGCTGGCCAGTTCGCGGGCCAGGGTCTGGGCGTCTTCCAGAGTCAGTTCCGGCTCGCAGACGCGGCTGACAAGCCCGGCGCGCAGCGCGGTGCGCGCATCGATGAAAGCGCCGCTGAACACCATTTCGCTGGCCAGCGAGCGGCCGACGCGGCGGATCAGCCGCTGGATGCCGCCGGCGCCGGGGATGATGCCGAGGCGGATTTCCGGTTGGCCGAACCGTGCATTGCGGCCGGCATGGATGATGTCGGCCTGCAACGCCAGTTCGCAGCCGGCGCCGAGGGCATGTCCGTTGACCGCGGCGATCAGCGGCTTGGGGCATTGCTGGATGCGTTGCCACAGAGCCGGTCGCGGATCGTCGAGCATGTCGGTCATGTCCATGCCGGCCATTTCGGCGACATCGGCACCGGCGGCGAAGCAGCGTTGGTCGCCGGTGATCACCACCGCACCGATGGCATCATCGGTGGCCGCCGCGTCCAGCGCATCTGCCAGCTCGGCAAGCATTGCGGTACGCAGCGCGTTGCGTACCTCGGGGCGGTTCAGGGTGACGGTGAGTACGCCCTGACTCTGTTCGGTGATGATGTCCTGATAGCGGTTCATGTGCGGTTCCCGGTGCGCCCGTCGGGACGCTTCATGGTCGGTGGGGTAAAATATACACGAAGCGCCAAATGAGATACAGTATCGAAAGAAAATAACCTTAAAACTGTATCATAAAATTCTCAAGGTTCAGGAGATCCCATGCCTTTTTATGCAATCGACGGCGTGCGCCCGGTAGCGCACCCGAGCAGTTTCATCCATCCCACCGCCAGCATCATTGGCGATGTCATCATCGGCGCCCATTGCTACATCGGGCCTGGCGCCTCGCTGCGCGGCGATTTCGGCCGCATGGTGATCGAGGAAGGGGCCAATATTCAGGACACCTGCGTGCTGCACAGTTTTCCCCGAGCCGAATGCCGGGTCGGTCCCAATGGCCATATCGGGCATGGCGCGGTCTTGCACGGTTGCGTGGTCGAGGAGGCCGCGCTGGTGGGCATGAACGCGGTATTGATGGACGGGGTAGTGGTCGGTGAGTCGTCCATCGTCGCTGCCATGAGTTTTGTCAAGGCCGGTTTCGAGATTCCCGCCCGTTGCCTGGCCGCCGGTGCGCCGGTGCGCATCCTGCGTGAACTCAAGGAACAGGAACTGGAGTGGAAGCGAACCGGCACCGAGGATTATCACGAACTGGCGCGCCGCTCATTGGCCAGCATGGTGGAAGTAACGCCCTTGCCGGAGATCGAGGACGACCGGCCGGAACTGCAGCTGGCGGACGCGGTGCCGCTGTATCAGCTCAAGCAAGGCCAGCGCGAGGGCTGACATGCCGCTGGGAGATACGGGAACGGCGTTCAGCCAGGCCTTCGACCGGTTCTTCGAAGGCTTTGCGCGGGATCGCCCCTTGCATGCCAATTCGCTGATCCTGACCCTGTTCGGCGATTCGGTCTGTCCGCACGGAGGTGAAATCTGGCTGGGCAGCCTGATCCGGCTGGTGGAGCCTCTGGGCATCAACCAGCGGCTGGTTCGTACCTCGGTGTTTCGGCTGGTGGACAAGGGCATCCTGCAATCCCGCCAACAGGGCCGGCGCAGCTTTTATTCTCTGACCGATACAGGCTACCGCCAGTTTTCCACCGCCGCGCAACGCATCTACCACCACCACGAGCAACGCTGGGACGGAGAATGGCGGCTGGTGTTCACCCATCTGGCCGATCTGCCCGATGTCCGGCGCGAACAGCTGCACAAGGAGTTGCAATGGCTGGGCTTCAGCCGGCTGGCCAAGGGCATCTACGGCCACCCGACGGTGAGTCTGGAGCAGGTGCGGCTGGTGACCGACGAAATGGGCATCGAACCGGCGGTGACGCTGATGCGCGCGCGGGTGGAGAACGATGATCCGGTGCTGTCGTCGGTGGATCTGGTGCGCAGCGCTTTCCAGGTCGAGGCGCTGAAACAGGCCTATGCGGCGTTCATCGATCTGTTCCGCCCGATGCTGGAAACGGCCGGCGAACCGGGCGAGGGCGACGAGGAAGCCTGTTTTCTGTTGCGCACGCTGCTGATCCACGAATACCGCCACCTGCTGTTGCGCGAACCGGACCTGCCGGCGGAGCTGTTTCCCGCCGACTGCCTGAGCCATCCGGCGCGGGATCTGGTGGCCGCCTTGTACCGGCGCATCCGTGAGCCGGCGGAACGGCACCTGATGGAACGGGCGGAATCGGAGCAGGGCCGGTTGCCGCCGGCCGATGCGGCCTTCGCCCGGCGCTTTGCCGGTGCCTGATATGCCCTCAGCGGTACAGCCACTGCGGCAGGATCAGTGAGATCGCGGGGATCAGCGTGATCAGCGACAGACGGACGATGTCGGCGACCCAGAAGGGCGTGACGCCCCGGAAGATGTCACCGGTCTTCACATCCTTCAGTACCCCGCTGAGCACGAATACATTGAGCCCCACTGGCGGTGTGATCAGGCTGATCTCGGTGACCACCACCACCACGATGCCGAACCACACCAGGTCGAAGCCCAGGCTCTCCACCACCGGGTAGAAGATCGGCACCGTCAGCAGCAGCATCGACAGGCTCTCGAACACGCAGCCGAGCACGATGTAGATGGCAAGAATCATCAGGATCACCGTCATCGGGCTGATGTCGTGACCACTGATCAGCCCCAGCAGCTGGTCCGGCAGCCCGGCGCGGGTGATGAAGCTGGAGAAGATCAAGGCACCGATCACTACCGCGAACAGTGAGGATGTGGTCATCGCCGTTTCCGACAGTACTTCCCAGGCGCTTTTCCAGCTCAGGCTGCGCCGCGACAGGGCAATGATGAAGGCGCCTGCGGCGCCGATGCCGGCGGCCTCGGTGGGGGTGAACACCCCGCCGTAGATACCGCCCATGACCACGCCGAACAGGATCAGCGTGCCCCACACGCCGGCCAGGGATTGCCAGCGCTGGGGCCAGCCGAGGCGATCGCCGGGCGGCCCGGCTTCGGGTTTGCGCCAGACCGTCCAGGCCACCGCGCCCAGATACAGCAATACGCCGAGCAACCCCGGCAGGAAGCCGGCGGCGAACAGTTCGCGGATGCTTTGCTCAGTCATGATGGCGTAGATCACCAGGATTACGCTGGGCGGTATCAGGATGCCGAGGGTGCCGCCGGCGGCGATCGACGCCGCGGCCAGCGAATCGCTGTAGCCGTAACGGCGCATCGGTGGCATCGATACCTTGGCCATGGTGGCCGCGGTGGCAAGGCTGGAGCCGCAAATCGCCGAAAAACCCCCGCAGGCGACCACGGTGGCCATCGACAGCCCGCCGCGCAGGTGGCCGAGAAAGGCGTAGGACGCCTTGTACAACTCCTGCGACAGGCCGGCGCGGGTAACCAGGTTGCCCATCAGGATGAACAGCGGAATCACCGACAAGCCGTAATCCTGGGCGGTGTCGATGACGCGCCGCGAGGCCATCGACAGTGATGCGATCCAGTTGCCGTCGTTGAGGTAAAGAAAGCCGAAAAAGCCGACCAGCCCCATGGCGAAGCTGATCGGCATGCGCGCCAGGATCAGCAGCAGCAGGATCAGGAAACCGCCAATCGAAACCTCCATGTCAGCAGAACTCCTCGCGGCTGCGCTGCTGGCGCCACTGTCGCCAGGCCCGGTAGTTGCCGAGGCTGACGGTCATCACGGCGGTCAGCCAGCAGGAGACGGCAATGAACAGCATCATCCAGCCGCTGGGTATGCCCAGGTATTCGGTAACTTCTTCATAGCTCAGCGAACGCTGGCCCAGCACCCAGATGCGCTGGCCAAGAAAGATCAGCGAGCCGGAGATCAGCAGGTTGAACAGCAGCGTGCGCAGCAGGTGCAGCCAGGGGGGCACGAAACCGTCCAGAATGTCCACCACCACCTGATCGTTGCGCCAGGTGATGATCGGAAACACCGAGAACACGACGATGCCGACCGCGATTTCGGTCAGCTCGGTGGATCCGGTCAGCGGCCGGTTGAACAGGTAACGGCCGGTCACATCGATGACGGTGATCATCATCAGAGCGAGCAGAGTGAAGGCCGACAGCCCCTGTAAAAAAAGGACCAATCCGCGGATTGGTCCCTTTTCGGTGGCTTGCGTCAGATCCGCCATGGCGTACTGCGGCGGTGAGACCGCTTACTTGCCGTAGCTGCGGGCGATGCTGCGCAGCTCCCACAGGGCTTTCTGGGCATCGACGCCTCGGTCCTTGACCTCGTCGATCCAGGCCTGGTCCATGCCGGAGGTCAGTTGCTTGAATTCCTGCAGGATCTTTGGCGTGGCATCCATGATGGTGTTGCCGTAGGCGCGGGCATCGGCTTCTCCGATCTTGGCGTCTTCGCCCCAGTAACGGCCGGCCATGGCCGAGAGCTTTTCACCGGACACGGAGAGGATGGCCTTGCGGTCCTTCTCGCTCAGCGAATCCATGAAATCGGGGCTGAGGAAGATGAAGAAGCTGCCCAGGTACATGCCGTTGGGGAATTTGAGGGAGAAGGGGGCCACCTCCTTGAGGCGCAGGGTGCGTTTCTCGCCCATTGGCATGAACACGCCGTCGGCCACGCCCTGGGAGAGAATCTCGTACACCTTGGAGCCGGGAGCGGCCACGCCCTCTACGCCCATGCGCTTGGCAATGTCGGTCTGCACGCC
The DNA here is from genome assembly GCA_026989015.1 of Gammaproteobacteria bacterium. Taxonomy (GTDB): domain Bacteria; phylum Pseudomonadota; class Gammaproteobacteria; genus S144-22. Next base: position 12,429 of record JALSKD010000053.1, read on the forward strand.
GCCGCCGATGCGGATCTTCTTGCCTTTCATTTGCGACAGGTCGCTGATCGGCTCGCGCAGGTGGATCTGCCCCGGGCCGTGGGTGAACAGGCCGGCCAGCACGATGCCGCGGTGTTCGCCGGCTTTTTTCAGGTATTTGTTATATACACGCCAATGGGCCACCGATGCCGCTTCGGCGCCGGCTCCCAGATTCGGCAGTTCAACGATCTTGGTCAGCTTGAAGCGGCCGGGAAAGTAGCCGTGGTAGGTCCAGCCGGCATCGAACACGCCGTCCTGTACCTGGTCCAGCAAGGCCTTGGGATGTCCGCCGGGGTATTCGATCTTGACCTTGACGCGGCCTTCGGTGGCTTCCTCGATCCATTTTCCCCAGGTCGGCAATACATCCTTGTTCATGGTGTGCTTGGGCGGCAGCCAGGAACCGATGCGCATGATTTTTTCGGCCGCGGCCTGGCCGGGCAGGGCAATGGCGCCGGCGGTGAGTGCCAGGCCGAACAGCAGTTTGCTCAAATGTTTCATGATGTCATCCTCTTTCGTGGTCGATGCGTGTTGGTTCCCGGGGCCTGAATTCGGGCCTGCCGGGTTCAATCTCGTTATGGTCGGGCGTGGCCGCTGTGGGTCGCCGTGGTTGATATGATACAGATAGTGGAAGTATAATCAATCACACTGTATCAGATCGAGGCCTTGCTACGGCTTTATCCTACGCCGCTTGCGGCCCGTGCAGCCTGGAAAGGCCATAATCTTTCGGCAGAATTCCGTTATTCGTAAAAATCGAAACCGGACTGTAGCCCCCGATAACCACCGGAAATTTTCCATGAGCGATCCCACATCAGCCGAGCCCGACCCCCTCAATGAATTTTCCGGTTGCCATGAGGGTATCATCCGCAATTTTCATCAATTGTCCGAGTTTGCCGACCGGGTGGAGCAGGGCGAAGATCCGGAAACCCTGAGGCCGTTGGCAAAACGCCTGTTGCGTTTCTTCGAGGACGTGGTGCTGGAACATCATGGCGAGGAGGAAGAGGAGTTGTTCACCGCAGTGCGTGACAGCCTTGACGGCGAGGCGGATGCCGAACTGGCGCAGCAGCAGATCGATCGCCTCGTGCGCGAGCACCGGGATCTTGAGGCGCTGTGGAGCGAGATCGAGCCGGCCATTCGCCGCATCGCCCGCGGCAAGCCGGCCGCGCTGGACAGCCAGCGCGCCCGTTTGCTGGCCGAGCGGTATCTGGCCCATGCGGCCTTCGAGGAGCGCGAATTTCTGCCGCTTGCGAAGCGGATACTCAGCAAGAATGCGATGTCGGCACTGGGTCTGTCCCTGCACATGCGTCATCAGCGCAAGGTGAATCCCTACATCTGATAGCGCCAGAGGCGCTTATTGCGTCTCCTTTCCGTCCTTGCCACCCGGCCTGTAATAGGCCGGCCAGTGTTCCTTTACCACCGGGCTGTCGCTGGCCAGGCTGTGGCAGCTGTCGAGGAAGCCCATCGCCAGCTTCTTTTCATCGATGGCCTGTTCGTCCCCTTCCTGCTGGCGACGGGCCAGTTCGCTGACCAGAGTCTGCACCGCGGTCGTGGCGATGGGGCCAAGCAGCTCGGTGAGGTGGGTGCAGCCGGCGGTGCCGCCGATGCGTTGCTTGACCTTCTGCCGGAATCCGGGCGCGATCTGCAGGCCGATCAGCCGCTGGGCCACCGGGGTGATGCGGCTGCAGTAATGATAGGGAGCGGCGTCGATGCTGGCATCGGCATCGACGATGTTCATCTCCAGATCGATGGTGATGCGCAGGCTGATGTCGTGCAGCGCTTCGCCGGCGCGGATCACTCCGCCCCGGTCCTTGTTGGGAAAGTCGAAGGCCTTGGTGTCCACCAGCCGGCCCTCGATGTCGATCAGGCCGTCTTCGCGGCGGTAGCCATCGCAGCTGATGCGGCGGTGGTGGATCGGGCTGCGGGTTTCGGGTGTCTTCAAGGGCATGGGGGCGCTCCGGTGATGCGGGGCGGCTATTCTGATCCGTTTGCCCGCACCTCGCAAAGACTTTGTCGTGCACGGCGGACAGTTTCTTTGCATCGTTTCGAAGATCGACGGTACAATCCCGGCTTGCGGTGTTCCATTCCGCTGGCCGCACTCCTGGCCGGGCGGGGGAAAGACCGGTTCTCTTCGTTTCACTGCAGGGTCGCGGCTATTGAATCTGAACGCCTTATCCACCTTTGTCGATGACCGCCGGCTGATATCCGGCGTTGCCCTGCTGCTGGTGGTGGCCTTGGCCTGGCAGCTGTCGTTGCTGCTGTGGAAGCTGGTGCTGCTGCCGCAGGAACCGGCAGCGGCCCGCCATGCCCCCAGCGCCGGCTCCGTCCGCGGTGCCGAGCCGAAAAGCAGCCCGGACACCCAGCTGCAACGCATCATCGCCGCCAAACTGTTTGGCAGCCTGCAGCAGCGCCGGCAGGCGAAACCGGAACCGGTGCGCGATGCACCGAAAAGCACCCTCAATTACAAGCTGCGCGGGATCTATTATTCCGAGGACAAGGCGCTGGCCTCGGCCATCGTGCAGAAGGGGGCGGGCAAGTCCGAGTTCTATCGCCTCGGCGATGAACTCGACCCGGGCATCTACATCGAACGCATCCTGCCCGATCACATCCTGATCGCCCGCAATGGCCGGTTGGAGAAGCTGCTGCTGGAGAAACCGAAGGCCCGGCCGGGCAGCGGACGCGCCACGGCGTCCCGTTCGCTGGCGGTGCCGGCGGCGGCCAATGCCAACCGCGTGCTGAAAAGCTACAAACGGCGCTATGCGGACAACCCGCTGGCGCTGGCCAAGCGCTTCCAGGCGATACCGGTCACCGAGAACGGACGCAATGTGGGTTACAAGCTGAAGGCCTTGCGCGGTGAGCGCCTGTTGCAAAAACTGGGTCTGCACGAGAACGATGTGTTCGTGGAGATCAACGGCATCGGCCTCGACAAGCCGTTCCAGGCGCTGGATGCGCTGAAGTCCCTGTCCACGGCCGAGGATGTCTCGATCACCGTGCTGCGCAATGGCAGCCGCCAGACGCTGAATTTCAGCCTCAATCAATAATCACAACGGATGCCTACCACCATGCCTTCATTCCTGTTCACGCGATGTCTTCTGCCGGGCCTTTTCCTGCTGCTGTCGGCTGTGTTGCGGCCGGCGCTGGCCGAGGAGGTGACGCTGAACTTCAGCGATGCCGATCTGACCGCGGTTGCCAACAGTGTCTCGCAGATCACCGGCAAGAATTTCATCATTGACCCGCGGGTCAAGGGCAAGGTGACGGTGATTTCTTCCAAGCCGCTCAACGAGGACGAGGTCTACAAGGTCTTTCTGTCGATTCTCCAGGTGCACGGTTTTGCCACCGTCCCCACCGAGAATGCGATCAAGATCATCCCCGACGCCTCCGCCAAGCAGGATGCTGCGCCGGTGGTGATGAGCACCAGCCGCAAGGATGGCGATCAGCTGGTGACCAAGGTCATCGAGATCAAGAATGTCAACGCCACCCAGCTGGTGCCGATCCTGCGCCCGCTGGTGGCGCAGCAAGGGCATCTGGCGGCCTATGCGCAGACCAATGTGCTGATCATCTCCGACCGTGCCTCCAACATCACCCGCATCAGCGAGATCATCCGCCGCATCGACAAGCAATCCAGTGCCGACATCGAATTCATACGGCTGGAACATGCCTTCGCTTCCGAGGTGGTGCGGCTGTTGCAGAATCTGGCCACCACCGCGCCCGCGACCAAGAAGGGCGCACAGCCCGCGGTGCGCTTCAGTGCCGACGAACGCACCAACAGCATCCTGCTCACCGGCGAGCAGAGCGAGCGCCTCAAGTTCCGTTCCATCATCAAGAAACTGGACCAGCCGGTGGATTCGGCCGGCAACATCCATGTCGTCTATCTGCGCTACGCCGATGCCGAGAACATCGCCAAGATCCTCGGCAGTGTGGGCAAGGAGGTGGTCAAGGCACAATCCAAGAATGTGCCGGCCAAGGGGGGCAGCAGCGGTAGCAACCTCAATATCCAGGCCGACAAGGTGTCCAATGCGCTGGTGATCACCGCGCCCATGTCAGTATTCCGTTCCCTGCGTTCGGTGATTCAGCAACTGGACATTCCGCGCGCCCAGGTGCACATCGAGGCCATCATCGCCGAAGTGTCGATGGATACCTCCAGTGAACTCGGCGTGCAGTGGATCATCGACGGTACGCCCAAGGACAATCCGGCGCTGATCACCAACTTTGCTGGCAGCACCACGCCGATCTCCGGTTTGGCGTCCGGTGCCGTGGCCATTTCCGACGGTCTGACCTTCGGCCTGGGCCGGCTCAACGACCCCTCGCTCAACTTCGTCGCGCTGATCCGCGCGCTGGCCGGAGATTCCGACACCAACCTGCTGTCCACACCGTCCATCGTCACCCTCGACAATCAGGAGGCCGAGATCGTGGTCGGCCAGAATGTGCCCTTCGTGACCGGTGAATACACGGCCAGCTCCAATACCGGGGGCAACAGCGCCATTGCCAACCCGTTCCGCACCATCGAGCGCAAGGATGTGGGCATCACGCTGAAGGTGAAACCGCAGATCAACGAGGGCGACTCCATCACCATGGAGATCCAGCAGGAGGTGTCCAACATCAGCGGCAGCAGTACCGGTGCGGTGGATCTGGTGACCAACAAGCGCTCGCTGAACACCACCGTGCAACTGGCCGACGGCGAACTGCTGGTGCTCGGCGGGCTGATCGATGATGTGCTGGTCAATACCGAGCAGAAGGTGCCGGGGCTGGGCGATATTCCGGTGCTGGGTGCTCTGTTCCGGGCCAAGAAGATGACCAAGAAGAAGCGCAATCTGCTGGTGTTCATCCGTGCCACCATCATCCGTGATCCGAAAAAGGCACGCAGGCTCAGCGAGCGCAAGTACAATTTCATTCGCCAGGAACAGTTGAAAAAGACCGAAGAGCTGGGCGAGATGAACCCGGTGCTCATCGACCTCGGCGACGAGTCCGTGGGCGACCAGTAGAGGCGCAGGCCGGGGCATGGAGATCCCGCTGATCCTGGGCGGCACCGCGGTCCTTAATGCGGGGCTGCTGCTGTATCTGCTCAGCCATCGCCGCTTGCGTCAGCCCTTTCTGCTGCTGGCGGTGACGGTGACGCTGTTCGCGGCCGTGCAGGCGCTCAAGGCCTTTTACGACCACGGCGCGCTGATGGTCAACCACTATGCCCAGGTGATCTCCCTGTTTGCCTGGCTGTTGTACCTGCAGTCCCTGTTTCTGCAGATTCCCAACCGCCCTTTGCAGCGCTACCTGCCGCCGGGCCTTGTCAACCTGTTGCTGTTCGCGTTGTTCCTGTTTCAGTTCCGTATCGACCAGATTTCGGGCAATCTGTTCTTCGATACCTCGACACTGCTGTTCGCCGGTGTCTTCTGTGGCATTGCGATGCTGTATTTCCTCGAAAGCCTGATCCGCCACCTCAAGGTGGAGTACCGTTACGCCTACAAGCACCTGCTGTACGGGCTGATCGTTCTGGCCCTGGTGCATTTGATGTATTTCTACCAGCGGCTGTCCTATCAGGAGGCGAAGCCTCTGTTGCTCTATCTGGTGCTGATGGTGCAGTTGCCGCTGCCGCTGTTCGTGGGGATTTCAGCCGCGCGGATCCGCGACCTCGAAGGCCAGCAGTTTGCGCCGGGCAGGGACGGGCAGGCGCAGTATTTCATGGTCCTCGTTGGCAGCGGCCTGTTGCTGGCCGGGGTGATGCAGATGCTGGATTTCTACTTCAGCGAGGTGCGCAGCGATTTCTACCACGCTATGCTCAGCGTGACCCTGCTGTTTGGCGTCGGGATGCTGCTGCTGTCGAACCTGATGCGCAGCGAGATCAATCAATGGCTGAGCGCCTACTTCCTCGGTGATCCCAATGATTACAAACGGGAATGGGGCCGCGTCAGCAGCATCACCCGCCGCGAGGAAGCGATCGAACAGCGGATGCTGGACTATTTCCTCGATTGCCTCGGCTGTCGGGAAGGCGCTCTTTACCGGGCGGACCGTCACCGTCTGCTGCGCGCAGCCGTGCGCGGCGAGGGGTTCGACGAGGAATTCCGCCTGCGCGAGGACTGGGCACAGGAAACGCGGGCGTTGGGTGAGCATGTCCACCTGTTGCGTGCGGAGCCCGACACTGGCCGCGGCTACCCGGATCTGCTGGTGCTGCTGTCCATCGATGAGCGCATTCAGGGCATCTGCCGCCTGCGCTGCGATGCCGATCCGCTATTGCTCGAGGGGTCCGTATTGGCCTTGTGCGAGACCGTCGCCAGCGAGTTTGCGATCCGCCTCGGGGAGCTGCAGCAGAAGCATCGATTGCAGCGCCAGGAGAAGCTGGCGGGCTTCAATCGCACCGTCGCTTTTCTGGCCCATGATCTGAAAAATATCGTTGCACAACAAAAACTTGCGGTGGAAAATTTTCCCAAGTACCGCGAGGATCCGGAATTCCTGGACGACTTTTGTGAAACCATCGAACATTCCACCGACAAGCTGGAAGAACTGTTCGCCCAATTTAGATACAAGTCACTAAATTCCACGGGTGGGACTGTTAGTTTCCGCGAACTCATGGATTATCTTATGAAAAAACAGAAGGCACTCGGCCAGCGGCTGCAGCTCGATCTGCCCACGGATACCGAAGAACTGCCTCCGGTACCGGCGGATCTGCAGGTGGTGGCGGACAATCTGCTGAAGAATGCCGTCGAGGCATCTCCGGCCAGCGCCCCGGTGCGTGTGCGGCTTGAGTGTGCCGACGCTCTGCTGCGTCTCGAAGTCTGCGATGAAGGCGAGGGCATGACGCCCGAGTTCATTCGCGACCAGCTGTTCGAGCCCTTTGTGTCCACCAAATCCGACTCCGGGTTGGGTATCGGGATGTACCATGTGCGCAACATCGTGGATGCGCTGCACGGTCATATCCATGTCGATTCCCGTCCGGGGCAGGGCAGCTGTATCTCCGTGGAAGTACCTTGCCGATGAGTGAATTGACGCGTGTCTTGATCGTCGAGGACGATCCGGGGCTGCAGAAGCAGCTCAAGTGGGCGTTGAAAGGCGACTTTGATCTGCTGTTCGCATCCAGCCGCGAGGAAGCGCTCGACTGTTTCGAGCGCAACCACCCGGCGGTGGTGGTGCATGACCTGGGATTGCCGCCGGACGAGCGCGGTGTGAGCGAGGGTTTTGCCTCGATCCAGGCCATGCTGCAGCAAGCGCCGCAAACCCGCATCATCATCATGACCGGCAAGGGCGACCGCGATGACGCGATCGAACTGATCGGCCTCGGCGCTCATGATTTCCTTACCAAGCCGGTGGACATCGACCAGCTGAAGCTGATCGTCGAACGGGCCGGTTTCGTCAGCGCCCTGCAGCGCGCCGGTGCCGAGCGGCTCGGTGACGCGGAAGAAGAACCGGGGCTGTTTCTTCTGCCGGGCATCATCGGCCGCAGCGAGGCCATGCAGCAGGTAGCGACGATGGTGCGCAAGGTGGCGCCGACCCGTGCCAGTACGTTCATTCAGGGGCCGAGCGGAAGTGGCAAGGAACTGGTGGCGCGGGCGATCCATGCGCTGAGCGATCGTGCCGAAGGACCCTTCATCGCCATCAACTGCGCGGCCATTCCCGAATCACTGCTTGAGAGCGAGCTGTTCGGCCACGAGAAGGGGGCCTTCACCGGTGCCGACAAGCAGGCCATCGGCCGTATCGAGCAGGCTGATGGCGGCACGCTGTTTCTCGACGAGATCGGTGACATGGCCTATGAGTTGCAAGCCAAGATCCTGCGTTTTCTGCAGGAGCGCATCATCCATCGCGTCGGCGGCAAGAAGGATATTCCGGTGGATGTGCGTGTCGTTTCGGCCACCCACCAGGATCTCGAACAACTGATTGCCGAGGGGCGCTTTCGCGAGGACCTGTTCTACCGCATCAATGAATTCGAGCTGCGGCTGCCGCCGCTGTCGGAGCGTGAAAACGATGTCGAACTGATTGCCCGTCACCTGCTGCGGCAGTTTGCCGAATCCCACCAGAAGCCGCCGATGCGTTTCACCGAGGACGCGCTGCTGGCGATACGGCGCAACGAATGGCAGGGGAACATCCGCCAGCTTTCGAATGTCATCAACAAGGCAGTGATCCTCAGTTCCAGCGACTGGGTCAGTGCCGAAGACCTCGGACTCGTCACCCAGAATGAGGCCTTCGACGACATCACCCTGAACAACATTCCGACCCTGAAACAGGCCAAGGAGGAGACCGAATTGCGCCTCATCATGAAAGCCATGCGCGCCAACGATAACAATGTAAAGGAGGTCGCCTCGCAACTGGGCGTCTCCCGCCAGCGGATCTATGAGCTGCTGCGCAAGCACGACATCACACTCTGAAAAGGAACTCGACACAATGATGCGACACCGCTCTTCCCTTATTCCTTCACTCTTGATTCGGTCCGGTCTGCTGCTGGCCTCCCTGTTGCTGGCGGCCTGCTCCAAACCGGAATCGGGCAAGGTCGACAACCTGCAACTGGCTCGTTTTTACGCCGACAACGGCACCTATTCGCTGGCGCTCTCTACCCTCGGTCAGGAGCAGCAGAACAACCCGCAGGATCCACGCGTCTATCGCGAGCTGGCCGAAATCTATCATGAGCTGGGTTACGCGGCCGACGCCCTGAACGAGGTGGACAAGGCCCTGGAGAAGGGTTGCAGCCTGGCCGATTGCGGTGAGCTCAAGTTGCGCATCCTCATCGCTTCGGGCAAGGCGGATGAAGCCTCGCGCCTGCTGACCCGGCTGGACGACAGCCTGGCCGCCGACCGCAAGGCCTTTTACCGCGCGCAGATTGACTACCGTCGCAGCGGCGACCGCAAGCAGGCGTTGGCGCGGTTCAAGGGCATGGATCTTCCGCAAGCGCAAAGCGAATACCTGCGTTTGCTGTTCGCCGAGCGTCGCTACCCGGAGATCGTGAAGATCTACCAGCAGCGCAAGGGCAAGCCGGTATCGGTGGACGACTGGCTGCTGTTCGCCAAGACGCTGTATCTGCTGAAGCGGCACGAAGAGGCCGACCGGGCCTTGATCGAGCTGCGTCTCGCCGACAAGTCGGATGTGATCACACCGCGCAAGATCCAGGCCGTCGAACTGCAGGTGAAGAACAACATCGCGCAGAACAAGTTCGCCGAGGCCCAGGCCATCTATGATGCCTTCCTCGAGAACTACAAGGGCAGCGGCTATGTGGCGATGCAGGAAGCGGTCAAGGACCTCAAGTCCAGCAATTTCGATGCCGCCATCAAGAATATTCAGGGGCTGGTCGATGCCAGCCCGGACAACCAGCAGACGGCCATGATCCTGGGGCTGGCCCAGTTCGGCAAGGGCGACTACCGTGCCGTGGTCGATACCCTGCGTCTGTTCAAGGACAAACTGGACCCCAGGGGGCAGAGCCTGCTGGCCAAGGCCTGGCTGAATCTGGGTCAGAGCGATCCCGTGTTGCAGATGATTCCGCCCGATACCGCGGATGCCTCGCTGCGCATGGACCGCGCCAGCGCGTGGCTTTTGAAGGGACAGGCCGACAAGGCAAGAAAACTGATCGAAGGCATCGATACGGCCGCCCTCACGCCCAATCAGTTGCTGCAGATGAGCCAGCTGTGGCGGCAGATGGGCGATGCGGATCGAGTCATCACACTGCTCTCCGGCCGCGAGCTGAAGGACCCGCGCCTGGAGCGCATGTACATCTCCGCTCTGCTTCAGCGTCAGCGGGTGATGGATGCCGAGTCCTATGCCCGCTCGCTGAGCGACCCGCGCCAGTCGCTGGAACTGCAGATCCTCATCGCGCTGCAGCAGAAAGACACTGACCGTGCCCTGAAACTGCAGCAGCAGCTCACCAATGACCGTCAATCGAAGGACGATTATGCCCGGCTGGCCAGCCTCCATCTGGCGGCCGGACACATTCCGGAGGGTCTGCAGGCCATCCGCACCGGTTTTGCTAGGCCGGGTGACAACACGGCCTTCCTCAAGCTGATGCGCGCACTGTTGCAAAAGGGTGACCAGCCCGAGTTGCGCGCCTGGATGGCGGGCCTGGACAAGACTGTCGCGGGCTATGATGAAGTGCAACTGTTGCTGGCCGAGGCCGAGCTGAAGGACGATCCTCAGCAGGCACGGCTTCGCCTGCAGCCGCTCATGGAAAAGAACGACCCGCGTGCCGCGGTGTTGATGGCCAAGGCCGATCCGGAAAAGGGCGCGGCCGTGTTGGAAGAAGCGCTGGATCGCAAGTACAGCCCACTCATCGCCCGGTTGCTCTACCAGTATTACCTCAAGAAAGGCGACCGCGCAGGGTTGAAACTGCTGCTCGAACGCATCGAACAGAAACAGGCCGAAAGCCCGCAGAAAGATGCGCTGCTGTCCCGGGCCTGGTTGCGTCTTGGCGACCGGGTGCGCGCCACCGCTTTCGCCGATGCTCTCGAAAAGAAAGGCCTGAAGCCTCAGGCGCTGGAACTCAAGGGCGACATACTGTTGGCCGGCAAGCAACCGGCCGAGGCGGCCAAGCGCTATGCCGAAGCCTTCCGTCTGCAGCCGGGCGATACGCTGGCCGCAAAGCTGTACCAGACCCGGGTTCAGGCCGGTGAGCCGTTGCAGCGCGTGGTGGCGGAAGCCGATCGTCTGCTGCGCGAGCACCCGAAATTCACGGCGCTCAAGGGGTTTGTTGCCGCGTCGTATCTGCAGTCCAAACCCGAGCAGGCGCGCGTACTGTACGAGCAAATCCTCAAGGAGCAGCCGCGCAATGTGACCGCGTTGAACAATCTGGCCTGGTTGTACCTGAAACAGCAGCCCAAACGTGCCCTAGAACTGTCCTCGAGCGCTTTCCGACTGGCACCCTACAACCTGAATGTGGCCGACACCTACATCCGCGCGCTGGACCGCAGCGGGCAGGCCAAGCAGGCTCGACAATTGCTCGACAAGCTGCGTGAGAAGAACCCGGACAGCCGAATTCTCAAGCAACTGGCCAGCCAGCTATCATGAACGGGCTGGCCGGCACAGACATCAGGGCCGGGGAGGGGGGTGTACGTGCCGAATTGACGGGGCGTCTGCTGGTGGCCTTGCTGGCGCTTGCCGCCCTGTGGGTGTTTCGCGGTGATGTCAGTGAAATGCTGGCCCGCTGGTTCGATGACGGGAGTTACTTCCACAAGGGCCCCATACTGTGGCTGCTGGGGTTCTTCTATCTGTTGCGCGATGTGTCTCCCGAGCGGCTGTTCATCCGCCGGGCCGATGCCAGTGATCTGCTGCTGGCACTGGTGACTCTGCTTCTGATGGTGCTGGTCGAGGACCGGGTGCCGATGCTGATGCCGATCGCCGTCATCGCCCTGATCCGCCACTACAGCATAAAATCGGATACACATCCCAATTTCTTTGTACTGTTCTGCCTGCTGGCTTTCTCCTTGCCCTATTTTCCGTTGTTGGTGCCCTACCTGCAGTCCATGGCCGTGTTCGTCGTCGAGGGCATTCTTGGCCTGTTCGGAATCCCTGTGCTGGTACAGGAGAACTATATTGCCATCCCCCGGGGCCAGTTTTTTGTCGCCGGATCCTGCAGCGGCTTCCGCTATCTGGCCAACAACCTGATCCTGTTCTTTCTATATGCGCTGTTCAGCCGCTTCAATACGCGCCAGTTCCTGATGGCGCTGGGTATCACTATCCTGCTGGCCTTGCTTGTCAATTGGGTGCGCATCTTCATCATCATTTTCGTCGCCCACAACTGGGGGCTGGATGTACCGTTTTTCGTCAAGGACCATGGCAACCTCGGCTGGGTGATCTACATTTTCATGCTGATCCCCTTCTTCTACGGCTTCCTGCGCATCGATAGAATGAGACTTGGAACGCCAAAAGCACTACAATTCCTGCGCCGGGAATGGCTGCCCTTTGCTCCGCAATGGCTGTTGCTCCCGGTATTCGCCTGGTCCCTGTTCCGATGACAACCCGAGATGACGGCATCCCCCACGCCCTTGCCCTATTCCTTCGCCCGCAAACTCGGCGTGCTGGTCGACGCCAGCAGCGAGGACCAGCCGCGGGTATTGCTGAGGCCTGATGCCACGCCTCAGGCGCTGGCAGAGGTACAACGCATCGGCATCCGGCCAGCGGCCCTGCAGCGGGTCAGCGAGGCGGAATTCAATCAGCAGCTGAGCCGCCTCTACGAGGGCGGCGGCAACGCACAGCTGCTGAATGCCGAAACCCTGGGCGGTGAACTGGATCTGGATGATGTCGCCCGCGAGCTCTCCGAGCCTGAAGATCTGCTCGAAAGCGACGACGATGCGCCCATCATCCGCCTGATCAACGCGCTGATTACCGAGGCGATCAAGGAAAACGCCTCGGACATCCATATCGAGCCCTTCGAAACCCGTCTGTCGATCCGCTTTCGCGTCGATGGCGTTTTGCGTGAGGTGCTGGAACCGCCGCGCCAGGTGGCCTCGCTGCTGGTGTCACGGATCAAGGTCATGGCCAGGCTGGACATTGCCGAGAAACGCCTGCCGCAGGACGGGCGCATCGCGCTGCGCATCGCCGGCCGCCCGGTGGACATTCGCGTGTCGACGCTGCCTTCGGGGCACGGCGAGCGGGTGGTCATGCGTCTGCTCGACAAGCAGGCCGGCCGGCTGGACCTGGCCCAGCTGGGCATGGCGGCGGAGGACGAACAGCGCCTGCGGCGGTTGATCGCCAAGCCGCACGGTATCATTCTTGTCACCGGACCCACCGGTTCGGGCAAGACCACCACCCTCTATGCGGTGCTCAGTGCCCTCAATACCAGCGAGCGCAACATCCTGACCGTTGAAGATCCGATCGAGTACGACCTCGACGGCATCGGCCAGACGCCGGTCAACACCAAGGTGGACATGACTTTCGCCAAGGGGCTCAGGGCAATCCTGCGACAGGATCCGGATGTGGTGATGGTCGGCGAGATCCGCGACAGCGAGACCGCGCAGATCGCGGTCCAGGCCAGCCTCACCGGCCATCTGGTGCTGTCTACCCTGCACACCAATTCCGCGGTCGGCGCCATCACCCGGCTGCAGGACATGGGCATCGAACCGTTCCTGCTGTCATCCAGCCTGCTGGGCATCGTTGCCCAGCGGCTGGTGCGCAACCTCTGCCCCGACTGCAAGAAACCGCTCGAGCTGTCACCGCAGGAACGCGAGAAGTACCGCATCGGAGAAGGGCAGACGGTGTACCAGCCGGTCGGCTGCCCGGCCTGTCTGCAGCTCGGTTACCGTGGCCGCTCCGGCATCTACGAACTGATCGAGATCGACGACACACTGAGCCGGATGATCCACGATCAGGCCAGCCAGCAGGATCTGGAGCAGCAGGCCCGCCGCCGTCATCCGTCCATCGTCGAGGACGGGCTGCGCAAGGTGCGTCAGGGCATCACCTCGCTGGACGAGGTGTTCCGCGTCACCCGTGAGGTCTGAGTGGCCGCCTTCGAATACCTCGCCTTCGACGACCGGGGCAAGCGCCAGAAGGGGCTGATCGAGGCCGATACCGCCCGCCATGCCCGCCAGCAGTTGCGCGGCATGGGGCTGACGCCGGTGGAGATGGAGGAACTGCGCGGCGAGCAGGTTCAGGCCAATGGCCTGCAGACCCACCGGGACCGCATTCCGGTGGCCGCGCTGGCCCTGGTGACCCGACAACTGGCGACACTGATCAGCGCCGGCCAGCCGGTGGAATCGGCCTTGCTCGCGGTATCCCGGCAGACCCAGAAACCGGCGGCGAGGAAAATACTGTTGGCGGTGCGCGCCCGGGTGCTCGAGGGGCACGACCTGTCCTCGGCGCTGCGCGAATACCCGCGCGTGTTCGACGCCATGTACTGCGCATCGATCCATGCCGGGGAACAGTCGGGCCTGCTCGATGTGGTGCTGGAGCGGCTGGCCGACTACATGGAATCACGCCAGCACCTGCAGCAGAAAACCGCGCTGGCACTGATCTATCCGCTGTTGTTGACGGTGGTGTCGATCCTGCTGGTCACCGGCCTGCTGACGTTCGTGGTGCCACAAATCGTTCAGGTATTTGAAGGCTTCGACCAGGAACTGCCGCTGCTCACCCAGTGGCTGATCGCGGTGTCGGATTTCTTCAAGGCCAACGGCCTCTATCTGTTGATCGGCCTGGTGCTGCTGATCATCTTCTACCGTCGTGCGATGCGCCATGAGCGCCTGCGGCGCTGGCGCGACCGGCTGCTGCTGCGCTTGCCGATGATCCGTTATCTGGTGCGGCTTTCGGCCACCTCCCGCTTCACCCGCACCATGAGCCTGCTGGTCTCCTCCGGAGTGCCGGCACTGGATGCGATGCAGATCGCCACCGAAGTCATCAGCAACGGACCGATACGCGATACCGTGCTGCGCGCAGCGGAACGGGTACGCGAGGGCGGCAGCATCTCCGATGCGCTGACCGATACCGGCTATTTCAGCCCGCTGGTGTTGCAACTGGTGGCCAATGGAGAAGCCAGTGGCAAGCTGGGCGAAATGCTGGAACGCGCCGCCCGTGCCGAGGAAAGCGAGTTCGAGAACCTCACCGCGCTGTTCCTCGGCATCTTCGAACCGGCGATGATCCTGGTCATGGGTCTGGTGGTGCTGGTGATCGTGCTGGCCATCCTGCTGCCCATCTTCGACATGAACGACCTGATCCAGTGAACCTGCCGGATCTGCGCCCGTACCGGCCGATTCTGCTGATTGCCCTGCTGCTGATCGTGCTGCAGGGGCTGGGGCCGGCCCTGCTGCGTTATGACCCGCGCGCCATTGCTTCCGGGGAACTCTGGCGACTGATCACTGGTCATCTGGTGCACGCCAACCTGCGCCATCTGTTGCTCAACCTGGCCGGCCTGTGGCTGTGTCAGGCGCTGACCGGGGTGCGCTGGAGGCTGTGGCAGTGGTGCTGGCGCATCCTGTTACTGGCGCTGGCCATCTCACTGGCTTTCTGGTTCTGGCAACCGAGAATACAGGGTTATGTCGGGTTTTCCGGCGTGTTGTTCGGTCTTTATCTGCTGGCCGCCGCCGAATCCTTTTCACGGCAGGTCCTGGTGTCGTCGCTGCTGGTGGGGCTGCTGGTGGTGAAAATACTCCTCGAACAGTTCAGCTCTGTTAAAATCGACAGTGGTGGATGGATCGGCGTGCCGGTACTCGTCGACGCCCACCTCTATGGTTTTCTGGCCGCCGTGCTGTTGTATTTGCTGCAGCAGGTGGGCCGCCTGCTAGGGACATTCAATGCACATGAATAGATACACTCTGCGCGGTCATCGCGGCTTCACGCTGCTCGAGATCATTGTCGTCATCACCATCATCGCCATACTCGCGGCCTATATCGCCCCCAAGGTGGCAGGCCGGGCGGACGATGCGCGCATCAGCAAGGCGAAAAACGATATCCAGGTGCTGGAATCGGCGCTGGAACTCTACCGTCTCGACAATTTCAGCTATCCGACTACCGAACAGGGGTTGCGCGCCCTGGTCGAGAAACCGGCCGACGCCAAGAACTGGAAGGCCGGAGGTTATGTCAAGAAGCTGCGCAAGGATCCCTGGGGCAACGACTACCACTACGCTCGACCGGGCCGTGACGGCGCCGAATACGAGATCTATTCGCTGGGCGCGGACAATGCCGAGGGAGGCGAGGGCGCCGATGCCGATATCGGAACCTGGAATCTCGACGACTGAGCGTGGTCTTCTCCGCGGGTTCACCATTCTCGAGATTCTGGTGGTGGTGGCGGTCATTTCCATCGTGCTCTCCACCATCCTGCTGACCACCCGTGTCAGCCGGCCGGAAACCGCGCTGCAGGAACATGTCCGCAGGCTCGACAAGACCCTGCGTCTGCTGCTCGAGGAAGCGCAACTCGAAGATGCGAACTATGCGCTGTGGATCCGGCCGGGTCGCTACCAGGTCATTCAATACGACGGAGAAGCCTGGCAAGCGGTCAAGGGCCGGTTGTTCAGCCGGCTTGCGCGCAAACACCCCTACCGGGACCGGCTCGAGGTTTCGGGCCAAGCGGTGACCCTCGAAGACAGCGACAAACCCATCCCCCACATCCTGCTGCTGGCCAGTGGCGAAACCACGCCTTTCGACTGGCGCATCATCGATGAACGCAACGGGCTCGAGGTGCGCTTCCAGGGCGATGCGCTGGGCAATACGGTCATCGAGGGGCCGGCAGCCCCTGACGCCGGAGCAGTGGCCGAATGAAACCGCGTCGTGGATTCACGCTGATCGAGATCATGGTTGCGCTGGCCGTCATCACCATCGCCCTGGGCGCGATCATCGAAAGCACCACCAGCAGCAACCGCAACCTCCAGTACCTGCGCGATCGCAGCGTCGCATCCTGGGTGGCCAGCAACGAACTGGCGCGCTTCCGCGCCCAGCGGATCTGGAGCAGCCGCAGCAGTCGGCAGGGCAGTGTGGAGATGGCCGGCCGAGAATGGCAGTGGAAGATGCAGATCCACAAGACCGATGACCCGGACATGCGGCGCATCGAAATCCAGGTGTTCGCCGAGGATGCGCCCGACCAGCCGCTGGCGCGGATCAACGGCTTCAGCGGACGGCTGTGATGCGGGCACAACCCGGTCGCAGCGCGGGATTCACCCTGTTTGAGGTGCTGATCGCGGTCAGCATCTTTGCGGTGATCGGCCTGATTGCCATGACCGGGCTGATCCAGGTCGGACGCAGTGGCGAGCAGATCGCCGATGCCGATCGGCAACTGTCGGCACTTCAGTTTGCCCTGGCGCGCATCGAGAAGGATCTGTTGCAAGTGGTGGAGCGGCCGGTGCGCGATCGCTATGGCGATGCGCAGCCCGGTTTCAGCCTCAAGGAACAGGAACTGGCCTTCACCCGTGGTGGCTGGAGCAACCTGCTCGACCAGCCGCGCAGTGTGCTGCAGCGGGTGAGCTACCGTATCGAGGACGGTAAACTGATCCGCCGGTTCCGCCCCGAGCTGGACCAGGCTTATGAGGACTCGGGCATCGACCAGGTACTGCTCGAAGGAGTCGATGAAGTGGAGTGGCGCCTGCTGACGCGGGGCAAGACCGAGCACGAACGCTGGCCGCTCGATGATGCCGTGCCCTCCGACCGCCTGCCGGTGGCGCTGCAACTGCGTTTCGAACTGCAGGGCTTCGGCCGGGTCGAGCGCATCTTCGAGTTGCCGCTGGGTGTGTTCGAGCATGAACAGGAGCAGCGCGATGATGGCTGATCAGCGCGGCATCGCTCTGCTGATGGCGATGCTGGTGGTCGCCATTTCCGCGGTCACCGCCAGCATGCTGCTCAGTGACCAGGCCTTCATGCAGCGGCGTACCGGACATCAGCTGGAAGCGCAACGCCTGCGCGCCTACGCGCTGGGTCTGGAGGACTATGCGCGGCTGTTTCTGCAAAAGGACGCCCGCGACAGCCGTACCGATCATCTGGGCGAGGATTGGGCCACCGGCATACCCGGCCTGCCGATCGAGGGCGGCATGCTCAGCGGACAGATCACCGATGCCCAGTCACTGATCAACCTCAACAGCCTCCCCACCGATGCCGTGGCCGAGGCAGCCTTGAGGGCAATCTGCCTGCAGGAAGACCTGTCCTGCGATTTCATCGATGCCCTGAAGGACTGGATCGACGCCGATAGCGAACCCCGTTTCCCGGATGGCGCCGAGGATGAATACTACACCGCACTGGAAAGCCCCTACCGCAGCGCCAACCGGCCGCTGGCCGATCGCAGCGAACTGCGGCTGGTGAAAGGGGTCGATGCCGAGTCGTATCAGAAGCTGAAACCCTATATCATAGCCCTGCCTGAAGCGACGCCGATGAACATCAATACCCTGCCCAAGGCGCTGTTCGAGGCCTTGCGCATCAAGAAGAGGCAGGGAGATGAACGGCTGGATGCGGACCGCTTCATCGACGAACGGGATCAGGACGCCTTTTCCAGCCTGGAAGATTTTGAACGACGCATGCACGCCCAGTTGACGCAAGCCCAGAAAAACGCCCTCAGTGTCAGCAGCCGCTACTTCTTGGCCAGCGGCGAGGTGCTGCAGAACGACCGGCGTCTTCACCTCGACGCCCTGTTTCAGCGCAGCGCCCGTGGTGGCACCCGGGTGCTGTGGCGCAGCTTCGGGGATTTTCTGTGAGCGAACTCTGGATCCGTTTCGACGACGGTGATTTCGATGCCTTCGACTGGTGGCGTTTCGAACCCGGAAACGAACGGCCGGTCAGTCACGGGCGAGGGCAGGGCGATGACCTGGCTACTCTGGAGGCCGCCGCACGCTGCCGTGTGTTCATTCCCCAGTTACTGCTGTTGTCGCTGCGTGCCCAGTTGCCACCGAAGGCAGCCCGCCAGCAACTGCAAGCGATCGGCTTTGCGATCGAGGACCGGCTGGCCAATGATGTCGAGGACAACCATTTCGCCACCGGAAGCCAGCACGAGGACGGAACATTGCCGGTGGTGGTCATCGAACGATCGCTGATGGATCGGCTGATCCTGCGTCTGCGTCAGGCCAGGCTGCGCTATGACGCCATCCATCCCGAAATGTACCTGTGCCCGCCGCCCCGGCCCGATGCCCTGGCCAGCCTCTGTAGCAGCCCGCAAGGCTGGGTGCTGCGCCTGTCCGCCGATGAAGCGCTGAGCGCATCCGGCTCACTGCTGGCCGATACACTGGACTGGCTCGCCGCGGGTGATGCGGCAGCTGTCCGCCTGGACTGCTGCCCGGATGCCGAAGCCGATATTGCCGGCCGCGGATCCTTCGAATGCAGCACGGTCGATTGTGCTCCCGTCCTCACTCGTGTGGAGGACGATGCGGTCAATCTGCTGCAGGGCGCCTACCGCCCGGGAAACCGCTGGCGCGAGCGCCTCCGTCCCTGGAAAACGGTGGGGTGGCTGCTGTTGCTCCTGCTGCTGCTGTCGGCGGGGCTGGCGTTGTTCGACCGCATCGATGCTCAACGGAAGCTGGATGCCTTGCGTGCGGAACAATGGGCGCTGATCGATCGCTACCTGCCGGGTGCCGAACACAGGGGTGACCCCAAGCGCCTTTTGGTGCAACGGCTGAGTGCACTGGGCAAGGGGGCAAACCGACAGGGGCCCATCGACCTGCTGGCCCGGTTCGCACCCCTGAAGGACGGTTTTCCCGATCTGCAGATCCGCCGGTTGCTCTACCGCGATGCCGAACTGGCCATCGACCTCCAGGCGCCGCGTCTGAAGACCTTCGAGGCTCTGGAACAACAACTCAAGAAGCAGGGGTTGAGCTACCGCATCGAGAACCTCGATATCGGTCCGAAACAGACCCGCGCGCGGCTGATTCTCGGAGGCCGCTCATGAAACAGTGGTGGCGCGGTCTGCAGCAGAGGGAGCGGATGATCGTGGGCGTGGCCGGCCTGCTGCTGGGGCTGGTGCTGCTGCACAGTCTGGTGTGGGAGCCCTGGCGCCGTTCCGCACAGGCGCTTGCGGAGGAGACCGCTCAGGCCGAGGACGACCTGGCCTGGATGCGCGAGGCGGTGACCCGCCTGCCTGTGTCCCCAACAATCGCTCCAGCCGCTGCCGGCAGCGGCAACCTGGTCACCCGCATGAACCGGCTGATCGGGCAGGTCGGTGTGCGCGCGCAGATGAAGCAGATGAAGCCGGTCAGTGACCGTGAACTGCGCTTGCGCTTCGAAACCGTGGCCTTCGACAAGCTGTTGCAGTTGCTCAAGGACACCCGCGTCCAGGGCCTCGCTGTGCGCGAGCTGAGGGTACTGCCCGCTGATGAGCCGGGTCGGGTCAATGCGACCCTGGTCTTGAACGACGGAGGCTGAGCCGTGCGTGTCCGTCTGTTGGTCGCTTTTGTCGTCAGCCTGCTGCTGTTCCTGCTTGTCAACCTGCCGATACGCCAGGTTTACCGGCTGATCCAGCCGCCAGCCGGTGTCGTCATCGAAGGGCTGGAAGGGCGTCTGTATTCGGGGCGGATTCAGCGGCTGGCGTACCGGAATCTGGAGTTTCAGGACCTCCGTTATCGGCTCGAGCCGTCCTGCCTGTTGCGTCTCGAAGTCTGTTACCGAATCGAGGATGAAGCGGGCGATCTGTCCCTGCGGGCGTTGTATTCACCGTGGCAGGGTGTTGGAGTCGACGCGGCCCGACTGAGCCTGCCACTGGAGCGGTTGAGGCCGCTGATGCCCTCGCTGCTGGTCCGGCCGACCGGGCTGCTGGAGCTGGATGCACGACGGATCCGGCTTTATGGCAAGCGGCTGAGCGAGGTTGATGCAACCGCCTATTGGAGGGAGGCGGGCATTGAGGGGGAGCCGCAGAAACTGGGCGATTTCAAGGCCGATATCGAAGGCGGTGGAAAGGAATTGCGCATGCGGTTCGCCGATCTTCCCGGTGCATCGGTCGGTGTCGAAGGCGAACTGCAACTGACGGCCACCGACTACCGCCTGGATATGGAGCTCGAAGCCCGTCCCGAGCTCGGCAAGCCGGCGCGCAATGCACTCGAACTGCTGGCCCCCCGTTCCGGGCTCAATCGGTACCGGGTCAAGCGCACGGGCCGGCTGCCGCAACCCTTGACCCTGTTGCGCAACGAAGACAAGGGCTGATCCGCCTGCAATCACGCACACCACGGAACGGGTTCACATTTTTCATCTCCCGTTGGCTCGATGCCCGCAACCTGGCAGTCTTTGTGAGCCGATTAACAGTACCGTCATCCTGGCTGACTAAACTGGCCGCCATCGACATCAAGGACACGAGGAGTGACGGCATGAAAACACAGGCAATCAAACAGAACGGGGCGCGCATCATGGATGCGGCGGTACTGACCTTCAGTTTCATTCTGTTCTCTCTGCTTACCGGCTATTCGGTCCAGCCTGGCTTTGCACTGCTGCTGATCGCTCATGTGGCGGTACTCTATGCCGGTTTGCGCCTCGGCAAGCGACTGGTGTTCCGCACGGTCGAACTGCCCAGCCCGACGGCCGCGGTACTCGCCGGCAATCTGCTCGGACTGTTTGCCGGAAACCTGGTTCTGGCCGCGCTGCTGCCGGTGCTTTCCCTGGGTCATACCGCGATCGTCATCAACCTGATCGCTTCGGGCGCCTCCTTCTTCATTCTGGGTACGCTGTCTCCGATATTCCGCGATACGCGCAGCGACATCACCGCCCACTGAGCGGCTGAACACGAGGCACTTGCGCCGTGGCCGCCGTACGGGTCTTCCGGTCCTACCTCAAGACCCCGTTCCTGATCCTGCTCGTAATCGAGGTCGCCGTATTCTTCGTCTCGATCTACGCCGCGGCCTGGCTGCGTTTCATCAATGTGCCGGCCGCCTTCCATGAGATTCTGGACCGCCTGTGGGTCAATGCCGGCATGCTGGCGACCGTGGCACCCATCGCCATGCTGGCCACCGGTCTCTATCAGGGCAACATCCGCGAAGGCATCTCCGGAATCCTGCTGCGGCTGGGCATCAGCCTGTTTGCCGCCGGCGTCTTCGTGTCACTGCTGATCTACCTGCTGCCCGAATACTACCTGGGGCGGGGTATCCTCGCCTACGCCCTGTTCGGTTCCTTTTTCGTGATCGGCACCCTGCGCGCCCTGTTCATCGAACTGGTGGACACCGAGGTCTTCAAGAAACGGGTCCTGGTCTACGGGGCAGGCAAAACCGCGGCGCAGATCGACGCCAAGCTGCGCCGCAAATCCGATCGCCGTACCTTCCGCATCGTCGGTTATGTGCCTCTGGGCCATCAGCAGCAGGAGTTGAAGGTGGATTCGCAGCAGCTGGTGGACATTGAAGGCAGCGTGTTCGCCTATGTGCGTGATCACAACATCGACGAGATCGTGGTGGCCACCTCGGACGCCATCGAGGATGTGCCGGTGGACGATATCGTCGAGTGCAAGCTCAATGGCATCGAGGTGGTGGATATCCTGACCTTCTTCGAGCGCGAGGTAGGGCAGGTGCGTATCGATATCATGGAACCGCGCTGGTTGCTGTTTTCCGAAGGCTTCCGGCAGTCCGAGGTGAAGGACGCGGTGAAGCGCGTGTTCGACCTGTTTTCGAGTTCGGTGATTCTGGCGGTGGGTGCGCCCTTCATGCTGATTACCGCCGTGGCGATCAAGCTGGAAGAGGGCTGGAAAGCTCCCGTTTTCTACCATCAGTTGCGTGTCGGGCTGGGTCAGCAGCCCTACAAGGTCTACAAGTTCCGCAGCATGCGTACCGATGCCGAATCCAAGGGTGCTCGGTGGGCGAGCAAGACCGATGACCGGGTGACGCGGGTGGGCCGTGTGATTCGCAAGACACGCATCGACGAGCTGCCGCAGATATTCAATGTGCTCAAGGGTGAAATGAGCTTCGTTGGTCCGCGTCCTGAGCGTCCGGAATTCGTCAAGGAGCTTGCAAAG
This sequence comes from Gammaproteobacteria bacterium, assembly GCA_026989015.1. Taxonomy (GTDB): domain Bacteria; phylum Pseudomonadota; class Gammaproteobacteria; genus S144-22. The sequence continues at coordinate 34,723 of JALSKD010000053.1, forward strand.
GAGATCCCCTATTACAATGAGCGGCATCTGGTGAAGCCGGGTATCACCGGCTGGGCACAGCTGATGTACCCCTATGGGGCATCTGTGACCGATTCCTATCAAAAGCAGCTGTTCGATATGTACTATATAAAAAATCGCAACCTGTTCCTCGATTTCCTGATTCTCTTGCAAACGGTGGAGGTGGTGCTCTTCGGCAAGGGCGCCCGATGACCGCATGCAACTGATCATACACTGAAACACGGATACATCATGATTCCTGAAGAAAATCTGCACATCTGCGTGCTGGGCCTGGGGTATGTGGGCCTGCCGCTGGCCGTCGAATTCGGACGCAAGTTCGATACCATCGGCTATGACATCAACCGCCCCAGGGTCGAGGAACTGGAAGCGGGCCATGATTCGACGCTGGAAGTCGATGACGACGAGCTGCAACAGGCCACCCGTCTGCGCTATACCTCGGAGTTGCAGGATACGGCCGATGCCAATGTCTACATCATCACCGTGCCGACGCCGATCGATGAATTCAAGAACCCGGACCTGACGCCGCTGGAAAAGGCCAGCAGCGCGATTGCACGGGTGATTTCGAAAGGCGATGTGGTCATCTACGAATCCACCGTCTATCCCGGCGCCACAGAGCGGGTTTGCGTGCCGATCATCGAACGGGAATCCGGTCTGCGCTTCAACGAGGATTTCTTCGTCGGTTACAGTCCGGAACGGATCAACCCCGGCGACAAGACCCATCGCCTGCCGACGATACTGAAGATCACTTCCGGATCGACGCCCGAGACGGCCGATTTCGTCGATCAACTCTACCGCAAGATCATCACCGCCGGCACCCACAAGGCCGAGAGTATCATGGTGGCCGAGGCGGCCAAGGTGATCGAGAACACCCAGCGTGATGTTAATATCGCGCTGATCAACGAGCTTTCGATGATCTTCCACAAGCTGGACATCGATACCCTTGAAGTGCTGCGGGCCGCAGGCACCAAGTGGAACTTCTTGCCGTTCCGACCCGGCCTGGTCGGCGGGCACTGCATCGGTGTGGACCCCTTCTACCTGACCCACCGGGCACAGGAGATCGGCTTCCACCCCCAGATCATTCTCGCCGCGCGGCGCATGAACGACGACATGGGTTCCTATGTGACCGAACGGGTGCTCAAGCTGATGGTGCGCAAGAAGATCCATGTGGTGGATGCGGAGATCCTGATCATGGGGCTGACCTTCAAGGAAAATTGCCCCGATATCCGCAACACCCGTACCGTCGACATCCGCGACGAGTTTCTGAAGTACGACGCCAATATCTCCTTCTACGATCCCTGGGCCGATCCCGAGGAGGCGAGAGAAGAATACGGCGTGGAGCTGGTCGAAACCCTGGAGCAAGGGCGGTATGATGCGGTCATACTGGCGGTGGCCCACGAGCAGTTCAAGGAAATGGGCATCGACGAGATCCGCGCTCTGTGCAAGCCGAACCATGTGGTGTTCGATGTGAAGGACCTGTTCCGCAAATCAGAGGTCGACGGCCGCCTGTGAATTCTCCGACAAACCCGAACCAAAGGACAAGACGATGAAATACCTGATCCCGTTACTGGCGTTGCTGCTCGGCGCCTGCTCCACCGGACAGAACTATGCCAACCGCATGGTCAGCATCAGCGATCTCGGCGAGCGGCCGGTCCGTATGGTGACCGAATACCGCATCGGCATCGGTGATGTCATGAACATCAATGTCTGGAAGAACCCCGATCTGGGCGTCACCGTTCCGGTGCGGCCCGATGGCAAGATTTCCGCACCGCTGGTGGGTGATATCGTCGTTGCCGGCCTGACCCCGGAAGAAGTGGCCGCAGAGATCACCCAGCGCCTGTCGCGTTTCGTGCGTACCCCGAATGTGGCGGTGATCATGACCAACCTTGGCAGCACCGCCTACATCTCCCGCGTGCGTGTGACCGGTGCCGTCGGACAGAGCGTGTCGCTGCCGCACAGCCAGGGCATGACCATCCTCGATGCGGTGCTGGCCGCGGGCGGCCCCAACGAATTTGCCGATCCGGCCAATGCGAAGCTGTTCCGCCGAGTCGATGGGGAGACCGTGATGGTGCCGGTGGACCTCGAAAGCATCATGACCGAGGGCAATCTGGCTGAAAACATCCCGTTGCAGCCCGGCGATACCCTGACCATTCCCGAAAAACTCTTCTGAGTGAATCATGCAGGAAATCAGTCTCGCCAAGCAGCTGGAAACCTTTGTCAATGAGGTCATCGACAAACGGGTTCTGGTGAGCGTCGTCTTCGCGGTGGTGTCGATCACCATCCTGACGGTGGGTGTCTTCTGGCCCAAGGTCTATGAGTCCAAGGCCACCATTTTGTGGAGCAACACCAGTTCGCTCAGCCCACTGCTGGAGCAGAATGTCGCCCGCTCCACGACCATCAACGACCAGGCTGACATCGCCCGCGAGATCATCCTCAGCAACAAGCTGCTCGACCAGTTGATCGACAAGGCCGGACTGGGCGTCGATGACAACGGCAACCCGATCAGCGAACGTCAGCGCGAATTGCTGAAGGGCGATCTGCGCCGTTCGATCAAGGTGGACAAGCTGGGCAAGCGTCTGATCGTCATTTCCTACCGCAGCAAGAACCCTGAAAAGGCCTACCTGATTGCCAGCATGGCCTCCGAACTGTTCATCCAGGAAACCCGTCAGGTCAAGAACCAGTCCAGCCAGGCGGCCTATGACTTCATCAACCGTCAGGTACAGGACTACAAAAACAAACTCGACAAGATCAACAGCGAGATTATTGCCTTCCGCAAACAGAATGTGGATCTCGATTCCGACACCCGCAGCGGCGTCAATACCCGGGTCAACAACCTGAAGAACCTGATCCGCGAGACCCGCCTGCAACTGACCGAGGCCCAGGTACAGAAAAAATCCCTCAAGGAACAGCTGGCGCAGGAACGCCGCCGTATCGAACAACAACTTGCGGCCAGCCGCGCCCAGGCCAGCAACCGGGTGATCCAGAGCAATTACGAGGAACGCCTGAAAACCCTGCAAACCCGCCTCGATACGCTTCGCCTCAGCTATACCGACGACTATCCGGACATCGTCCAGCTCAAGGAACAGATCCGCAACCTCAAACTGCAGATCGAACAGGAGAAGAAGGAACGGGCCTCGGGAGCGGACAGTGCCCCCGCACCGACAACCAGTGGTTTCGAGCCGAGCCCGCTGTACGAAAGCCTCAGCAGCGAGATCGCCAACATCGAGACCACCATCAAGACTCTCGAAGCACGTATCACCGATGCCTCGGCGCGCCTCGACAAGGAACTGGAGCGGGCCAATCTGGTCAACGCCCTTGAGTCCCAGCTGGAGGAGATGACCCGCGATCTGGACGTGACTCAGGCCATTTACGACGACCTGCTGACCCGCCGCGAGAATGCGCGGGTCTCTCTGAACCTGCAGCTGGAGAACCAGGGCTCGACCTTCAAGATCCAGGAGCCGGCCGTGGTACCACTGGTCCCGGTAGGTCTGCGCTTCCTGCATTTTGCACTGGCCAGCCTGGTGCTGGGTCTTGCCGTGCCGCTGGGTCTGATCTTCGCAATGGTCGTGCTGGACCCGAGAATCCGCAACGAAGAGGCCATCGATCCGGAGATCCTGGACATACCGATCATTGGCGTTGTCGGGCATTACGCCAATGACAGGGACATGCAGACCGAACGGCGCAAGACGCGAGTGGCCATCGCCATCGTGGCCTTGACCCTGCTGGTGCTTGCCGCCATCGTTCTGCTCAAGATCAATCAGTACATAGGTGCCTAAGTGACTGCCGAAATCGACAAGGTAGACAATGTCTACGAACTCGACCAGCTGGCCTCCAACGAGGACAGCGAGGTCGACTTCGACCTGAGCAAGGAAATCGACAACAAGGTCGCTGATGATGCCGGCGAGGAAGTCGATATCCGGCTCGACCGGATCATCGAAGGGCCTCGTGACTACGACCCGGTGGATGACGACCATTCGCTGATCACCCGGCCACCCACTGATGTTACCGTCCGTGTCGGCCGCCGCCACCTGCAGCGGATGCGTGATCAGCAACTGCTGGATGCCCACGATTTTCAGGAACGGCGCATCATCCACCCCGACATGGACGACTACCGCATTCACAACGCCTTCCGCGAGATCCGCACCCGGCTGCTGCAGGAGTCCGGCGGCAAGAATCTGGTGATCATGGTGGTGTCGTTGCAGCACGGCATGGGCACCACCTTCACTTCGGTCAATCTGGCCGCGGCCTTCTCCTACGAAGGCGAGAAGACTTCGCTGATCGTGGATTGCGACAAGACCAAGCGCAAGATCGAAAGCTATTTCCCGGTGGAGGTCGATTACGGGCTCACCGACTACCTCGATGACCGGTCGATCGGTACCGAAAAGATCATTTATCAAACCGGAATCGCCCGCATGCGCTTCGTGCCGGTCGGCCGCCGGCGCGAGACCATTGGTGAATTCTTCTCCTCGGAACGCATGCGCGACTTCATTTTCCAGGTCAAGAAGCGTTACAGCGACCGCTATGTGATCCTCAACGCGCCGCCGCTGGAAGTATCGGCCGACGCGGCGATCCTCTCCGAGATCAGTGACCGCATCGTGGTGGTGCTGCCCTACGGCAAGGTCTCCAATGCCCGGCTGGCCAAGGCGCTGAAGCTGATTCCGCGCGAGAAAATCGCCGGTTTCGTGCTCAATGAAAAGCTCCAATATGTCTAGCCGGGCGGCCGTAGGAAGTATACTCCTGTGGCTGGTGGCGCTGCCGGCACTGGCTGCGCCGCGACCGCAGGCGGCCTATCAGATCGACTTCAAGGCTCATCAGGAACGCGAGGACGAGGCGATCTCCACTCTCAGCCTCGGCCTTTCCGACAACACCACCGCCCGCCGTCTCAGGACGGAATACGATATCCTCGGCCGCTACCGCGAGGATCATGTGGATGCCCGGTCGAATACCCAGTGGACCGGGCAGGGCGCCCTGGATTACCGCTTCAGCCGCAGCCTCAGCGGGCTGCTCGACCTGAACCTCAGCGAAGTGGCGGCTCCGGGAGCGGTCATCGACGATGTGCTCGATACTCAAACCCAGGCCAACGGACGGGCGGGGCTGCAATGGGTCGTGGGAGGTGTCGGGCGCAGCCAGCTCGCAATGTTGTTGCAGCGCCGTATCTATCGCTACGATCAGAGCCGGGAACTGGATGCCGACGAAGACCGGCTGCAGCTGGACTACCGCTACCGGCTGGATGAGCGATCCACGATCAGCCTGGGGTTCAGCCGCTATGATCAGCGCTATCGGGACGGTGCCCAGAGCACGCTCGACACCGACAACAGCGAATGGCAACTGGGGTTCGACAAGCGCTGGACACGCTTGAGCCTGGAGCTGTTTGCCAGCGACCGCAAGGTCGAGTTCGACGACGGCAGCAACGACCGTTTCAACGGTTACGGGATCGAACTGGCCCATCAGGCCAATTCACGCAACCGCCTGAGCCTGCGTCTGTCCCGTGAGCTGCAACAGGCCTTCCGTTTCAATACCCAGCTTGGAAATGCCCTCGCACGGCTGGAAAATGCCGGCCTGGTCGAGACTGACCGCGTGCGTCTGGGTTGGGACTACCGTGGACGCTTCACCACCTTCTCACTGTCGCTCTATCAGGACGATTTCGATATCCTCAACGGCGATGACGCCGGCTCGGGCCGCCAGAAGGGAGGGGATTTCACCCTTCAGCGGCGCATCAACGAACGACTGCGCGCCGAACTCACGGCCACCGCCCTCGACAACACCGTCAGCGCCACCGAGACCCGTCTCAGTGAGCTGGCGCTGGTCTATCAGTGGCTGCGCAGTCGCCGCTTCCAGGGCGAGCTGCAGCTGCGTGCCCGCAATGGCGAGGAAGCCGGTCAGGATGCCGATGACCTGTCGCTGATCCTGCAGGCGCGGGCCAACCTGTTGCCGTAGCGTCCGCTCAGAGCGAACCCCCGATCAGGGCCACGATTTCTTCGGCCCGCTCCTCCGTGATGTCTTCGTGGGTCGGCAGGGTCACCAGTTGCGCGGCCAGGCGGCCGGCATTGGGCAGTTCGGGGACATCGTCGAGCAAAGGCCGTACGCCGGGAATCTCCGGCAAGGGCTTGCGGTAGAGCGCCGACAGGCCCAGCCGGTTGCCCGCTGTGAGGATCCTGTCGCGCGCGGTCGCATCCTGGATCAGCAGCGGGTAGCGCAGCAGCGGCGGCAAGGCATCCGGTGCCGATTGGTCAGCCATATCCCGCCAGTTGCCTGCCGGCAGGGAGGCCATTAGTCTTCGGTAGTGTTGTGCCACGCGGTTGCTCTGGCGGTATTTCCTGATGTTTGCCGTCAACAGTCTCCGGTGGTACTGGCTCATGCCTTCTAGGGCCTCCAGCGGATGGTAGACGGTCTCACCTACATGCAGACCCGGCAAGCGGGATACGAGGCCGTAGACCCAGGGGTTGATGGCCAGATTGTAGGCGCGCAGTTTGACGCGGTGCCGCCACGCGGGCTTGCCATCTGCCGGACTGGGTCGACCGATGGGCAGCGCCTGGTGTAGCCGTTCATCGCGGCAGATCACGGCTCCGCCGTGCAGAAGGTTGACCGGTTTGCCCCGACCGAAACTGAGGATGTGGCAGTCGGCGGGCCAATCTCCGTCCGAGGCGGTGCAGGGAAACCACTGGGCGCTGTCGAGAATCAGCCGTGCACCGCTTGCGTGGCACAGGCGTTTCAGTGCATCGATATCCTCGGTCAGGCCGAGGAAACGGACGCTGATCACCGCCAGCGTGCGTTCACCGATGCGTTGCTCCAGCCGTTGCAGGTCGTAGCCATGCCCGTTTGCCTCGAGATCCACCAGCACCGGGCGGGCGCCGGCATGGATCACCGCGCTGAGCAGATCCGGGCAGGCGTAGCCGGGCAGGATCACTTCGTCGCGTCCTGAACCGAGTTGGCGGCAGCCCTGCAGGGCGGCGGCCAGAGCCGCGGTACCCGACTGGTACAGCCGCAACGGGAGCCCTGTCAGCAGGGCGGGGTCGAAATCTTCCTCTTCCAGTACTGCCCGGTTGCCGGCGGGCCGGTAGATGTTCACGCGTTTTTGCTCCTTGTTTCTCGGTTTGCGTACCCTATCAGCCTGGCTGAAGGCGATTGGTGAATGCAGTCACAAACATTTTTCCAGTGGGCCGATAAGATGCGCAGCACGCCGGAAGTCACCGGCATCGGGAGAGCAGTATTATGTGCGGCATAGCCGGAATCATCGGCGAATACGATCCGAATGTGGACAGCGGGCGGGTGAGGGCGATGATCGGCCAGCTGCAGCACCGTGGGCCCGATCATTTCCGGGTATGTGAGCGGGAATCCGCCGTGCTTGGCCATGCCCGCCTGAGCATCATCGATCTGGAGACCGGCGACCAACCCGTGTTCAGTCGTGATGGTGCCATCGCCGTGGTCTTCAACGGTGAAATCTACAATTATCTCGAATTGCGCCGCGAACTGCTGCCGGATTACCCCTTCTACACCGAGAGCGATACCGAAGTCATCGTCGCCCTGTATGAGCGCTATGGCATCGATTTCGTCGAACACCTCAATGGCCAGTTTGCCATCTGCCTCCATGACCGGCGCCAGCAGCGCAGCTACCTGATCCGTGACCGTGTCGGCATTGCGCCGCTCTATTACTGCCGGGAGAGCAACCGAGTGCTCTTTGCATCGGAGGTCAAGGCCCTGAAAGCCGGTGGGGTAGCATTGCAGATGGACGTGGAAGGCCTCGGGGATTATGTGCACCTGTGGGCTCCATTGTCACCGGGCACCCTGTACCGCGGCATCAGCGAAGTGCCGCCCGGCTGCTGGGTCGAGGTCAAGCAAGGCGGTGAGATGCGCAGCGAACGCTACTGGAATTACGCCTATCGGCCCGAGAACGATGCCGATCTCGAGGAGAGGATCGAGGAACTGGATGCCCTGCTGCAGGATGCGGTGCGGATCCGCCTGCGGGCCGATGTCCCGGTCGCGGCCTATCTCTCCGGAGGGCTGGATTCCTCGATCATCCTCTCCTATCTGCTGCGTATCGGTGCGGACCTGGAAACCTTTTCGCTCAGCTTCGCCGATGCGGCCTTCGACGAGTCGGCATTCCAGCGTGAAGTGGCGGCACATTTTTCCACCCGCCACAACGAGGTGCTGGCGCGCAACGAGCAGATTGCCAGCGGCTTCACCGGTACGGTATGGCATGCCGAATCCCCACTGTTCCGAACCTCACCGGCACCGATGAAACTGCTGTCGGGGCAAGTGCACGGCAGTGGCTACAAGGTGGTGCTGACCGGGGAAGGCGCCGACGAGGTGTTCGGGGGTTACGACCTGTTCAAGGAGGCGAGGATTCGTGAATTCTGGAGCCGCAGTCCGCAATCCCGCTGCCGGCCCGCCCTGTTGCGCCGCCTCTATCCCTACCTGGATTTCAACCGGCTCAACAGCACCGCCTACCTGAAAAATGCCTTCGGCCACCAGCTGGAACAGACGGGCCGCCTGCTTTACGGACATGCCATACGCATGAAGACCACCTCTGCCGTCATTGATTTTCTGCATCCGGACCTGCGGGAGACGATCCGCGGGATGGATATCGAGGAAAGAGCCGTCAAGCGCCTGGGTGCCGAGGCCCTGGCGCTGCCGGTGTTCAACCGCGCTCAGTATGTCGAGGCACGCACCCTGATGCCCGGCTATATTCTGTCTTCCCAGGGCGACCGCATGCTGATGGCCAATTCGGTCGAAGGGCGCTACCCCTTTCTCGATCATCGGGTGATCGAATTCGCCGGTCGTCTGCCCAACCGCTACAAGATGCACGGTCTGAAGGAAAAATTCATACTGAAGAAGCTGGCTGCCGGCCGCCTGCCGCGGTCGGTGCTCGATCGCCCGAAGCAGCCCTACCGGGCGCCGGATATCGACGCCCTGACCTGTGCCGCCAACTCGGATTTGCTGGACTGCCTGTCACCGCACGCCATACGCCGTCACGGTGTCCTCGATGAAGGCAAGATTGCCCTGTTGCTCAAGAAGGTGCGCAGCGGGCGCGCCAACAGCGTCAAGGACAACATGATGTTTACCACCGCACTCTCCACCCAGATCTGGATGGACCAATTCATCACCACTCACTAGAGGTACCCCTGAATGCTCAAGGACACACTGCGTCAATACATACTCGAGAACTTCCTGTTCAGCGACAATCCTTCCGACCTGGCGGATGACGATTCCTTCATGGAGAAGGAAATCATTGACTCCACCGGCATCCTCGAGGTCATCGAATTTCTCGAGGAAGAAGCGGGCATCACCATCGAGGACGAGGAAATGGTGCCGGAAAACCTCGATTCGGTGAACCGGATCGTCCGTTTCGTCGAGCGCAAGCAACAGGGCTGATGCGCGGGCAACGACTCATCGACCGCTTTTTCGAGGCGGCTGCGGCGCACCCGGATCGCTGGGCGCTGCGCGAAATCAGCCCCGGCGGTGTGCGCGGCCTGCGTTACCGGGAACTGTCCTCGGCGGTAATCCGCCTGGCTCAGGAGCTGGGCCGGCGGCATGTGCCGGGGGAACGCATCGGGATTCATCTGCCCAACTCCCTGGAGTATGTGCTGGCCTACTATGCCGCCTGGGCGGCCGGACTCATCCCGGTGGCGCTCAATACCCAGGCGACCGCCCACGAACTGGAAACCTGGATCGGCCACAGCGGTTGTGCATGTCTGTTCAGCCGTAAAACCCGGGATCAGCTGGGCTGCGACACACCGATATCGACGCTGGAGTTGGAGGGGCCTGGTGTGATCCGCCTGGACGGCATCGCGTTACACCCGGTCGACCAGCTACCGGACATTCCTGATGAACCCCTGGCCACGCTGATCTATACCTCGGGCACCACCGGTTCGCCCAAGGGCATCACTCTCGGGCATGACAACCTGGTCAGCAATATTTCCGGTGTCATCGAATCGCTGTCCATCTCGCCCGATGACCGCTTTCTCTGCGTGCTGCCGTTTTATTACTCCTTCGGCAACTCCATCCTGCACAGCCACCTGTCGATCGGGGCTACGCTGGTGTTGCTGGATCCCGCGGGTTATCCGGTGCGTATTCTCGAAGCCATCGAAGATCACGGTTGTCACGGTTTTGCCGGGGTGCCGTCCCTCTATGTCTCCCTGCTCAAGAAAACCGACTTTTCCCGCCATGACCTCTCCAGCCTGCGTTACCTGACTCAGGCAGGCGGCCCGTTGGCTGTCGAATTCATCCGTGATCTGCAGCAGCGACTCCCAGGCGTGCGTCTGTATGTCATGTATGGACAGACCGAATGCTCGGCGCGCATCGCCTGCCTGCCCGCCGAACGCCTCGACGACAAGATGGGTTCGGTGGGGCGCCCGATCGCGGGGCTCGAAGTCCAGATCGTCGATGGCAAGGGTGCCGTCTGCGCTCCCGGTGAGCCGGGCGAGATCCGGGTGCGCGGTACCAGCGTCATGCGCGGCTACTGGCGTGATCCGCAGCGCAGTGCCGAGGTGTTGCGTGAAGGCTGGCTGCACACCGGGGATCAGGGCTATCTGGATGAAGACGGTTTTTTGTACATCGTTGGCCGGCAGACCGAGATGTTGAAGATCGCCGACAACCGGGTCAGCCCCTACGAGATCGAGGAAGTGATTCTGGAATTGTCCGGCGTGGACGAATGCGCCGTGGTCGGCTGTGCCCATGAATTGTTGGGTCAGGCGGCCCATGCCGCCATCGTCCGCTCCGATCCCCGGCTGAACGAACAGGCCGTCAAGCGCCACTGCAAGCAGAACCTGGCCTTTTACAAGATCCCTAAAACCATCGCCTTCGTCGACGCCTTGCCCAAGACCTCATCCGGCAAGATACGACGCGGTGAAATCCCCTGTCCCAGCAACGAAAGGAACACCAAATGAGCCTGCTCGAAGAAAAAATACTCAGCATCGACTATGACCGCGAGATCGAACGCATCACCGACATGATGAGGCGCTATCTGCGCCAGACCGCCCACCGCAGGGGATTGGTGGTGGCCATTTCCGGCGGCATCGACAGTTCGGTCTGTGCGGCGCTGGCGGTCGAGGCCGTGGGCCGCAAACGCGTACTGGCGCTGCGCCTGCCGGAAGCCGATTCCTCCGATGCCACCGGCGACCGGTCGCTGATGCTGGCGGAACACCTGGATATCGAAACCATCACCACGCCGATTACCGACATCCTCTCCGCCATTGGCTGCTATCAGTGGCGGGATTCGGCGATCCGTGAGGTTTTCCCCGACTATGGCGACGGCTGGAAGAACAAGATCGTGCTCGAAGGCGGTCTCGAGGGCCAGTACAATCATTTCAAACTGGTGGTGGAGGATCCCGAGGGCCGGCAGCACAGCCGGCGGCTGGAGTATCACCAGTACCTGCAGATCGTTGCCGCCACCAACCACAAGCAGCGCATCCGCAAGACCCTGGAATACTTCCATGCCGACCGCAAGAACTATGCGGTGGTCGGCACCCCGAACCTGCTCGAATACGATCAGGGGTTCTTCGTCAAGAACGGCGACGGTTCGGCGGACATCAAGCCCATCGCTCACCTCTACAAGAGCCAGGTCTACGGCATGGCGCGTCACCTGGGCCTGCCGGATCCGATCTGCGATGCGGTGCCCACCACCGACACCTATTCGCTGGCCCAGGGGCAGGATGAATTCTATTTCGCCTTGCCCTATCAGCAAATGGACGTGGCCCTCTGGGCTTACCGCAATGGACTGCCGGCGAGTGAACTTTCCGGCGAACTGGGAATCTCCGAAGAGAGGGCGCAACTCGTGTACCGCGATATCGAGGCCAAGCGGCGCATGACCGAATACCTGGTGATGGATCCCGCATCCCTGGAGCCCGTTCAGTAACCTGAAGCGAGGACCGCTGTCGATGAAGCTGAGGATCAATGGAGGCCAGCAGGAGGTCGAGGGTGCAGACCCCGATACGCCCCTGTTGTGGGTATTGCGTGATCATCTTGGGATGCTCGGTGCCAAATACGGTTGTGGCATCGGTCAGTGCGGTGCCTGCACGGTGCTGATCGATGGAGAGCCCACCCCCTCCTGCCTGATCCGTGCCGCCGATGTGGGCGATGCGCACATCGAAACCATCGAGGGCCTGGCCGGCGATGACGGCCTGCACCCGGTGCAACAGGCCTGGATCGATGAACAGGTTCCCCAGTGCGGTTATTGCCAATCCGGTCAGATCCTCACCGCCGTCGCCCTGCTGCGCAACAATCCGCAGCCCAGCCGCGACGAGATCGATCGAAAAATGTCGGCTGTGCTGTGCCGCTGCGGCTCCTATCCGCGCATTCTCAAGGCGATCGCCAAGCTTTCGGAGGAATGACAGGATGAATCGTGCCCAGGCCTTTCACCCGGATCGCCGCCGTTTTCTCAAGGCTACCGCGGCCGTGGCGGGCGGTGCGCTGTTGATCGGCATCAACTGGAGCCGCGGGGTCGAGGCAGCCGAACAGGAAGCGGACGGCTCTGAGGACTTCCAGCCGAATGCCTGGGTGGCGCTGCACGCCGACGGGCGGGTCGAGATCACCGTTGCCGAATCGGAGATGGGGCAGGGCCCCTATACCCTGATGCCGATGCTGGTCGCCGAGGAACTGGAAGTCCCCTGGTCGAGCATCAGCGTACTGCGCGCCGGCGTCGATCCGGTGTATGGCTTCCAGCTGACCGGAGGCAGTACCAGCATCAAGAAGGGCTGGGTGCTGCTGCGCGAAGCGGGCGCCATCGCGCGCCAGTTGCTGCTGATGGCTGCCGCCCGTCAATGGGGCATCGCCCCGGAGCGTTGCCGCGCCCGCGACGGGCAGGTCTTCGACGACAGCGGCCGCAGCATTGCCTACACCCGTCTGGTGGGGCTGGCCGCGTCGCTGCCGATGCCCGACAAGGCCTGGCTCAAGCCGCCGGAGGATTTTCACGTCATCGGGCAGCCATTGCCGCGTACCGATGTGCCGCAGAAGGTGACCGGACAAGCGGTCTACGGCATCGATGTGCGGCGGCCCGGTCAACTTTTTGCCACCGTTGTGCACCCGCCGGTATTCGGCGGCAGGCTGCGTGCCTTCGACGATACCGGAGCCCGCGAGTCGCCCGCAGTGGTCGATGTCTTTGCCATCGATCAGGGGGTCGCCGTGGTGGCCCGCGACACCTGGAGCGCCTTCAAGGCCGCGCAGCGCCTGTCCATCGACTGGGATCCGGGCGAGCGCTCCGGTTTCCGCTCGCAGGACTGGGAGGACCGCCTGCGCGGTTATGACGCCCGCCCGCCGTCGCGGGAGCATGTTCGCGGCACACCGGAAGCTGTCACCGGAGACCGCATCGAGGCCGAATACCTGCAGCCCTTCCAGGCGCACATGACCCTGGAGCCGATGAACTGCTGCGTGCATTTCGACGACGGGAAGCTGCGCATCTGGGCACCCACGCAATCCCCGAGCCTGGCCTATGGCAGCGCCAAGAGGCTGACCCAGAACCGCATCGAGCGCGGCTGGCACAAGTTGCTGAACAAGGTGTTCGGCGGCTATGACGATTCCATCGAGGTCAATACCACGCTGCTCGGCGGCGGTTTCGGGCGGCGGCTGGAACAGGACTATGTCGAGGAGGCGATTCAGATCGCCGCCCGCTTCGAGGTGCCGGTGCAACTGGTCTGGACCCGCGAACAGGATGTCCGCAACGACTTCTATCACCCGATGACCTACCACCGCATGGCGGCCGAGCTGGACGCGCAGGGCATGCCGAGGCTGTGGTTGCACGACATCGCCGGAGGGGGCGTCTCCAGCTGGGGAGCCCGCCATGACTATGCCATCCCTCATCAGCGCATCCGCAGCTACGATTTCGAACCGCCGATCCCAAAGGGGCCCTGGCGTTCCGTGGCGCCGCATTTCAATGTGTTCGCGGTGGAGCATTTCATCGATGAACTGGCCCGCCAGGCAGGCCATGATCCGCTGGATTACCGGTTGCAGCTGCTGCCCGACGGGCGGCTCAAGCGCTGCCTGTTGCGGCTCGCTGAGCGGGTGAAGGCCGATGGATTAAATAAAAATGAGCGGATCGGTTATGCGGCGGCCTCGACCTTCGACAGCCATGTGGCCGAGGCGGTGGTGCTGCGCGATCTCGGCACCGGGCGCTACCGGGTCGATCGGGTCTATTGCGTGATCGATTGCGGCATCGTCATCAACCCCGACATCGTGCGCCAGCAGATGGAAAGCTCGATCGTCTATGGGCTTACCGCGGCCACGCTGACCGAGATCACGGTTGAAAACGGGCAGGTGCAACAGAGCAATTTCCACGATGTGCCGGCCCTGCGCCTGCATCAGCTTCCGGAGATTTTCGTCGATATCGTCGACAGCACGCAAAAGCCCGGCGGGCTGGGCGAGCCGGGGGTGCCGCCGCTGGCCCCGGCCCTGGCCAATGCCTGGCTTGCATCCACCGGAAAGCCGCTGCGGCGCTTGCCTCTGCGACTCTCCTGATCCTGTACTCGCGGGCGGCGCTGTACCATAATACGGCCCCTTTCAGCCGAGCCTTGCAGCATGTCATCTCCCGCCTGGGGACGCACCGAAAAACCGCATTCCGACCGCACCGACTGGCAGAACATCAAGCAGATGCTGCCCTTCATCTGGCGTTACCGCGGTCGTGTTCTGCTGGCCCTGCTGTTTCTGGTGCTGTCCAAGCTGGCAATGGTGGGCGTGCCGATCGTGCTCAAGTTCATCATCGACACCCTGGATACGCCGCCTGACGAGACCGCTACGCTGCCGGTGGCCTTGCTGCTGGCCTATGGGCTCCTGCGTTTCGTCAACTCCGGCTTCAACGAGCTGCGAGACGTGATCTTCGCCCGTGTGCGCTACCACGCGATGCGCGAGCTGTCGGTGACCACCCTCAAGCATCTGCACGAGTTGTCGTTGCGCTTCCATCTGGAGCGCAATACCGGCGCCATATCCCGCGACATGGAACGCGGTGCCCAGAGTTTCAGCTCGATACTCAATTACCTGGTGTTCAACATCGTGCCGACGGCGGCAGAGGTGCTGCTGGTGGCAGGCATACTGCTGTCCCAGTATGAGGCCCGTTTTGCCATTGCCATCTTCATCACTGTGGCGGTGTATGTGGCCTTTACCTTCTTCCTCACCGAGTGGCGCATGCATTACCGTCACCAGATGAATGCCCTGGATTCCAGCGCCAACGGCAAGGCAATGGACAGCCTGATGAACTACGAAACGGTCAAGTATTTCAACAACGAGGTCCACGAAATCCGGCGTTACGAGCAGACCATGGGCGAATGGGAGGACGCGGCGGTACGCAGCCAGAGCACCATGTCGCTGCTCAATTTCGGGCAGGGGGCCATCATCGCGGTCGGCGTCACCGTGGTCATGTTCTTTGCCGCGCAGGGGGTGGTGGACAAGGAAATCACGCTGGGCGACCTGGTGATGATCAATGCGATGATGCTGCAGTTGTTCATTCCGCTCAATTTCCTCGGCGTCATCTACCGTTCCCTGAAGTACGCGCTGGCGGATATGGACATGGTGCTCAAACTGCTGCACAAGCCGGTGGAAATCCAGGATGCGCCCGATGCCCGTGAACTTGTCATCGATGAGCCGACGGTGGAATTCGATCATGTGCACTTCGCCTACAACCCGGACCGGCCGATCCTGTGCGATGTCAGTTTCTGCATTCCCGCCGGGCGCAAGTTCGCGGTGGTCGGGCCTTCCGGCGCCGGGAAATCGACCTTGGCGCGGTTGATCTACCGTTTTTATGAAGTGGACAGCGGTGATATCCGCATCAGCGGGCAATCCATCCGCAGCGTTACCCAGAGCAGTTTGCGGCGGCAGATCGGCATCGTGCCCCAGGATACGGTGCTGTTCAACGACAGCATCTACTACAACATCCAGTATGCCCGGCCCGAGGCCAGCCGCGACGAGGTCATCGCCGCCGCCCGCCTGGCGGACATTCATGACTTCATCATGCAGCTGCCGGCCGGCTATGAGACCGTGGTCGGCGAACGGGGGCTGAAGCTTTCCGGTGGGGAAAAGCAGCGCGTGGCCATCGCCCGCGTGCTGCTCAAGGACCCGCCGATCCTGATTTTCGACGAGGCCACATCCAGCCTCGACAGCAAGTCCGAGCGCACCATTCTCGAAGCGCTGAACCGCATTTCACGGCACAAGACCACGCTGGTCATCGCCCATCGCCTGTCGACCATCGTCGATGCCGATCGCATACTGGTGCTGGAGCAGGGTCAGATCCGTGAGCAGGGCAGCCACGAGGAGTTGCTGGAGCAGGGCGGCCTGTACGCCAATCTGTGGTCGATCCAGCAGAAAAAGCGCCTGCAGCTGGAGGGAGATGAAGCCCCCGATGGAACTGAAGAATAGGTCGAGCTCTTTGGCGTTATACTCTGTCCGCGTAAACAGGATACGGGAGTCCGAACATGAGTGCCTTTGAATTCGATGCCGAGCTGTCCAGCTGCGGCGCCAGCGAGCCCTTTGCGCTGCGTGTCATCGGCGATGACATGCTGCCGGAATTCCGCGACGGTCATATCATCGTCATCGATCCCGGCGGACTGGTCAAGGACGGCTGCTTCGTCGTCGCGGATACGGATACCGGCTACATCTTCCGCCAGTTGTTCATCGAGGGCGAACGCTTCATTCTGCGTGCGATGCAGCCCGGCCATGAGGAAATCGAACTGCGCAACGGGCTCAAGGACATCGTCGGCGTGGTCAGTCAGCGCGCCGGCCGCCGCCGCAGCGAGCACAAGCGTTACGATATCTGAGTGCGGTCAGGCCGGACCTTTCTGGTCCTCGCGCACCTTGTTGGCGAGAAAGACCTCGGCTTCGTCGGGGTCGACCTCATTGCCTTCCTTGTCCACCAGTGGCTGGTCGTAGTCGTTCCAGCCACGGATACCTGTCTTCAGCGAATACACCTTCTGATAGCCGAGAATGTGCATGGTGCAGGCGGCCAGCACGCTGCGGTTGCCGGAGCGGCAGACCACCACAACCTCACGGTCACGGGCACGTACCAGTTCCGGTATGGTTTCATCGTAATTCCATTCACAGCATTGCTCGAGTACACCGCGCGGAGCGAAGATGGATCCGTCGATGTGCATGGCGTTCCATTCGTGTTCTTCACGCACATCGACGACCACCGGAGGGTTGTCGGAGGCCAGTTTTTCCTCGAGATCCCAGGGAAAGAGTTCCTCGATGCAGGGAAGGGCTTCCTCGATCAGTTGGTTGAAGGTTTTCATTACTGCCGTTTCCGCTGAAAAGCTGGGATTCTACCGCCCGATACGGACCGATAAAAGAGAAAGCCCGGAGGGAGATCCGGGCTTTCGGGGCTGGAGGGGGAGCGCTCAGTTGCCATTGGCGGGCGGTTGAGGCTGCCCCTGGGGCGGGGGGCCTCCCTGTGGACGCATCATGCCGGGTCCGCCAGGGTTCATCCCGCCACGCGGACCCATCATCTGGCCCTGACCTGGGCCGCGCTGCATGCCGCCCTGGGGACCTCGCATCATCGGCTGTCCCTGAGCGGGGCCGCCGCGTTGCATGCCGCGGGGGCCCTGCATCATCGGCGGCTGGCCCTGCGGGGGCATCATCCGGCCCTGGGGAGGAGGCGCATAGCCGTAGGGAGGCGGGCCGTAGGCAGCCGGTGGAGCACCGTAATAGGGACGGTAGTACCCGTTTCCGAAACGGGGACCGCTATGGGAGCCCCAGCCGAAACGGCTGCCCTTGTTGCGGTTGCCGAAGTTGAAATCCGGGAAATCGAAGCTGTCACCCCAGTCCCAACGCTTGTTCCAGCGGTTGCCGCCCCAGGAGGGGCCGCTGCCCCAGCGTGGACCGCTATCCCAGCGGGAACCGTTGTTCCAAGGCGCGCCACCCCAGCCACCGCGGTTGTTCCAGCCGTTGTTGCCCCAGTCTCCGGGCCACATGGAACCGGCCTGGGCCAGTGTGCCGAAAGCCAGTGTCGAGGCAAACAGTATGCCGCTCAGTCGTTTTTTCATGTTCATCACTCCTTCCTCATGTTGCGGTCGCCCTACAGGCAGCCGCTGTGTGGTCGAACCACCATCATAGACAAAGGCGTGCGGCATTTACAGGGGTTTCTGAGCGTGGAGTCGGCGATCATCCGTTCTTGCTGGATTCCTTGAGGCCGTGTTCAACGGCCAGCACAGCGGCTTCTACGCGTGAATGGACATCCAGTTTGCGCAGGATGGCCTTCACATGCAGCTTGACGGTGCCGTCGGAGATGCCGAGATTGCGGGCGATGACCTTGTTGCTCTGTCCCTCGGCGAGCAGGCCGAGGATTTCGGTCTCGCGGGGTGTGAGGTCCTCGAAGGGGGAGGCTTCGTTGCTGTCGCTGGGTATGTTGCCCTGAACGACCTTGGCCAGAATCGGCGCCAGTGCCGGAGCAACGACGGTTTTTCCTGCCACGATGTCGCGCAGGGCCACGACCAGCGAATCGGGCTCCATGTCCTTGAGCAGATAGCCTTTTGCGCCGTTGCGCAGCGCCTCGACCAGGTCGCGTTCCTCGGTACTGGTGGTGAGCATGGCAATGGGCATGTCGAGGCCGCTGTCCTTCAGACGGGCGAGCACGCCCAGGCCGTTGAGGTCGGGCATGCGCATGTCGAGCAGGATGATGTCGGGTTTCAGTTCCTGAGCCATAAGAATGCCCCGCTCGCCGTCGCCGACCGAGGCAACGACATCGATGTCGCGCCGGGTGAGCAGGCCTTCAAGGCCTTCCCGGAACAGGGTGTGGTCGTCGATGACGATGACGCGAAGATTCATGGCGGGTGTGCCTGCTTGACTCAGGTGAGGTTGAAACCGGTTTCGATTTTAACAGAAGGACCGGGATTGCGTGCCCGTTCCAGGTCGAATTCGAGGATGATGCGGGTGCCCTCGCCGGGGTCGCTTTCCAGGGTGAAATCGGCCTTCAGCCGCGAGGCGCGTTCGCGCATGCTGTTGAGACCGATCTGTTCGCCGGGACGGGCTTCCTCGACGGCCTGTCGCAGGCCGACGCCATCGTCCTCGATGAGGATCTGCAAACGCTCGCCCTGGCTGCGCTTGCGTATCATGATGCGCGCAACATTGGCTTCCGAGTGCTTGCGGATGTTGTTCAGCGCTTCGGTGATGATGCGAATGACCTCAAGGTGGTAGGTATCCGACAGGTTGAGCGGCTGGTCGATGGTGTGCTGGAAAAAGATGTGGATGTCCGATTCGGTGCGGAAGCGTTTGACGATCTCCTGTACCGCCGGGATCAGCGCCTGCTTGCGGATCGGTGCCTGGAAATGCGCGATCAGGCTGCGCAGTTCGGTGTTGGCCTCGTCGACGGTGTTTTCGATGCGTTCAAGCTGCTGCCACAGTGTGGCTTCATCGTCCTGGTGCAGGATTTCGTCGAGCACGCGGACCTGGAATCGGATGCTGGTCAGGGTCTGGGCCAGTGAATCGTGCAGCTCGTAGGAGAGGCGGTTGCGCTCCTGCATGATCGACAGCTTGGTCGATTCCTCGTCGAGGCGGGCCTTGGCGATGGCCATGCCGAGGTGACGGCCGATGCTGGTGAACAGCTCGCGGTAGTCGCTGTTGTTCTTGCTGTCGTAAATGTCCTTGCGCACGAACAGGTTGTAGACACCCAGCGTGCTGCCCTGGTACTGCAGGGGGACCACGATCAGTCCCAGATCATGGCCGAAGAACGGGTGGTGCACGGTCTGTCCGCAGGGCAGCATGCTGTCCTGATAGACCAGGTCGTCGCATTGATCGACCTTGCCGCAGACACAGCTTTCGGCCGGCAGCAGCTTCTCCAGCTCGATCAGCTCATCATCGAAGCCGATGCTGGCGACCAGTTCCAGGTCGCCGTTTTCATTGACCAGCCGCACCGCTCCGGCATCGGCGTGGATCACCTCGGTCAGCGTCTTGAGGAAGCGTTTGAGCAGGTCCTCCAGGCTGCTGGAGATGTTGATGCTGGCGGCAACGTCATAGAGGATGCTGAGTGACTGGGTTTTCTGTTCGGTATGGGCGGTATAGAGCTGCAGTTGTTCTTCGGTATCCCGCGCCAGGTGGTGCATCATCGTGCCCAAATCGTTCAGATCACTGGTCAGCCGCGACAGTTCGCCGTGGCGGGCGACCTTCATCTTGTAATCCAGATGGCCGCTGCGCATCTGCTGCGACCATTCCTCGATATCGATTACCGGTTTCAGCAGGTCGGTCCAGATCCAGTAGAAGGCGAACAGCAATGACAGTACCGCGACCAGAAAGAGCGTCTCGTAAACGGGAGCAGGAGCCTGGGGGAACAGCCAGTAGGAAATGGCCAGGATGGTCAGCGACAGGCCAAGAAGACTCAGCGCGCCAAAGGCGCGGCACCGAAAGATGCAGCGCAGTGCCCGTTGCAGGCTGCTGATCTCGGGCATGAAGCGGAACGCCATCTGTTCACCGGTGGCGCTCAGTGGCTTGCTGCGCGTGGTCATGATGGCTGGGACTATTCCGCGGGCGGGGAATAGTTCTTGTCCTGCGGGTTGAGGAAAATGAAGTTCTTTTCGCCGTTGTCCAGTTCGACGAAATCGATGGTCATGTCGCGGACCAGCGGCTCGGACATCTCGGAAACCACCATTTCGATGCCCTCGATCTGAAAGCGGTGGTCCTTGTCAGAGATGGCGTCGTCGAAGCCCATGGCATAGTGCAACGAGCCGTCGGGCTGTTCCTTTGCGGCAATACGCAGAATGGGCGCGGCGATGCCTGACTGCTTGGCCGAAAGGCGAATCTGGGTAACGGCATCGGGGGTAACCTTGATCATCTGTCAGCGGCCCTCTTTGCAGGTTCGGATGAAGGAAACGAAGTCATCGACCCAGGAATGCAGGTCGGTCGATCGCAAGTGCGTGTAACTGGCGACCAGATTATGACGGATGATACCATCATTCATTCCATCGATTCCCGTTCCCCGCTTGATGGCATAGCCATAAGTGAGTTCGTCCGCAACATACTGCAAGGAGGAATAGTGGAATTCGTGGGCGTGTATCGGCTGCGCAGGGTCGGTGTACCAGGGGTGATCGGGCCGGGGTTCCAGGACCACATAGCCGCGTCCCTGAGGCTTGCGGCTCATTACCACGCTGGCCGGAATCACATTGCACAAGGGCCAGGCGGTACCGGCCTGCATCAGGTCTCGGCACAGGTACATCAGTCCACCGCATTCGGCATAGCTTGGCAAACCCTGCTCGATGGATTGGCGGATGTCGGTGAGCAGGCTCTGGTTGGCCGAGAGTTTCTCAACCTGGGTTTCGGGGAATCCTCCGCCAATGAACAGGCCGTCGATGGCGGTCGGCAGATGGGGATCGTGCAGGCTGTCGAAGGGCAGCAGTTCGACACCGAGTTCCGCGAAGCGCTGCAGATCACCGGGGTAGTAGAAGCCGAAGGCAGTGTCACGGGCGATGGCAACGCGCAGATCCGCCTTCGGCAGTTTCCTGGCAAGTGGAAGGTTCATGTCGCCGCTGTCGGCAACGGGAATCCGGGTGGCCTGCAGCAAGGCATCGATATCGATATGGCGTTCGGCCTGCTCCGCCAGCAGGTCGATAACGGTTTCCGCCTGCTCGGCCATCTCGTTTCCCGGTATCAGCCCCAGGTGCCGTTCGGTGACTTGGATCGCGTTGTTGCGTGGTACCACGCCCAGAACAGTGAAATCCGTATAGCGTTCGATCATCGCCCGCATCTTCGCCTCGTGGCGAGTACCGGCGACCTTGTTGAGGATCACCCCGGCGTAGCGAATCTGAGGGTCGAAATCCCGGTAGCCCAGCAGCAGCGGGGCGATACCGCGGCTGGTGCCGCTGCAGTCCACCACCAGCACCACCGGCAGTTGCAGCAGGCGGGCCATTGCGGCGTTGCTGTCGCTGCCATCGAGTGCCAGGCCGTCGAACAGCCCCATGTTGCCTTCCACCAGCGTGACATCCATGCCCTGGCGCCGGGTATGGAAGGACTCAAGGATATGGGGCTGGCCGGAAGTAAAGAAATCGAGGTTGTGGCAGTCGCGGTCACTGGCCTGGCTGAGCCAGATCGGATCAATATAGTCCGGTCCCTTCTTGAAGGTCTGGATGCTCAAGCCGCGATCCCGAATGGCCTTTGCAAGACCGATCGACAGCGTGGTCTTGCCCGAGGATTTGTGCGCGGCGGAGATATAGAAGGCGGACATGCGGCAGAGGAAAACAAAAAGCGTCCGCCATTATAGGCAGACGCTTCGGGGTAACAACCGCGGAGGAGGAGTCAGGACTTGCTTGACACCAGGTTGTCCGACAGGTCATCGGGCAGCAGCCGGAAGATCTTGAGCGCAAAGGCCACGATGAACAATGACAGGGCGACGCCTCCGAGGCCAAGCATGATCTCCCATTTGCTGGGGCTGTAACCGGCGACCACGCCATCGAAGAAGGTCGAGCTGTATTCGAACTCGGCCGGAAGCAGCGGGATCGGGTAGGCCTGTCCGCCGATGATGATGACATATAGGTTGGCCATGCCGCCAAGGATCACCAGTACCGCGGCCAGACCGATGGCAAAACGGTGCTTGGATGGACGCGGGCAGTAGACCAGCAGCAGCGGAAGCAGGGTGCCGATGACGATCTGGCCCCACCAGAACAGCTGGGTATAGATGCCGCCGTCGAGCAGGATGAAGCTCTCGATACCGTGCTTCTTGGTCATGTACAGATTGGTCAGGTGATAGACCGCGCTGAAGTAGAAGGTGGCGGCGACGAACACGCCCAGCAAGTTTTTCAAGCGATTGACCACCAGGTCACCCAGCGGGCGCCCGGTCCATTTGAAGGCGGCGAACATGACCAGCATGAAGATGGCCAGTCCGAAGGAGAAGGAAAGGATCACGAACATCGGTGCCAGCAGTGCGCTGTCATAGGCCTGACGGGAGACCAGGAAACCGAAGATGGAACCGGTACCTGTGGTCAGGATCAGCCGCCAGATGAAGGCTGCCGTGCCGGCAACGCGGGCGTATTTCTCGACCTGCCAGTCGAGCATGGTCCACAGGTAGAGACCAACGATGAGGAAGAATCCGTTGTAGAGGATGATGTTCCAGGCAAAGATCGATTTGAAATTGTAGTAGGTCATGGCGACGATCAGCCGGTCGGCACGGCCCAGATCCAGCACCAGAACGGCCAGGCCGCCGGCGAGCAGGGCCACCGCGAGGACCGCGGACAGGCGCGACAGCGGCTTGTACAACTTTTTGCCGAATACCGAAGCGATTGAGGCCACATTCAGCGCGCCGGAGGCGGCCACAATGAGAAAGATCGCGAACACATGGGGCATGCCCCAGACGATCTGGTTATTCATCCCGGTGATCCAGTGGCCCTCGTGCTCCATGTTGACGAAGGCGACGAAAGCGGCCAGCAGGAAGAGTCCGAAAAAGCCCAGCAGACCCAGGTAGGCGGGCGAGTTGCCGTCAATCGATGTGTAGCGGAGATTTTTCATGATTGCTTAAAAACCCTGGTAACGAACGCCTGTATTCAGGCCCAGATCGGCGCGCAGCTGGCGGCCGCCGTATTGCTCAAGGCGGCGGGAAATTTCGCTGCCGCTGTCGTTGAGGTCACCGAACAGGATGGCCTGTTCGGGACAGGCTTCGGCGCAGGCCGTGGTGCCATCGCCGCGGTCCACCTTGTGCACGCACAGAGTGCAGGACTCGACGGTACCCTTGCCGCGAGGCATGTACGGCTTCTGGTCAGTGAGCGTTTCATGGACCAGGCTGCGCGCCTTGTAGGGGCAGGCCATCATGCAGTAGCGACAGCCGATGCAGATATGGCGGTCCACCAGTACGATGCCGTCGGCGCGCTTGAAGGAAGCGCCGGTGGGACACACATCCACGCAGGGCGGGTGCTCGCAGTGCTGGCACATCACCGGCATCTGGAACTGGTATCCGGTCGATTTGCTCTTGACCTTGACGATGCGGATCCACTGCGGATCGGTGGTCGGTCCGTGCATCGGTTTCAGCCCGTTTTCTTCATTGCAGGCCGTTACGCAGCGGTTGCAGCCATCGGCGCACTTGTTGGTGTCGATCAGCAGGCCCCAGCGGTTCCTGTCGCTGACCGGCTCGTCGGCAGGGCGCGCCTGAACCGTCTGCAGAAACACGCCCGGTGCCAGGGTCAGACCGGCCAGTGCCGCCACCGAACCGCCGAGCAGGCGACGACGGTACTGATCGATGGGAGTCTCGGAATTCATCTCGTTCTGGCTCATGGGTCAACGAACCTTCTGTTGGGATACGGCTTTCGGGTTGTTCGACAGGCTCAACAGCCGGTCCACCAAGGGAGTGCCGGAAGAATGGGGCGAGGTCTGGCGCAAGCGTTCGCCATCGGCGCTTTCCGGACGGTCCGAATGGCATTCGAAACAGTCGAGCTTGACGCTCACCGACTGGTGGCAGCTGGAGCAGAAGAAACCGGGCTCACCGGCGCGTGCCACCTTGCCGCTGCTGTCCGGAGTGACATGACAGTTGATGCATTCCTTGAGGCTGGCATCCTTGGTACGGATGCCCTGATGCATGGTCAGGTCACGCTTGTGAAGCAGCAACTCCGGGTGGGTGCGGCGGATCTCGTCGGTTGGACGAATGCACTGTTCACCCTTGGGCGTCGGAACGACATTGCCGTTCGCGTCGCGGGACGGGCCACGGAAATCGCTGGCCGCCGAGAGGCTCAGTGACCACAGCAGAATCGCCATGGTCAGCAGGCTGCGAGATAACAATCGAATAGTCACGGATACATCCACCCTGGTGGTTTAGTGGTCACCCATGGCCATGTCGATGTAGCCGGTGGGGCAGACATCGGAACAGATGTGACAGCCGATGCAGCGCGCGTAGTCGGTGGCCACATAGCGGCCCACGGTGTGCTTGTCCTTCTTGACGCGGTAGACGGCATCCTGCGGGCAGTAGATGACACAGTTGTCGCATTCGAAGCACATGCCGCAGCTCATGCAGCGCTCGGCCTCGGCCACGGTTTCCTCTTCGGTCAGCGGAACCAGCCGGTCCTCGAAGTGGCCGAGTACCTGTTCAGCATCGGGCACCACTTGCTTGCGCACATGACGCGGGGTGTATTCGAAGTGGCCGAGGAACAGCTTGTCGGCAGTGATGATTTCCTGCTCGGAGCGGTCCTCGAAGTTGTGGATGGCGAAATCGGCTTCGCTGGTACCGCGGGTTTCCTCGTGGCTGTAGGGCTCGGGAGCCAGGTTGGCTTCCTTGAGCTTCTCCAGCAGATCGAAGTGATGCACATCGACCTTGGGGCGCTTTTTCAGGCTGCCGTGGGTCAGGTAGGCATTGACCGTTTCGGCGCAGACGGACGCCTGGCCGATGGCCGTGGTCAGCAGGTGGGGGCGGACGATGTCGCCGGCCACGAAGTGACCTTCCTTGCCGGGTACGCGGTAGAAGCTGTCGGCATCCATCAGTCCGCGGCCGTTGTCGAACTCCTCGAGACCGGTGAGATCGCCGGTCTGGCCGATGGCGGAGACAATGAGATCGGCCTCGATTTCATACTCGGTGCCTTCGATCGGAGTCGGGCGGCCATCGACCACCTCGCACTTGGCGACCTTGAGGGCAATGGCGCGTCCGTTGTCGTCGACGACGACCTCCAGCGGCATGACGCCGTCGTGGATGTCCACGCCTTCGCGCAGGGCGTCTTCGACTTCGTGTTCGGATGCGGTCATCTGGTCGCGCGGGAACAGCGAGGTCAGCACCACTTGGGCACCGTCGCGCGCTGCGGTCAGGGCCGAATCATGGGCCACATAGCCGCCGATGACATGCTCGGGGCGCTGCTCCTCGGGCAGGTCGTCGACCTTGCCAAGGCGGCGGGCAACGGAAACGACGTCAATGGAGGTGTCGCCACCACCGACACAGACGACCTTGCTGGCCGTCACTTTCATGGTGCCCTTGTTGAATGCCTCGAGGAAGGCGACACCGGACACGCAGTTGGGGGCGTCGGCATTCGGTACCGGAAGCATGCGGCCGGATTTGCAGCCGATGGCCCAGATGATGGCGTCGTATTCCTTTTCCAGCTCTTCGACCTTGACATCGGTACCGACGCGGGTGGAGAGCTTGACCTCGATACCGCCCATGTCGAGGATGCGCTGAATCTCGTGGTTCAGGAATTCACGCGGGGTACGGTAGCCGGGGATGCCGTACTTGAACATGCCGCCCAGCTCGTCGTGGTCGTCGAAGACCACGGATTCATGACCCATGCGACGCAGCTGGTAGGCCGCGGCCAAGCCGGCCGGACCGCCGCCGACGATGGCCACCTTCTTGCCGGACAGCGGAGCACTGTTGTCGAACGTGAAGCCTTCGGATTTTGCGGTATCGCCGATGTACTGCTCCACCGCATTGATGCCGACAAAGTCCTCGACATGGTTGCGGTTGCAACCGTCCTGGCAGGGCGCCGGGCAGACGCGGCCCATCATCGACGGGAAGGGGTTGGCGTCGGTGGAGCGGCGGAAGGCGTACTCCTGCATGGTAACGCCTTCCGGCGGCTTCTCGATGCCGCGGATGATGTCCAGGTAGCCGCGGATATCCTCACCGGAAGGGCAACTGCCTTGGCACGGCGGAGTGCGATGGACATAGGTGGGGCATTTGTGCGAATGATCGCCCTCGAAGATCTTGTCGCCGATCTTCTGCCACTGGTTGACACCGTCCTCGTACTTGCGGAATGTCAGTTTGGTGTTCATCTCTTTCGTGCTCGTTGCCATTTTCAGCTCCTGTGACCAACAGTTTTCACTGGATAAAGTAAAGGGTTAATGAATTATTCGTTTGCGGCTTCCGCTGGGGATTCGGCCTCGTCCTCGTCGCTGTTCTGCCCGGTGAGGATCAGAGCGTTGGAGACCAGTTGGTGGACACTGACGATCATGTCCATCCCCATGTTGTAGTAGGGCAGTACCTTGCTGAACTGCGATTTGCAGATTGCGCAGATGGCGGCCATGTGGGTGACACCTTCCTCCTGCACCACATTGTTCAGTGCGGTCATGCGCGGCATCGCGCCCTTGACGCGCACGGGCATCAGATCGTCGGTCAGCAGACCGCCGCCACCGCCGCAACAGAAGGTGCCCTCGCCGATGGTTTCCGGCGCCATGTCCACATAGTTGTTGCACACCGTCTTGATGATGTTGCGGGGTATGGTGAACTGTCCGCCCGGTTTGTCGCCCATGCGGGAGGCGCGCGCGACATTGCATGAATCGTGGAAGGTCAGGGTCATCCAGTCGTTTTCCGACGGGTCGAACTTGAGCTTGTCCTTCTGGATCAGATCCCAGGTGAACTCGCAGATGTGCTGAGGGATTGGGTAGCGCTGATCAAGGAAATCAAAAGGACCGGCCAATGTATTGAGGAAGCTGTAGGCCACACGCCAGGCGTGACCGCACTCGCCGAACACGATGCGCTTGACGCCCAGATCGATGGCCGCTTCGCGGATGCGCAGCGCAATGCGGCGCATGTTTTCATAGTTGCCGATGAACAGGCCGAAGTTGGCGGCTTCGGAGGCCTTGGAACTCAGTGTCCAGGTGACACCAGCCTCGTGGAAGACCTTGGCATAGCCCATCAGCCCGTCCACATGGGGTTCGGCAAAGAAGTCGGCCGACGGCGTGACCAGCAGGATCTCGACGCCTTCGCGGTCCAGCGGCAGTTCCACCTTTACACCGGTATCGTCTTCGATGTCTTCCTCAAGGCCTTCGAGGGTATCGGCCAGTGCCGGCTCCGGCAGGCCGAGGTTGTTGCCGATCTTGTAGACCTTGCCGATGATTTCGTTGCTGTACTTCATGCCGCGACCGACGCGGGCCATGACATCACGCGCCGCCATGGTGATCTCGGCGGTGTCGATGCCGTAGGGGCAATAGACGGAGCATCGGCGGCACTCGGAGCACTGATGATAGTAGTTCCACCAGTCGTCGAGCACTTCCTTGCTCATTTCCTTGGCGCCGACCAGCCAGCCCAGTCCCAGTTTGCCCAGGAATCGACCGGTGGGCGTGTGGTAGCGACGATAGACCGAGCGGAACAGGTCCTGGCGGGCGACCGGCATGTTCTTGGGATCGGCGGAACCGAGGAAGTAATGGCACTTGTCGGTACAGGCGCCGCACTTGACGCAGGAGTCGAGGAACACGCGCAGGCCGCGGTATTTCTTGACCGCATTGCCCATTTCCTCGACGGCCTTTGTCTCCCAGTCGTCGACGAGTTCACCGGGGAAGCAGAGCGGGTCCTGATGCTCGGGCTTGGCGATGAAGGGACCGTCGGATTCCATGGAACCCGGCTGGATCTTCGGGACATGGATATGCTTGAACAGTTCGGGTGTTTCGAAATCAGCCACTTCTCTATCTCCTAGCCCTTGGATGATTCAGCACAGGTGTTGGGATCGCCTTTCTCCAGCTCCAGCGCCCAGTCGACCACATGGCGCTTCTCGCGCGGGTTGTCGACCTGGTTGCGTGTCGGGCTGAAGAATACGCCGGGGACATGCAGCAGCTTGCTGAACGGGAAGATCAGCAGCAGGATGGCTACCAGCGTCAGATGGATGATCAGCGGTGTGTTGACCGACAGGTCGGCAATGGAGAAGCCCATCCAGTCGAGGAAAAACTGCTTGAGGGTGATGATGTCGGGTCGGTCGAGCAGTTGCATCACCAGACCGCTGAAGCCGATGAACAGCAGCAGCAGGAGCATCAGGTAGTCGGAAGGCGCGGAGATGTAACGCACACGGTCTACGACGATACGGCGTCCCAGCAGTCCGAGCAGGCCAAAGACCATGCCGAAGGCGGCGTACTTGCCAAAGGGCTGGATCAGATCGACCCAGAACCAGGGTTGTTCCTGAAAATAGCGCAGGTGACGCGCCAGCACCAGGAACAGTGACATGTGGAATATCCAGCCGAAAATCCAGATCCACTTGTTGGATTTGAACAGGCTTTCAAATACTACGACTTCACGAGCCATCCGGAATACAACGCCGGGCACGGTGGTCGGAGCCGGCGTCGTCGGAATCTTGAGGGGGGCGGGAGTGCGCCAGTATTGCCAGATCTTGTAGCCCAGTCCGATCACCAGGACAGCGGTGGCAAACCAGTATAACAATGCAAAGAAAGTGCTCATTGTGACGATCAATCTCTCAGAGGGCTTGTGGGTTCGGCGTCGAACCGGGTCGTATAGATTCCGGGCCGGCTAGGCCGGCCCGGGATCAGAGCGGTCGGCGTCTTAGACGCAGCCGGTCGGCTTGGGCAGGCCCGCGTACTTACAGGCTTGCTTGGCCGGGCCGTAGGGGAACAGCTCGTAGAGGTACTTGGAGTTGCCCTTGTCCTTGCCCAGCTTCTTGCCAATGGCCTTGGTCAGGACGCGAACCGCAGGAGCGATCTGGTACTCTTCGTAGTACTCGCGCAGGAAGTTGATGACTTCCCAGTGGTTGTCGGTGAGGGTCTCGCCGTCAGCAGCAGCCAGGGCTTCTGCGACTTCGGGAGTCCAGTCGTTCAGGTTGGCCAGATAGCCTTCCTCGTCAGTTTCGTAGGTCTTACCGTTTACTTCTAAAGGCATGATATTTCTCCTATCAATGCTTGAAAATCAAGATGTTAATGAAAAGTGTTACAGCCAGTTCTGGACATTGTCGTGATCGCAGGCCAGCTGTACGAAGCCGGCATAGTCGACGACGCTGATGCCATCGATGACACGTTCGGCCGAGAGGCCGCGCGCGCGCAGGTCTTCACCCAGGACGGCGAACTTCACGCCCTTGCCCATGGCGTCTGAGACGGTCGAGGCGACTGCGGTATTCTGCAGCGCGCCGCCGACGGCGTCTTCGATCAACAGGACGGTAGCGCCTTCCGCGGCCACGGAAAGACAGCTGTCGAGTGAATTGCGTTCGAAGGGTGACTTGTTGACAGTATGGAGCGTTGACATGGCGATTCCCCTCAGAAGTTCAGCAGGACATCGGCGGAGCCGACGATTTCAGCGATCTGATCACGAGACACCAGGTGGATCGAGCTTTTCTCGGCCCAATCGTCGTCCTCGTCCTCGTAGGTCAGTTCCTGCAGGTCATCGAGTGTCAGCCCACGATCCTTCAGCGATTGCTCGCAGACATAGATCTGGTTGACATCGTAGTCACCCAGGGCCGAGTAGGTCTTGGAAAAATTCTTCATTCCAATGCCGTCGGTATCCTGGTTCTTGGTCAACTGGTACACACCGTCATCCATGAACACGAGCTTCACATTCTGTTCGAATGCGGCGCCGATGAGCACGACCTCGAGCGATTCCAGAGCGTAAACCGTGCCGTAAGGGGCCTTGCGGTTCATGTATACAAAGGTTTTGGTATCGGACATGGTTCTCTACTCCTCAATCGCCAAAGACCAGCAGGCGGTCGGCCTGGATGCCGGCTTCGATCAGCTGACCGAGACCGGAGATGCGGAAGCCCGGAGCAATGTTCGAGGTGCCCTTGCCGTGACGCTTGGACTCGTCCTCGTCCATGATGCCGCGGCGCTGGGCCGCGGCAACACAGACGACGAGATCCAGGTCATGCTTTTCGGCCAGCTCGGACCACTGCTGCTGCACATTGCGGTCGTCGATCGGCGGCACACCGAAGTAGGTGCCGTTGTTGACGCCGTCATGGTAGAAGAACACACGAAAGATCTCGTGCCCGTTCTCCAGAGCCGCCTTGGTGAACTGATACGCCGTATCAGACGCCTGATGGGTGAACGGCCCTTCATTGACTTGAATCGCAAATTTCATCTGGACGACTCCGATCTCAGAAGCGGATGTGCGCAGAAGCGTTCAGGCTGTTGCGAGCGCCACGCCAGTTGTCGATGTGGAACTTGGTGAACGGCAGGTCGGTCAGCTCGAAGAAACGGGTCCAGCCGATGCGTTCGATCCAGTCGTTGATGCGCTCCCAATCCTTCGCGTCTTCCTTGTAGACCTTGAGGATCTTCTTGACGATCGCGGTCGCTTCGGGCCAGCGCGGCGGGTTGTTGGGGATACCGGCGGCAACGAGCTTCTGGAAGGTCGGCTTGCTGCGGGCGTTGGAGTGGTTGCCACCTACCCAGATCGCCAGCTTGGAGTGCTCGGCATCGTTGATCTGCATCGGCGGGCAGGGCGGGAAGCAGGCGCCACAGCAGATGCACTTTTTCTCGTCGACTTCCAGAGACGGCTTGCCGTCGACCATGGCCGGGCGGATCGCGGCCACCGGGCAGCGAGCGACAACCGAGGGACGCTCACAGACATTGGCCACCAGGTCGTGGTTGATCTTCGGCGGCTTGGTGTGCTGAACGTTGATGGCGATGTCGCCCTGGCCGCCACAGTTGATCTGGCAGCAGGAAGTGGTGATGTGGACGCGGTTCGGCATGTTCCAGGCTTTGAACTCGTCGATCAGCTCGTCCATCATCGACTTGACCACGCCCGAGGCATCGGTGCCCGGGATGTCGCAGTGTAGCCAGCCCTGGGTATGGGAGATCATGGTGACGGAGTTGCGGGTGCCGCCAACGATGAAGCCCTCGGCTTCCAGCTTGTCGACCAGGGGCTGTACGCGGGACTCGTCGGTGAGCATGAACTCGATGTTGGAACGGATGGTGAAATGAACATGGCCGTCGGCGTACTCGTCACCGATGTCGCACAGCTTGCGCAGGGTGAACACATCGAGGATGCGCTGGGTGCCGGCCTTGACGGTGAACAGGACATCGCCGTTCTTGGCGACATGCTTCAGTACGCCAGGTTGCGGATCCTCGTGGTAATCCCAGTTGCCGTAATGCTTGCGCATCAGCGGGTGCATGTACTGGAAGCCGTCAGGACAGCCGGATTCAATAGGTGGACGGGGTGCGTCAGACATATCTGTACCTATAAATTAAATGTGATAAACAAAAATCAAACGGAGGCGAGGGCCAACGCTTACGCGTTGGCGGCCTCGGCTTGACGTTCGAACCATTTCTCGGCTTCTTCGTCCCATTGATCCATGCGGACATAGGAGCTCTGGCGCGGGTGGTTGACCATGTTCGGGTCGACCTCGACGCCAATGCCTTCGAGGAAGTTGGCCAGGCCGATGCGCTCGATCATCTCGCCGCAACGCTCGTGTTCGAGGCCGTTCTCGGCCCAGAAATCGATGATTTCCTCGGCCAGCTCGACCAGCTCTTCGTAGTCCTCGTCGGTCTCCAGTTTCTTGAAGGGGATGACCACGGTGCCCATCAGATCGCCGATCTTCAGCGTGCGCTTGCCGCCGATGCAGATGGTGGCGCCCTTGTCGTCTCCCGGAGACAGCGCTTTCGGCATGACATTCAGGCAGTGCATGCAGCGCACGCAGTTGCGGTTGTCGATGACCAGCTCGTCGTTTTCGTTGATGTGAATGGCGTTGGTCGGGCAGCGTGTGGTGACATTGTCGATGATGTACTGCTTGCCCTTGGTCTCGAGGTAGCCCTTGAAGGCTTCCTGGTTGACCTTCATGTCGTCACGCCAAGTGCCGATGACGGCGAAGTCGGAACGCTCGATGGCGTTCTGGCAGTCGTTGCCGCAGCCGGAAACCTTGAACTTGAACTTGTAGGGCAGGGCAGGACGGTGAACATCGTCGGTGAAGTTGTTCATCAGTGTGCGGTGGATGCGCTGCTCGTCGAGGCAGGACTGCTCGCAACGCGAAGCGCCGACGCAGGACATGCCGGTACGAACACAGGGGCCGGCGCCGCCGAGATCCCATCCGTATTCGTTGATTTCGTCGAAGAAGTGCTGGGTGTTCTCGGTGTCGGTACCGATGAACATGATGTTGCCGGTCTGACCGTGGAAGGTCACCAGGCCGGAACCGTACTTCTCCCAGCTGTCGGCCAGCTGACGCAGCATGTCGGTGGTGTAATGGTTGCCTGCCGGCGGTTGTACGCGCAGGGTGTGGAACTCCTTGGACTCGGGGAAGGCATCGCCGACTTCAGAAAAGCGCGGGATGATGCCCGAGCCATAACCAAATACGGAAACGGTTCCGCCTTTCCAGTAGCCCTTGCGGGTTTCGTAGGAATGCTCGAGCTGCCCCAGCAGGCTGTCGGCGACTTCGTTGATGCGCTTGTCCGGGTGGTTGTCGCGCAGACGCTTGAAGCCTGAAATAAAGCTGGGCCAAGGGCCGTTTTCGAGCTCATCGAGCATCGGGGTATCGTACTTTGCCATTTCACCGTCTCCTTTATAAGACTCTTGTTGACTTGCAGGTTGTCGTGATTGATCGGTCTTGTAACAAGGTATTACAAGAATGCCCGGAATTTTAGAGAAGGGGCGCCGGCTTGAACACTTGCCTGATGGGGGGGCGGGGGGTTATAGGCTTACCCCCATGGGGATATACATTGCATTTATGGGTTTGCCTTAGAGTGAACACACCTTATTTATATGGGCGGGTTCTGGTATGGCCGAAAACCCCTTTGATCTGAGCAATGATCGGGCCTACCGTCGCTGGGCGGACGCCAAGCGACGCGGTTACGACCTGCGCGCGCGGGATGATTTTCCGCTGCTGGTGGAGATCGGGGGCGATGGCAGTATCGACGATGCCTCATTGGCGATTATCCGCGATCACATCGACCGTTACAACTTCGCGCTCTACCGCATGAACGGCGTACCGGATGACCCGCTGTCCGCGCTCAAGCGCATCGGACGGCGCATGGGGCTGAAGGAGCTGGATCGCAATCTCTGTGCGCCGGAGGACCGCGTCACCCGGCTTACCGTGAAGCCGGTGGAAGGCGCGCGCTACATACCCTACACCAACAAGCCGATCGGCTGGCATACCGACGGCTATTACAACCCCATGCGCCAGCGGGTGCTGGCGATGGTGCTGCATTGCCAGCAGCCGGCGGCCGAGGGTGGCGCCAACCGTCTGTTGGACCACGACATGGCCTACATCCATCTGCGCGATACGGATCCGGCCTTTGTCGAGGCGCTTTCGCAGCCATCTGTGATGTGCATACCGCCCAATGTGGTCGATGGGGAGCAATTACGGCCGCAGACCTGCAGTCCGGTGTTCCTGACCGAGCCGGGCGGCGATGCCCCCGCGCTTGCCATGAGATTCAGCAAGCGAAAGCACAATATCATCTGGTCCGATGACGGCCGCACCCAGGAGGCGCTGCAGTGCCTGTTCGAGTTCCTCGAGTCGGACTCCCCCTGGCATGTCGAATACCGGCTCAATGCCGGCGAGGGCGTCATCAACAACAATGTGCTGCATACGCGCAGCGGATTTTCTGACGATGCCCGGCGGCCGCGCATCTATTACCGCGCCCGCTACTACAACCGCATCAACATCCATTGAGGAGAAGGTCATCATGCTCTGGCTGAGTGAAGTTCTGTTGCAACATCCCGAGATCGAGTCCTTCGAAGACCTGAAGGACGTCATCAAGCAGCGTGCCGCAGCAGGCGAACGCTTTTTCCGCATGGACATCAAGCCGCCCTACAGCGATACCCCACCGGACTGGGAAGACCGTCTCGAAGCGGTGTTCACCTCGGTGGTCTGATCATGAAGCAGGATGCGGATCTCTACTGGCAGGAAGACGAGGATCAGGAGGACTTCGTAATCCCGGAAACGGTGCAGGACCTGCTGTTCCGCATCGACTGCCGCACCCTGCCGCTGGATCATGCCGAGGCCTTGTCGCTGGAAATCCAGCGCCATCTGCCGTGGCTGGCTGACGAGCCGGCAGCCGCCATCCACCAGATCCATGTGGCCGAGTCGGCCAACGGATGGATGCGCCCCGAAGACCCGGACAGCGAGCTGCTGCATGTCTCGCGTCGCACGCGCATGACGCTGCGCCTGCCCAGCCACCGTTTCGAGGACGCGCGTGCGCTGATCGGCAAGCGGCTCGACATTGCCGGCCATCCGTTGACGGTGGGCGATTTCCACCTGCGGCCGCTGAGCAAGCTGACCACCGTGTTCGCACGCCATGTGGACACCGGGGGCACCGAGGACGAGGCCGAATTCCTGCGCTCCGTGGCCGATGAGCTCGGTCAGCGCGGCATCCGTGTGCGCAAGATGATGCCCGGCAAGCTGCACCGTCACCGCACCGCCGAGGGCGAGATCCTGACCCGAAAGCTGATGCTCAGCGATCTGCAGATTCCCGAATCCCTGCAGCTGCAGGAGCGAGGCCTCGGCTCGCGCCCGCTGCTGGGTATGGGGATCTTCCTGCCGCACAAGGGCATCGAGGCGGTCAACAAGAAACAGCAGTGAGGCGGCTGCCTATTTCCAAAGGGATAGCCCTTCTTTGCCAAACGGGACAGTGACAGCCGCGCGCCCGTATGCGAGATTCCGCGGTTGAATCCACAGTTTTCAACCAAAACAATCGAGGCATTAGGTTATGGGACTTCTTGACTCCGTCGAACGAACCGAGAACGGCTATCTGGTCAACAGCAGCGACTGGAATGAAGAGATCGCGCTGGAACTGTTCAAGGAAGAGGGCATTGAGCCCACCGACAAGCACTGGGATGTGGTGCGCTATGTACGCGAGCAGACCCTCGACGGCAACGAGCCGAACGAGCGTCAGATCCTCAAGGCCATGCAAAAGATCTGGGGCTACAAGCCGACCACCAAGGAAATGTACGAACTGTTCCCGCTGATGCCTTCCAAGCAGGGCCTGAAGATCGGCGGCATGCCCCAGTCCACCCGCAAGGGCGGTTACTGAGCGACGCGGGACGGGCGCCGGGCGCCTTACCCCCTTGGTGATAGAGACTGTGGCGCGGATATCCCTTATATTCGCGCCATCATTCAAGACTTCAAGCACTGCGCGTAGAGGATATTTTCATGAGCGACAAACTGGCACGAATCAAAGAACTGATCGAAATGCAGAAGAAGTTCATCGAGTATGAGCACGAGAACGGTTTCGATCCCAAGGCCTATTTCGTTGGCGGTTCCGGCACCATCCTGGACGGCTACCGTGACGAATACATGAAAAAGGCGATGGAACTGGTCGACATGGCCCACGCCGAGAAGGGCTCTCATCGCTGAGTCGGCCTCTGGCCTTGACTTGAAAAAGCCACCGCATGCGGTGGCTTTTTCGTTTGTGGCGGGCCGCTCGGTTCAGAGATCGACCCAGCGGCGCACCAGGTTGTTGAAGGTGGCGGCCACCTTGCGGGTGGCCTCGGATTCCGGCAGCTCTCGGAACAGCTGCTCGCGGGCCAGATTCAGCTCGTAGAGCAGTTCCCGCCGCGAGGGATCGCGCACCGTGCTCTGCGCCCAGGTGACAGCGACCAGACGCACGCCGGAGGTCACCGGCGCGACGAAATGCCGGCTGTGCGAGGGATAGACCACGGCATGACCGGCGGGCAGCTTGATGCGTTGCTCGCCGTAGGTGTCGATGATGACCAGTTCGCCGCCCTCGTAGTCTTCGGGGTCGCTGAGGAAGACGGTGGTGGATACATCGGTGCGGTACAGGTCCTGTCCCTGGCCCATCACCGGGTCGTCCACATGCTCGCCGTACTCCATGCCCGGCTCGTAGCGGGCGTAGAAGGGGGCGGCCACCCGTTTTGGCCAGGCCACGGCCTTGTATTTGGGGTGGCGTACCAGGTTGCCCATGACCAGTTCGTTGAGCCGGTTGAAGTCGGCCGAGCGCGGATCCATTTCCTGGTTGTTTTTGACCCGGCGCGCCACCATGCCGGCCGACAGCTTGCCGTCGACGAAGCGGGCGCGGTCGAGCAGCTTCCTGATTTCAGTCAGGTTTTTTGCGGATATCAGGTGCTCGATGGTCGCTAACATGCTGTACTTTCCGAAACCTCAGGGTTGAAAGCCATGATACTGAATATACGAATCGAAGACCAAAACTATCCCGTCGAAGTGCCGGACAGCATCGTCCAGGGCGCGGAAGACTATTTTGCGATGCTCGACAAGGACATGAGCCGCGGCTGGCAGATGAGCCGTGACTGGGTCGATTCCCCGAATGTCGAGCAGCGCTGTCAGATCGTCTGCGACCGCATCCTCACCGCCTTCGATCATGAAAACCGCAAGTCCCTGATCATGTACGCGGCCTATATCCTCAACCGCCTGCCTGGCGTCAAGGCGGTCAATATCGACGGCAACGGCGAGATGCAGGAAACCGAATTCGAATTCTGAGCCTCGGTTGCGGTGAACTTTGTGTCGATCCTCCGCGCGTTGTGGCCGGTTCTGTTGTGGCTGTTGGCAGCGCCATTGGCGCGGGCGCAGGAACCAGAGCCGGAGCTGTGCTGGAAGATCGAGAACGATGCCCTGCGGCTGGCCTGCTATGACCGCCAGGGCCGCACCGAGGAAGACCGGCCGGTCGACCCGCGACTCGGCTACTGGCAGCAGCGGTATCCCGAGTCGCACGACAGCGTTTACTCCCTGCTCAACTACCGCTGGGAACTGACCGACAACCTAGGCAAATTCATTCTCCGCCCCTACAAGCCGGTCTACTTCCTGCCACTCTTCTACAGCAACAACCCCAATCCGCTGCCCGATTCCGGGAACCCCCGTACAACGGTCACTTCACCACTGGACCTGGATTACAGCGAGGCCAAGCTCCAACTCAGTTTCAAGACCAAGCTGGAAGACAACCTGCTTGGCGAGAACATCGACCTGTGGTTCGGCTTCACCCAGTCATCGCACTGGCAGATCTACAACAGCAACGCCTCCCGGCCCTTTCGCGAGACCAACTACGAGCCGGAGCTGATGCTGGTACACGCCATGAATTTCCGTCTCGGCAGCTATACGGCGCGTATGGTCAGCCTCAGCTTCAACCACCAGTCCAACGGGCGCAGCGAACCCCTGTCGCGCAGCTGGAACCGGGTGATCCTGACGCTCGGCTTCGACAGACCGGACTGGGCGTTCCTGCTGCGGCCCTGGTGGCGTTTGCCGGAAACCTCGGCCGACGAGGACGAAAACCCCGATATTCTCGACTATGTCGGCCGGGGTGAAGTGCTGGTAGTGCACCGCAAGGGGAATTCGCATCAGATTGCGGCACTGGTCCGTCACTCCCTGAAGGACGGCTCCGACTCCCGTGGCTCGGTCCGCATCGACTGGTCCTACCCCTGTTTCAACCGCCTGCGCTGTCACCTGCAGGTATTCAGCGGTTATGGTGAGAGCCTGATCGATTTCAATCACCGAACCACGGCCATCGGTATCGGCATGGCTTTGCTCGAATGGTTCTAGAAATAATCTTCAATATATTGAATTAAAAGAAGAATCATGAAGATTATTAGCTATTTCCCATAAGTTATTAGGCGCCCCGCAAACCCCTTTCTATACTCGGGTTTCTGCCCCTCTAAGCGCACGCCCGATGACCGACGATTTCCGCCAAAAAGCCCTCGACTACCACCGCCTGCCCACGCCGGGCAAACTCTCCATCGAGGCCACCACACCGCTCGCCACCCAGCTGGATCTGGCCCTGGCCTATTCCCCGGGGGTGGCCCATCCCTGCAAGGACATCGAAGCCGACCCGCTGAAGGCGGCCGAATATACCGCGCGTGGCAATCTGGTCGGGGTGATCAGCAACGGCAGTGCGGTGCTCGGCCTTGGCAACATCGGCCCGCTGGCGGCCAAGCCGGTGATGGAAGGCAAGGCGGTGCTGTTCAAGAAATTCGCCAATATCGATGTGTTCGATATCGAGATCCGCGAGCCGGATCCGCTGCGCCTGGCGCAGACCATCGAGCGACTGGAGCCGACCTTTGGCGGAATCAATCTCGAAGACATCAAGGCACCGGACTGTTTCATCGTCGAGGAATACCTGCGTGAACGGCTCGGTATCCCGGTATTCCACGACGATCAGCACGGCACCGCGATCGTCGTTGCCGCGGCCCTGACCAGTGCGCTCGAAGTGGCCGGCAAGCGCCTCGATTCGATACGCCTTGTGGCTTCCGGTGCCGGCGCGGCCGCGCTGGCCTGCCTCGACCTGCTGCTGACGATGGGGCTGAAGCGGGAACAGGTCATCGTCACCGACCTCAACGGGGTGGTGTACGAGGGGCGTGAGGCCGGCATGGACCCCTACAAGGCGCGCTTTGCTGTGGATACCCCGCTGCGCCGTCTGGATGAAGCCATCGAGGGCGCCGATGTCTTTCTCGGCCTGTCGGCTGCCGGCGTACTCAAGCCGGAAATGCTGGCACGCATGGCTCCACGGCCCATTGTATTCGCGTTGGCGAATCCCGAGCCCGAGATCCGTCCCGATGCCGCCCATGCGGTGCGTGACGATGTGATCATCGCCACCGGCCGTTCGGACTACCCCAACCAGGTCAACAATGTGCTGTGCTTCCCGTTCCTGTTCCGCGGTGCCCTCGATGTGGGTGCTACCGAAATCAATGCCGAGATGAAGATCGCCTGCGTGCAGGCCATCTCGCGGCTCGCCCGTTCCGGCAGTGACTCGGACATCGTCCGTTCCGCCTATGATGGCGAGAGTCTGCGCTTCGGCCCGGAATACCTGATTCCCAAGCCCTTCGACCCGAGGCTGATCGTCGAGATCGCCAGTGCGGTGGCGCAGGCGGCAATGGACAGCGGGGTGGCTTCCCGCCCTCTGGACGATATGGACGCCTACCGGCAACGCTTGAACAGCTTCGTCTACCGCTCCGGCATGATCATGAAGCCGGTCTTCGAGCGGATCCGGGGAAGCGGCTGCCGCATCGTGTTTGCCGAGGGCGAGAACCCGAGGGTGCTGCAGGCAGCGCACAATCTGGTGAAGGAAGGAATGGCCTATCCGCTGCTGCTGGGGCGACCGGACATCATCAAGCAGCAGTTGCGCGACCTGGCGCTGGATCTGCGCGAGGACGAGGAATTCGAGATCCTCTACGATATCGACGAGGAACGCTATGCCGAGGCCTATTACCAACTGATGAAACGCCGCGGCGTCACGCGGGACGAGGCCTGTTCGCTGATCCGCAGCACCACCACGCTGCAGGCGGCGATGATGGTGCGGCTGGGCGACGCGGACACCCTGATCTGCGGTTCCATCGGCCGTTTCGATCATCATCTGGACCACCTGCTCGCCGCATCCGGGCAGTTCGATCGCGAGGGCGTGGCCGCGCTCAATGTGCACATCCTCAAGAGCGGGCCGCTGTTCATCTGTGACACTCAGGTCAACCCGAAGCCGGATGCCGAAGACATCGCCCGCATGACTCTGGCCGCTTCGCTGGAGGTTGAACGCTTCGGCATCCGCCCCAGGGTGGCCTTGCTCTCCCATTCCAATTTCGGCAACCGAAGCGGCAAGACGGTGCGCGTGATGCAAAAGGCCCTGCAACTGATTCGCGAGCGGGCACCGGAACTGGAGATCGACGGCGAGATGCAGGCCGATGCGGCGCTCAATGAACTGAAGCGTCAGGAGCGTTTTCCGGATTCCACCCTCAGCGGCACCGCCAATCTGCTGGTCATGCCCTGTCTGGATGCCGGTAACATCACCGCCAATGTGCTGAAATCCATCGGTGGCGGCGTCACCATCGGGCCGATCCTGATGGGCTGCGATCTGCCGGGCCATATCATGACGCCTTCGGTCACGGTGCGCGGGCTGATCAACATGGCGGCGGTAGCGGCCGCCCAGCAGGTGCAGCTTAGGGAGTAGGGTGCCGGGGCGGCCGGCAGCGGCCGTACCGTGAACGGCGTCCGCTTTTGCTGCCGATCGTCCGTAAAACTGGCAAATACATTTACATTTTCACGGAACATGGGTTATATGGATGCTTTTCTCAGCCCTGATTCACCCCATGCTCATCCTGTCTTGCTTTGCTGGCGCCTCCGGGCCCACTGAACCTCCCCAATCCGATTCATGATCCGCCTGTTTGTGTTGTTTTTTGTGGGCGTCATGCTTTCCGCCTGCGAATCGTCCGCGCCCAGTGCGCCGCTGAAGATCGTCACCAACAGCTGGATTGGCTATGCGCCGCTCTACTATGCGCGGCAAAAGGGACAACTCGCACCGCTGGGCATCAAGCTGGTCACCGTGGTTTCGCTGGGCGAGAGCCTGCAACTCTACCGTTCCGGGGTGGCGGAAGCCTTTACCGGCACCCAGTTCGAATTCGGCGAAGCCTATGCGCGCGATCCTTCGCTGACACCGGTGATACTGTTCGATCGATCCAACGGCGGCGACCTGGTGATGGGCAACCGCAGCCTTGACCAACTGCGCCAGGTCCGGGAACCGGTCGATGCCTACCTCGAAGTCGGTTCGGTCAATGCGCTGGTGTTGCGTGATTTCCTCAGGTCGCAGGGGCTGGAAGGACTGGACATCCGCTACATCAATCAGGATCAGGGGCGAATCTCCACCCTGGATGCGCGGATGCTGAGGCGCCCCAGCCTGGTGGTCACCTATTTTCCCTACAATCAGAGCCTGGAGGACAAGGGGTTCATCGAACTGGCGTCGACCCGCAACGATACCGACCTGCTGGTCATCGATGCCCTGTACACCGCCCAGCCGATACTGAAGTCGCATCGGGAGCAATTGCAACAGTTGAAGCGGAAGGTGGATGCAGCGATCGAAGTGGCGCAGCGCGACCCCGAGGCATTCTATGCCGTGGTGGCCGATTTTCTTGGCAATCCGGGGCTTGAAGCCTTCAGGGAAGGCCTGAACGGCATCGAGTGGATCAACCGTCCACTCGATGAGCACCTGGAGCATCGATTGCGCGAACAGGGCTTTCCGACCGGAGACCTGCTGTGAGGCTGGGTGTCCGTCAGTATCTGCTGTTGCTGATCGGTGGCAGCATACTGACCTATAACCTGTTTTTCTGGTACGGACTCGGTCGTCAGCAGGAAAAAACGGTCCAGGTACTGGATCAGAACCTGCGCGCCACCCTGTCGGAGGCGGCTTATCTGCTGTCCAAGGATTTGCAACGGCCGGAACGCGCGGATTATTTCAAGGCCTATTTCGAACGCATAGCGGCCACCAACGATGCGATCGAAGCGCTGGTGCTGGCCCAGGGCAGCCATGTGCTGCTCAGCAGCGATCCTTCCATCGACCGCGTACCCCGCCGTGATCAGGTGGTGCTGGTCAGTGACCG
This sequence comes from Gammaproteobacteria bacterium, assembly GCA_026989015.1. Taxonomy (GTDB): domain Bacteria; phylum Pseudomonadota; class Gammaproteobacteria; genus S144-22. The sequence continues at coordinate 76,550 of JALSKD010000053.1, forward strand.
GCGGCTGCCGGACCTGGATTCGGTTCGTGCCTATGAGGCCGAAGTGCGCTATTTCGATGGCAACCAGCCGCGCTACCTGCGGCTTTACGCCCTGCTGGATCCGGGCTACATGCGCTCCCGCATCCAGCTGGATTACAGCCAGCTGTTGCTGCAACTGGGCCTGCCGCCCTTGCTGATCCTGCTCCTGCTGGGCGGGTTGCTGCACCGCAGCCTGTCACGGCCGCTGGAGGCGCTGCGGCAGTTCGCCTATTACCAGTCCTACACACCGCGTATGTTCTGGCTGCGCGAGCTGGAAGCCATCCGTTCAT